>JBOHTH010000278.1:0-7680 GCA_050733535.1 Gemmatimonadaceae bacterium | reverse complement strand
CGCCCAGACGATGAGCATTGCGATTGCCGCGATGATTCCGAGATCCATTTCGCCGTCCCGTTACAGGCATCGTGATTGACGCTCGTTGTACACGAACCTAGCTTCTTTCTCAGCAGGAACGAAGGGGCTTACTTTTTGAGCCGATAAGTCCTCCGAGTGGGTCCGATACGCTTTGTTGACGTCATGCCCGCACGGCGGGAAGGCGGAAGGCAGGGTGAGGGCCTCATACATTCGACAGGGCTTCAAAAACTCCCCTTCGTTCTCTTTGGGGGCGAAAGCTCCACCTCCGGGTGGGGCTTTCGTCATTTGGGGGGTGAGTTTCCCTGCTGCAATCTTGACCAGATTGGTCAAAGCCATTACATTCCTCGCTCTCCCCGTCCGGAGCGCTCACACTCATGGCCACTCCCAAAAAACGTCGTCGCGTGCACGAGCCCGTGAGCCTCTACGACGCCAAGACCCATCTTTCGGAGTTCGTCGATCTCGCCTCGGCGGGCCGCGAGATCACTATCTCGAAGTCGGGCAAGCCCAAGGCGCGTCTCGTGCCGCTCGATCCTGGCCAGGGACGCAACCTGCGGATACCCGGAAAAGGAAAAGGAATCCGGATCGCCCACGACTTCGATGCGCCCCTCCCAGCCGACGTCCTGAAGCTTTTCGGCGGGTCGGCCGAGTGAGACTCCTGCTCGACACGAACGCACTCATCCGCTGGCATGCCGGGACGCTGCCCGGTCCGGCCGTCAAGACTGTTCAGCGAGCGGACATCGTGGCTGTCAGCGCGGTGAGTGCGTGGGAGGTCGCCATCAAGCAGGCACTCGGCAAGCTGCGGTTCCCCGATGCGGTGGAGGATGTCGCCGAGATGTACGGATTCCGCTCGCTCCCGACGTCCGTCCGCCACGGCGACCTGCTGCGCGCGCTCCCACGGCACCACCCGGACCCGTTCGACCGTCTGCTCATCGTGCAGGCGATCGACGAGGGGTTCACGATCCTCACGTCGGACCGAGCGTTCGAGGCGTACCGGGTGCCGGTCGAGTGGGTCTGACGCGGACGGAGCCCGTCAGCATCCGTTAGCTTTCCTCTCGTGCCGATCGTTACCGTCACCCGCCTCCTGCGCTTCAACGCCGCGCACCGCGTCCACAATCCCGCGCTGAGCGACGAAGAAAACGCGCGTCTCTTCGGCAAGTGCAACAACCCGAACTGGCACGGGCACAACTACACGCTCGAAGTGTCCGTCACCGGCGAGCCGGACGCCGTGACCGGATACGTGATCGACCTGGGTCTGGTGAAGCGCATCGTCGAGCGGGAGTACATCGACCTCGTCGACCACAAGAACTTCAACCTCGACGTTCCCTTCATGGCGGGCGTCAATCCGACGACCGAGAACATCGTCGTCGCGTGCTGGCGCCGCCTCGAACCGGCGCTGAAGCCGGCGCGGCTCACCCGGCTTCGCCTATGGGAAACGGAGAACAACTATGTCGACTATGAAGGGCGCTAAGCCCAAGCGGAACGGAGCGGCGCCTGCGCGAAACGGCGCCGCGGCGCATCACGGAAAAAAAGTGCTCCGCGCGGGGTGCACGGCGCAGCTGGAGGAGATGGTCCACAACGAGCTCGGCCTGCTCGGCGAAGATCCCGAGCGCGAGGGGCTCGTAAGGACGCCGCATCGCGTCGCCGAGTCCATGCTCTGGCTCACCCGCGGCTACGAAATGGACGTGAACGAAATTGTCGGCGACGCGGTATTCGACGAGGCGCACCAGTCCATGGTCATGGTGCGCGACATAGAACTCTACTCGCTCTGCGAGCACCACATGCTGCCGTTTTTCGGGAAGGCGCACATCGCGTACATCCCCGACGGCCGCATCGTCGGCCTCTCCAAGCTGCCGCGCATCGTGGACATGTTCGCGCGCCGCCTGCAGGTGCAGGAGCGCCTCACCGAGCAGGTGGCGGCTGCGATCCAGGAGGTCCTCAAGCCGCTCGGCGTGGGCGTGGTGATCGAGGCGTATCACCTCTGCATGATGATGCGCGGCGTGGAAAAGCAGAACTCGAAGACGATCACCTCGGCGCTGCGCGGGTCGTTCCGCGACGACGCCAAGACGCGCGACGAGTTTCTCCGCCTCGCGTACACGCCGTCCACGCCGCTGCGGTGAGTCCCGCGCGCGTGGCCGGCGGCGGGTCGCTCGAGGGAGTGGCGGCGGCCGTCACCGGCGCATCGCGCGGGATCGGCGAGGCGGTCGCACGATCGCTCGCTGCGGCGGGGGCGTCAGTCGCGCTCGTCGCGCGGGACCGTGCGGCACTCGAGAAACTCGCGGCCGGCCTCGGGGCCGGGGCGTTCGCCGTCCCGTGCGACCTGATGCAGGCGACGGCGATCGGCGGGGCCGCGGATGCGATCGTCGCGAAGTTCGGTGGCGCGCCGCGGATTCTCGTGAACAACGCCGGGATCTTCAGGGTCGGGGCGGCGCATGAACTTGCGGTCGATGACTTCGCCGCGATGCTCGACCTGAATCTCGTCGCGCCGTTTTCGTTCATCCGCGCGTTCCTGCCGGCGATGAAAGCAGCGCATGCGGGACACATCGTGACGATCGGCTCAGTCGCGGACCGCGCCGTGATTCCGGGAAACGCCGGCTACTCGGCGAGCAAGTTCGGCGCGCGCGCGGTGCACGAGGTGCTGCGCGCGGAAACGAAGGGCAGCGGTGTGCGCGCGACGCTCGTGTCGCCGAGCGCAACGGACACCGGGATCTGGGATGGGCTGGAGCCGGGCGTGCGGGGAAAGTTTCCGTCGCGCACGGAGATGTTGCGCGCTGACGACGTGGCGGCGGCGGTGATGTTCGCGGTGGGCCAGCCGCCGGGCGTCAACGTGGATGAGCTGCGGCTTTCGCGGTCGTAGCGCGCCATGTTCGTCGAGCTGCTCGAGAAACTCCGATGTCCGAACGATCACGAACCGTCGCCGCTGATCGCGACGGCGTCGCGCACCGTGGACCGGCACATCGTAGAAGGGACGCTGGGCTGCCCGGTGTGTCACGCTGAGTTTCCGGTCAGCGAAGGCGTGGTGCGGCTCGGAGAGTCGTTCATCGCGCCGATGATCACGGCGGATGTGTTGTCGCGCGACCGGATGCTTCGCGTGGGCGCGCTGCTGGGGCTCGACGATCGCGGGGGGCTGTATCTGCTCGACTGCATCAGCGCGTACTTTATTGAGGAGCTCGCGGAGCTCTCGCCGCAATCGCGGTTCATCGCGCTCTCCGGGACCGCGGACTTTCTTGGCGCGAGCGGCGTGATCGCCGGCCATGGCGACCGGATTCCGCTGGCGGAGTCGTGCGTGCGCGGCATCGTGCTCGACTTGGCGACGCCCGCGCTGCTCGGGTCGGCCGTGAAGGCGCTCGCGCCGGGCGGGCGGCTGGTCGCCCCCGCGACCGCGGACGTGCCCGAGGGGATCGAAATACTCGCGCGAGATGAAGCGAACTGGGTTGGCGAGCGCGAGGCGATGCCGGCGCTGTCAAAGCTTCATCGGGCGCCTCGCTCCTCGCCGTAGTTACTTGGGTCGCAGCTGGATGAGGTATGTCACCGGACTCCCCGGCACCGGCGCGCCTCGATAGTGGACACTCGCCACGACCGTCAGCGATTCCGTCGCGGTGGGCAAGCCGGTCGAGTGCACGCGAATGACGCGCGAGGCGGTGCCGTCAGCCGCTGTGGTATCGATCAGCGAAGGCTGGTTGCCAGAATTCCAGACGGCGGCAACCGTCGTGTCCGTCGGGGCAAGCGTCTGGCCATGAAAGATCAACTGGTACGACACCAGCCATCCTTGCGAGCCGGCGACGGAGCCGACCGTGTCGTACGTCGCGACCTGGAGCGTGAGCGCGGGCGTCACGTTCGTCGCGGCGTTGTCGAGCGGTGTGTAGAAGAGGGTGTCGTTCGCGAGCGGCGTTACCAGCACTGTGTCCGGGCGGCGAGCGACGATGAGCCTTTGCGGGCTCGTCTGCAGTCCGGGCACCGATGCGATGATGCGGACCGGGCCGTTGCGCAGCTGGGCTGTGACGATCGCGCCCGGACCGACGGTCAGCCCTGAGTCGAGCGCGATGTATACGATCGGCGCGTTCGGGATCACGCTGCCCGCGCCGTTGAATGCGATCGCATGCAGGCCGGCCGCAAGCCCGAGTGAATCGCGGAGCGTGTCTCCCGTGACGACGGCGGGGTAGGGAAGCGAGTCGAACTCGAGCGCGGTGACGTTGGTGGGGCTCACGGACACGTCGGTGCAGCCTCCCATCACTGCGGCGAGCGCGACCGCGAGCGGAGCGATCAGCCGCACCAGCCGCCCACGCCTCACTGCTCCAGTCGCTCCGCCACCAGCGCTGCGAGGTGGACGTATGCCTGCGATCCCGGGTCGCTCGGCGCACGCAGCACCGCGGGTTGTCCGGCGGCGAAGGCCTCGCTCACCGCCGGACTTCTCGGGATCACGAGGTCGAACACCATGCTCCGGGGGAGGTGGTCGCGCAGGTATTTCTCGGTTTGCTCGCACGCGGGATTTCCCGCCTCGTACATTGTGAGGAGGATGCCGTCGAGCGTGAGCCGGGCGTTGTGTGCGACCACGTCCTGTATACCCCGCAGGATCTGCGGCGTTGTTTGCAGGACAAGCGGTTCGCACTGGAGCGGCACGAGCACGCGGTCGCTTGACTCGAGCGCACGGCGCGTGATCGGGCCGAGGCCGGGCGGCGTGTCGACGACGACGATATCGCAGCGTTCGCGCGCCGCCTCGAGCATTTTCGGAAGCAGGTCACCCTCGGCGATGCGGCGGGCGTAGTCCGTGTGGTCGGCGTCGTCGGTGACGGTGCCCACGAGCATCACGCGGAGCCAGGGAAGGGCCGTCGGCAGAATGACGTCTCGCAGCGGCCGCGTGCCGTTCAGGTAGTCGGCGAAGCCGTATGACGCGTGGCCCCTCTTGAGCGCCGCGCCGTAGCGCACCGAACCCTGCGGGTCGACGTCCACGATCAGCGTCTTGAGGCCGCGGCGTGCGAGCGCCGCTCCGAGATTGACCGCCGTCGTGGTCTTGCCGACTCCGCCCTTCTGACTGACTACCGCGAGAATCTGACCCACGTTACCCCTCGGTTATTCTTGACCTGGCGGCGGTGCGCCAGCGGCGGGATTCCGCAGCTGCTCGAGCGTCGCTTGAGCGTGGCGGATCCAGCGTTCGGCTTCTTCGCCCGAAGGCGGCTGAGACAGGAAAGCGAGCAGATGTTTCTCCGCGCCGACGCTGTCGCCGCGTTTCACGAGCAGGAAAGCGAGTCCATAATGCGCGCCGGACAGCGCCGGGTCTATTTCGAGTGCACGCCGGTAGGCGCGCACGGCCTCTTCCAACCGGCCGGTCCGGGAGAATGCGATCGCCATGTTCTGCAACACACGCAGGTCGTTCGGCGTGTCGCGGAGTGCCAGGCGATAAGACGTCAGGGCGGCGTCGTAGTCGCCCTGACGCTCCAGAACCAGCGCCTCGTTAAGATAATCGAGGCGCTGCGCACGGACGTCGCTCTTGGTCTCTCCGCCGAGCAGGCGGCTAATCCATGACATTTCCTAAAAAGACGCTCTGGTGGGCCGTTTTGGCACGGATCATCTCGCTGACATAGCTTCCAAAATGCCCAGAAAGAAGCCCGCTCGCCCCGCGAAGGACGTGTTCAACGTCGACTGGCCGCTCTTCGGCGAGCTGTCGCGCGCGCTCGCGCTGAAGGTGGGGCGCGAGTACAACCCCGATATGGTGGTTGGTATTGCGACGGCCGGTGTGGTGCCCGGCGCAGCGGTGGCGGCGATGCTCGACCGCCCGTTCCACTCGATGATCGTGAGCCGCCGCTATCAGGCGGAGACGGTGCGCGCGACGCCAGCCGTGTTCGGCGCCGCACCCTCTGAAGTTCGCGGCAAGCACGTGCTGGTGGTCGATGAGACCTGCGGGTCGGGCGAGACACTTCGTCTCGCGATCGCAGCGCTGCTCGGCGCAGGCGCCGAAGATGTAAGGTCGGCGGTGAGTTTCAAGACGGGGGATTACCAGCCGGATTTTTTCGGGCTGGAGACGGAGAGTACCATCGTTTTGCCGTGGGACAAGGAGATTATCGTGGACGGAGAGTTGCTCCCGAATCCGAAATACGAGTAGGGAGTTCGACCCGCGGCGGAGTGCGGAGGAGGAGTGCGGAACTCGGCCCGGCGCGGAGCGCGGAAATGGAGTGCTGAACTCAGGGCCTTAGGTCCGAGTTGAAGCGAATGCAAAAGGAGCGCGACCCAATGGGCTCGCGCTCTTTGCCGTTCAGATCCACGTTCCTCCTCCGCACTCCGCACCGGGTCGAAAGTTCTTGCCCCAAGTTCCTCCTCCGCACCCCGCCTCGGGTCGAGTTCCCCATCCCGATTCCTCCTCCGCGCCCCGCAGCGGGTCGACCTCCTTAGGCCAAATCAAGCGCCGCTTCGTCGTACGTCGCCCCCCCCGCCATCCTGTCGTACAAGTGTCCCATCACCTCTGCCGATCCCACCAGGAACCGGCACTGGTGACTCCCCGACGATCGGCATTCCACCTCGAGCACCGCCAGCGGCGCGTCCGCGGTGCGCCCGAAAAAATCGGCGAACAGTCCCGTCGTATAGTGACACGAAGGGTACGGCAACTCGCTCGCCGGATCCGACTCCGCCCAGTCCGCCGAATCCACCATCGCAACGACGTCGTGCAGCGGGGTGATCGAAAGTGATCCCCATCCCATCTGCCGAAAGAAATCGGTCGCGTGTGACTGATAGGCAGCCACGTCGAGCGACTCGACGTCGGCCACGCCACGCGCCGCGAGCCAGCCGGCGAACGCCGAGAACACGGCGTCGCCGCCCGCGTATCCGGCTTCCTGAAGGAACGTCGCGAATGCGCCGCCCGTATCGCGGATCAGTGCGGCACGAAGCGCGGCGAGCGACGCGCGCGGCAGTGCGACGAGTTGGGATGAAGAAAGGTCCACGTTGGTTCCCATGGCGGTGAAAGAAACCTCTATCTCCCGAGACGGCGCAAGAGTTCGGCCTCATCAATGGTATCGATGCCGAGTTCGCGCGCCTTGTCGAGCTTGCTTCCGGCGTCCGCGCCCACGACGAGCAGCTTCGTGGCCTTCGACACCGAATCCGTCACTTTGCCTCCGGCGTCCTGGATCAACGCCTTCGCTTCGGGGCGGCTGAGCGTCGGCAGGGTCCCGGTTATGACGACTGTCAGCCCCTTGAAGGCATTTCCGGCCGCCGCCCGGACTGGCTCTGCGAACGTCAGATGCTGGGCGCGAAGCCGCGCGATCAGCCGCGCGGTGCGTTTGTCCTGGAAATATGCGTGCACCGAGGCGGCGATCGCAGGCCCGATCCCGTGCACGCTCTCGATCTCGTCAGCGGCGGCCCGCTCGAGTGCGTCGAGCGTCGCGAAGTTCCTCGCGAGCAGCGCGGCAGCTTCTGCGCCAACGTGACGGATGCCGAGCCCGAACAGCAGGCGCGACAGCGGCTGTTTCTTCGACGCGGCGATCGCCTCAACCAGCGACTGTGCGCTCTTCTCGGCGAACCGCTCGAGCGCTGCGATGTCGGCCTCCTTCAGCTCGTAGAGATCCGCGGTGTCGTGAATCAACCCGGCATCGAGCAGCTGCTCGATGCGCGCGTACGACAGCCCGTCGATGTCCATCGCGCCGCGCGACGCAAAGTGTACGATCGACTACAGCC
>JBOHTH010000277.1:0-9594 GCA_050733535.1 Gemmatimonadaceae bacterium | reverse complement strand
ATGACGACGGTACGCGCGCTCGACGCGGGCCAGCTTCGGGCGTTTCACGCCGCGAGGTATGTCCCCGGTGCAACAACACTCGTGTTCGCGGGAGATGTGACCGGGAACCGGGCGGTGCAGCTGGCCGAACGCGCGTTCGGAGCGTGGCGTGGCACGGCGGCGAGCGTCGCGCGGGTGGACGATCGCGTGGCGCAGGCTGGGCGACAGGTGCACATCGTGAACAAGAGTGGTGCACCGCAGTCGGAGCTGCGCGTCGGCCACGCCGGCGTGCCGAGAAGCCACCCGGAATACTTCCCGATCGTGGTGATGAACGCGCTCCTGGGCGGACTGTTCTCGTCGCGCATCAACCTCAACCTCCGCGAGCGAAACGCATTCACGTATGGCGCACGGTCCGCGTTCGAGTGGCGCCGCGGCGCCGGCCCGTTCGTCGTCTCGACCGCGGTGAAGACCGAAGTCAGCGATGCTGCCACGCGTGAGATCGTCAATGAAATCACGAGGATGCGCGAAGAAAAAGTGAGCGCCAGTGAACTCTCCCTGGCCACGGCGTATCTCGACGGCGTGTTTCCCATCCGCTACGAAACGACGAACGCCGTTGCGCAGGCGGTCGCCATTGCGCAGGTCTACGGCCTCGGCGACGACTACTACACGCGGTATCGCGAGCGCATTCGCGCGGTGACGGCGGACGACGTGCTGCGCGCTGCACAGACATTCCTCCACCCCGACGCACTCCTCATCGCCGCCGTGGGTGACGGTGCAGTTATCCGGGGCCCGATGGAACAGCTCGGCTTGGGCACCGTGCACGTGCATGAAGCTCCCGCGGAGAATGGCATACCGGGATGAGGCGCTCGTGACCGACGGCGCACGCATCGCGACGACGCGGGTTCACACGGGCAAGGTGATCAGCCTCGACGTGGACCGGGTGCGCTTTCCCGACGGGACCACCGGCGAGCTCGAAATCATCCGCCACCCGGGAGCGAGCGCGATCGTTCCATTCCTCTGCGATCCGGCCGGGCCGGATCCGCAGCTGCTGCTGCTCAAGCAGTACCGCTATGCAACCGGCGGCACGCTCTATGAGATTCCGGCCGGCCGCCTCGATCCTGGCGAGAGCCCGGAACAGTGCGCGAGGCGCGAGCTCCTCGAGGAGACCGGGTGTACTGCAGAGTCCATTGTTCCACTGACCTCGATGTTCACGACGCCGGGGTTCACGGACGAGCGCATACATCTGTTTCTCGCGACCGGCCTCATCCGCGGCGAGGCACGGCGTGAAGCGGACGAGTTCATTGAAGTCGAGACCGTGACGCTTTCGAACGCCCTGCAAATGGTTGAACGGGGCGAGATTCAGGATGCGAAAACCGCGCTCGGCATTCTCTTCGTCGCGGGCTTTCGCGCGGGCCGTTAGGCCGTAGCGCGCGCGCATCACACGGCGGTGTGGGTCGAATTCTGTCCGGAAAGGGAGACGGTGCCCTCCAGCCGGCTGGACATGTGGCCCGCCGTGTACGTTTGCAACTCATTATGAAACACTGATTTACAGAACGCCCGTCAGACTGATTTCCTCGGCACGGCGTATGCATTCTCCTATCGCGAGTTCACAGGTTCTCGCTTCGGGGGATAACGCCAATGGGACGCACCGCTCTGAAGGCAGAAGTCCGCATCGCGCCGAGGTTCCGCGCGCTCGCCGACCTTCGCCTGCTGGATGACACGGGGCTCGTCAATGTCTATCTCGACGGAGAGACTCGGGGATTCGACGTCCTTGTCGAGCGTTATCAGACACGCCTGCTGAATTTTGTATATCGCATCGTCGGCGACCGCGAACGCGCCGAAGACCTCGTACAGGAAGTCTTCGTGCGGGTGTACCGCCACCTCGGTCGCTTTGACCGGTCGAAGAAGTTCTCGACCTGGATCTATACGATTGCTTCGAACCTCGCGAAGAACGAACTGCGCAATCGCTCGCGCAACCCGCTGGTGCTCTTTACTTCGATGACCAAGGGGTGGGAGGACGAAGAGCGCCCGCTTGAGTTCGAAGACCCATCATCGCGCCCGGACGACTTGTTCCGGAAGCGCCATGTGCGCGAGCTCGTCGAGACGTCGGTGGCGCAATTGCCGACGCACCACCGCGAAGTGTTCATGCTGCGCGAAATCGAGGGGCGTTCGTACGAAGAGATCGCCGAGATCACGCACTGCAACCTCGGAACCGTGAAATCGCGGCTCAATCGGGCACGGAACTCGTTCGCCGAGATCATCGAGCCGTCGTTGCGGTAAGGGGTGAGGAGTGGGGCACCAGAGCACGGGCGGCGCATTGGGGTAGGGGTGGACGTTGAAGGGTGGGCGGAACCCGGCATGTTTGTGAGGGTACCGTAGACGTCCCACCCCAACCCGATGAACTGTCGCACTTTCCGACGCCAGCACTTGCTCTACACCGAATCCGCGCTGCCGCCCGTTCAGGCGCTCGCGATGCGGACGCACACCGACATGTGCGAGAGCTGTGCCCGCCTGCATATTGCCTTGCGTCGCGGACTTATGATGGTGAAAAGCCTTCAATCGGTCGCGCCCTCCGCAGGGTTCGGGGCGCGTTTGCGCGCGGTATATTCCCCGCATGCCACCGTCGGCGAAGCGCGCCCTCAAATCGTCGCTCGAAGAGCGGACATTCGACCGCGTCTACCTCTTTCACGGTGACGACGACTACCTGAAGGAAGCGAAGGTTCGTGAGGTGATCGACCGCGCGACCGATCCCGCCACGCGCGACTTCAATCTCGATGTGTTGCGCGCCGGTGACCTCGATGCGGGATCGCTCGGTGTTGCGCTGGACTCCCTTCCGATGATGGCCGAACGCCGTGTGGTGGTCGTGCGCGACGTCACCACGCTGAAGAAAGACGCGCGTACCGTTCTGGCGAAGTATCTCGCGCGACCGGCGGCCGATACTCTCCTCCTTCTCGTCGCGGCTGCCGGAACGAAACCAGATGCACCCCTGCTCGACGCCGCAACCGCAATCGACTTCCGCCCGCTCACCGACGGCGATGTCGCCAAGTGGGTGGCGCACCACGCGACGACACTCGGCGTGACCATCGACGAACCCGCCGCAGAACTCCTCTGCTCGGCAACCGGGAACGATCTCGCGCTGCTAGCCGGCGAAATCGACAAGCTTCGCAGCTACACCAACGGAGCACCGATCGACGCGGCCGCGATCGAGGCGATAGTCGGCGTGCGCCACGGCGAAACACTCGGCGACCTCCTCGACTTGGTCGCGCAGCGGAAGAGTTCGGATGCTGTCGCGTTGCTCGAGCGGGTTCTCGCACAGCCGAAAACGAGCGGAGTCTCGATCGTGATGGCGCTGACCACGCAGACGCTCGCGATGGGATGGCTGGCGGCGGCTCGCGAACGCGGGCTCGCACAGCATCAGTTCGAACGGGAGTTGTATGCGCTGCTCAAGGAAAATCCGTCATCGCTGGTCGGACGTCCGTGGGGAGACGCGGTGAAAGGGTGGGTACACGCGCTGCGGCATTGGGACACTGCGGCGATCGACCGCGCCATCGCGCTGCTCGTGGCCGCGGATCTTGCGTTGAAGGACACCAGGCTTTCGTCGGAGGAACAGTTGCTCACCTCACTGCTGCTTTCCATGACCGCCGGCGTGTCGCGTCGCGCCGCAGCGTGAGGAGGAAGCTGATGCGCCGACTGTGCGTGCTGATCTGCGCGCTGATCTCGGCCTCCGCTGCGACCTCGGTCCTCGCGCAGGGCACCGTGGAAGACTCGCTCGTCACCCGGGTGCAACGCCTCGTGCAAAATGGAAGCACGACGGCAGGCCGCGCGCTCGCCGATTCGGCTCTCGGCGCCACGAAGACCGGTTCTCCGCAGTACGCCGAGGCACTGTTCGCGCGCGCGCTGGTTGCGCCGTCTCCCGATTCGGCGCGGAAGGATTACCTGCGGATCGTGGTGGACTATTCGATGTCACCGCGGGAAGAGGACGCGCTGCTGCGCCTCGCGCAAATGGAAATCACGCACGGCGACCGCGCCGCGGCGAGGCAGTACCTGGAGCGGCTGTCGCTCGAACATCCGGAGGGTCCGTCGCGCGCCCCTGCTGCATATTTGCTCGGCGGCGTGATGATCGACGCAGGTGAAGTGCTCCCCGGCTGCGCCCTGCTCGTGGAGGCGAAGCGGCATGTCGCTCCGGCCGACGTCGAGCTCGCGAACCAGATCAACTATCGCGCCCTGCCGTGCGCAGCCGCACAGCACGCTGCAGATTCCGCGCGTGCGGATTCGGTCGAGAAGGTGGTGAAAGCCGACTCGATTGCGCGCGTCGATTCGATTGCGAAGGCAAAGGCCGCCGCAAAAAAAAGGGCGAAACACGCACCCGCGAAGGCGACAAACGCGCGGACTCGGCCGCCGATGAGTTCTCCGGCAAAGCAGAGCGGCTGGTCGGCGCAGGTCGCCGCGTACGACGCGCGGGCTGAAGCGGATCGTCTCGCGAAGAAACTCAAGGACAGGGGATACGACACGCGGGTGTCGGCTGACAGGCCGTACAGGGTGCGCGTGGGATGGTTCGCGCACCGGGACGAAGCGGAGTCGCTCGTCGCAAAACTCAAGGCGGCCAAGATCGATGCGTTCGTCGTCGAGGCCGAGAAGCCGTGAGCGCTGAGTCGGCAACGCCGCTCATGCAGCAGTACCGGGAAATCAAGGCGCGACACAAGGACGCGATTCTCTTTTTCCGGATGGGCGACTTCTATGAGATGTTCTATGAAGATGCGGAAACCGCGTCCCGCGCCCTCGGACTGACGCTCACCTCGCGGAACAACGGCGGCGCGTCGGCTGTTCCGCTCGCCGGCGTTCCCGTGAAGGCCGTGAGCGAGTATTTGCGCAGGTTGGTGCAACAGGGGTTCCGCGTCGCGATCTGCGAGCAGGTGGAAGACCCCAAGCTGGCGAAGGGCATCGTGCGTCGCGCGGTGGTGGAGACTGTCACGCCAGGTGCGGCTTTTTCAGATGATCTCCTGGACGGCGCTCGCAACAACTTTCTGTGCGCGATCCACGCTAAAGGCGACAAAGCCGGGATTGCTGCTATCGACGTATCAACAGGCGAATTTCGTATAATTTCAGCACATCAAAGTGACACTATAGCGGCATTAGCGCGACTTTCGCCGCGAGAGCTATTGCTGGCTGCAGGCACTAACGGCGCCCAGGATATCGCCCGCGGCCTCGACGTCCTCCTCACCGAACGTGAGGGCTGGGAGTTCGAGACCGTGACCGCTGCGGACACTCTCGCAGAGCACTTTGTGGTGCGCTCGCTCGAGGGATTTGGAATCGACGCTGACGACGCACTGGCCGTGGGCGCCGCCGGCGCACTCATGCGATACATCCGTGAGTTGCTTCCGGCGGGAATACCGCACCTCGCGCGCCCTATCGTCGAGCGCCCAGGTGGCGTGATGCCGATCGACGAGATGACACGCCGCAATCTCGAGCTCGTGGAATCGCTACGGGGCGGCGATACTGGCGGCACTCTGCTCGGCGTCCTCGATCGCACCCAGACGCCGATGGGCGCGCGGCTTCTGAGACAGTGGGTGCTCGCGCCGCTCACCGAGCTGGCGTCCATAAGCGCCCGCCTCGACGCGGTCGACGCGCTCGTGCACGACCCGATCGCCCGCACGGCACTCCGCACCGCGCTCGACGGCGTGCGCGACGTCGAACGCCTCGCCGGAAAAACGGCTGCGCTGCGCGCCAATCCCCGCGATGTTCGTGCGCTCGGCGATTCCCTCGCCCGGCTTCCGGAGGTGGAGGCCGCGCTGCGCCGGATGCACGTCGCCGGCGTGCTGGAGGAGATCCAGAGCTCGTGGGACTCGTGCGCTGAGCTGGCTGCGGAGGTCCGGCGATCGCTCGTCGAGCGGCCCCCGGTCTCGATCGGCGAGGGCGAAACGATGGCGCACGGCGTGGACACGGCGCTCGATGACCTGCGCGCAATCGCGGCGGGGGGAAAGGACGCGATTGCCTCGCTCCAGGCGGCGGAGCGCGACCGCACCGGGATCGCGTCGCTGAAGGTCGGCTACAACAAGGTGTTCGGGTACTTCATAGAAATCTCGAACGCCAACAGTCACCTTGTTCCCTCGGACTATCAGCGCAGGCAGACGCTGACCGGTGCCGAGCGCTACGTGACGCCGGCGCTGAAGGAGTTCGAGGAGAAGGTGTTGCACGCCACAGAGCGGATCGATCTCCTCGAGCGGGAGCTGTTCGATGCGTTGCGCGCGCGAATCGGCTCGCAGATCGGCAGGCTGCAGCGCGTCGCGGGCTCACTCGCTCGCTTGGACGTGCTCGCGACGCTGGCCGAAGTGGCGGAGCGCGAAGGCTATGTGCGTCCCGAGGTCGGCGAGGGGTTCGACCTCGAGATCACCGCGGGCCGGCATCCCGTGGTGGAACGAATGATGCCGCGAGAGCAGTTCATTCCGAACGACGTGCGGCTCGCCGCCGATGCGCGGATGATCATCCTCACCGGCCCGAACATGGCGGGCAAGAGCACGATCCTTCGCCAGATCGGACTGCTCGTGCTGATGGCGCAGACGGGAAGTTTTGTGCCCGCGTCGCGCGCCCGTGTCGGGATCGCCGACCGCGTGTTCACGCGCGTTGGTGCGAGCGATAACCTCGTGCGCGGTCAGAGCACGTTCATGGTCGAGATGTCCGAAACCAGCGCAATACTGCATACCGCAACGGCACGCAGCCTGGTCTTGCTCGACGAAATCGGCCGTGGCACGAGCACGTGGGACGGCGTGAGCATCGCGTGGGCGGTGAGCGAGCATCTGCACGAACGAATCGGGTGCAAGACGGTTTTCGCGACCCACTATCACGAGCTCACGCAGCTGGCCGACGAGTTCGCGTCGGTCCGCAACTACAACGTCGACGTGCGCGAGAGCGGCGACCGTATCCTGTTTCTCCACCGGCTGAAGCCCGGCGGGGCGGACCGCTCATACGGGATAGAAGTCGGGCGCCTCGCCGGCCTCCCCAAGGCGGTGATCACGCGTGCCCGCGCACTGCTCAGGCTGCTCGAGGGCGAGCAACTCGTGGCAGCGCTGAGCGGGAAAGCCGGCATCGCCGCGCGCGCGCCACGGGCCGTGGGCGACCAGCTCGGACTGTTCGGAAGCGAACCTCCGCATCCCGTGCTCGGGCGCCTGCGAGAAATGGACATCAACACGATCACGCCGCTCGAGGCACTGGCGCTGCTTGCGCAACTCACCGCCGAGGCCCGAGCGGAACCGGGAACCGTCGCTCCCGCATCTGCGCGGGCGTAGATTCACCGGATGCCAGAAACCAAGCGCGACCTTCGGGTCTACGAGTCGGTTCTCGACACCATGGGCTGGACGCCGATGATCCGCCTGACGCGCGTGACGCGCGGTATCCGCACGCCGGTGTGGGTGAAGGCGGAGATCTACAATCCGGGTGGTTCGGTGAAGGACCGGATCGGCATGCCGATCATCGAGCGCGCGGAGCGCGACGGATCGCTCAAACCGGGCGGCACGATCGTCGAGGGCACGAGCGGCAACACGGGCGTTGCGCTCGCGATTGCCGCTGCGCTCAAGGGCTACAAGGGCATCTTCACGATGCCGGACAAGATGTCGCAGGAAAAAGTCCGCCTGCTGAAGGCGTACGGTGCACAGGTGGTCATCACGCCGACCGCCGTACCACCGGATCATCCCGACAGCTACGTGATGACCGCGAAGCGCATCGCGCACGACACGCCCAACGCGATCCTCGCAAACCAGTTCTACAATCAGGCAAATCCAGAGGCGCACTACGCGACCACGGGGCCGGAGATCTGGGAGCAAACCAAAGGTCGCGTCACGCATCTCGTCGCGGGCGCGGGTACCGGCGGCACGATCACCGGCGTCGGACGCTATCTCAAGGAAAAGAATCCCAAGATCCAGGTCGTCTGCGGCGATCCCGTAGGATCGATCCTCGCCGAATACTGGCGCAGCGGCGGCACGAACATGGTCGACGGCGTGCCGTACAAGGTCGAAGGGATCGGGCAGGATAAAATTCCGGACACCCTCGACCTGCGCATCATCGACGAGTTCCAGACTGTGTCCGACCGCGAGGCATTTGCAATGGCGCGGCGCCTTACGCGCGAAGAAGGGTTGTTTGCCGGCGGATCGTCCGGCCTGCTGTCCCATGTCGCGCTAAGCGTTGCCCGCCGCGTGAATGATCCCGATGCGTGCATCGTGACGTTCCTGTGCGACACCGGCGAGCGCTACCTCTCGAAGCTCTACAATGACGAGTGGATGCGCGAGAACCAGCTCCTCGACGCGGAAAAGGTCACGCTCGGCCACCTGCTCGACGCAAAGGGCGAACGCTCGCCCGCCGGCGTGATCAGCATTGCACCGGGTGCGACCGTGCGCCAGGCGCTGCGGCTCATGAGCCTCCACGATGTGTCGCAGCTTCCTGTGATGGAGGGGCACAACTGCGTCGGATCGGTCAGCGAGAGCACGTTGAGCGTGCGCGGGCTCGAGGACGTGAAAGTGCTCGAGCAGACGGTCGGCGACACGATGGACTCGCCCCTGCCCGTGGTCGACGCTGACCATCCGGTGGACGCGATCGTGAAGCTGCTCTCGAAATCAAACCCTGCCGTGCTCGTGCGCGAAAAGGGAGAGATTCGCGGCATCGTGACGCGATCGGACATGCTGCATTACCTGATGGCGCGCTGACGTGAGGGTGACGGTGCTGATGGGCGGCACGTCGTCCGAACGCGATGTGTCGCTGGCCTCGGGGCTTCGTGTTGCGGACGCGCTCCGGTCGCGGGGTCACTCGGTGACCGCCGTCGACACGGTGCGTGGCGCGCTCACACAGGCAGAAGAACGGGCCCTGCTCGCGGGCCCCGTCATGCACGCGTTGCCGCCGGATCGCCTGGCGCTCGCGCGCCTCTCGGCGGAGACGCTCCCCGCGACCGTTCGCGGGCTCGGTGCGAGCCGCGACGCGGACGTCGTGTTCATCGGGTTGCACGGCGGGCAGGGCGAGGACGGCACGCTACAGGCCCTGCTCGACCTCACCGGCGTCGCGTATACCGGCAGCGGACACCTCGCGAGCGCGCTCGCGATGGACAAGGACCTGTCCAAACGCCTCTTTCGCGAGGCCGGTGTGCGCACGCCAGAATGGCTGATGGCGCCGGCGGGTGACGAGGATATCGTGGCGACGCTGGGGCTTCCCGTCATCGTGAAGCCTTCAAAGCAGGGGTCGACCGTCGGCCTGACCCTCGTCAAGGAACGCGCCGGGCTCCAGCCAGCGATCGCCGAGGCGTGGAACCACGACGACGAGGTCATGATTGAGCAGTTCATTGCCGGCCGCGAGTTCACCGTCGGGATCCTTGGTGACGAGCCGCTCCCGGTGGGCGAAATCATCCCGAAGCACGAGATTTACGACTACGAATGCAAGTACACTCCCGGCATGGCCCGTGAGGAGTTTCCCGCGAAGCTTTCGCCGGCGGAAACGAAGGCCGCGCAAGAGCTGGCCTTGCTTGCGTTCAAGGCGCTGAAGCTGTCCGGCTATGCGCGCATTGACTTCCGTATGACGGCGGACGGAACATTCTACTGTCTGGAAGCGAACACACTTCCGGGGATGACGCAGCTCAGC
>JBOHTH010000276.1:0-3421 GCA_050733535.1 Gemmatimonadaceae bacterium | reverse complement strand
TTTTTCGAATTCATTCCGGTTGACAATCGGATCAGCTTACGGGCCGTCAGTCTCAACGACTTCGTACACAAAGATCCGGCAGATCGAATCATCGCCGCGACGGCCCTTGGCGTCGGTGCGTCGCTCGTTACGGCCGACGAACGCTTGCACGCGTATCGGCCGCTGAAGACGATCTGGAAGTAGTCGCGCGAGGCGTCGGCGCGCTGCTAGAGCTGTATCTCGCTTGCGAGCTGTTCCAGCCCGACCGCCAGCGCCTCGTAGTCTTCCCATCGACTCCGGTGGTTGGAGCAGGCCACGCGAATCACGTAGCGCCCGCCGATCTGCGATCCACTCGGCACCGCGAGCCCGGTTTCCTGAATTCGCAGCAGCAGCTCCTTGTTGAACGCGTCCTGCGCTTCGAGCGAGAGCGACGGCGGCGCGACGCGAAAGCATACGATGTTCAGTGAAACCGGTGCGCACAGCACCACGTGCGGAATCTTCACCACTCGCTCGCCGAACCGCCGCGCGTGCTCGACGTTCAGCGCGATCGCGCGCGAGAACGTGTCCACGCCGTGTGCCTTGAGCGAGAGCCACACCTTTAGCGCCTTGAAGTTGCGCGTGAGCTCGAGACCACGATCAGCAAAGGGCAGACCGCCGGCGATCACGCCGCGCCCTTCGTCGCGGAGGTAGCTGGGGTTCACCGAGAACGTCGCCTCGTGCGCCGTGCGGTCGCGCACGAGGATACACGCGACTTCGAACGGGAGATACATCCATTTATGGAGATCGAACGCGAGCGAATCCGCGCGCTCGATTCCCTTGAGCGCCGGCGCCAGTTCGGGCACAAGACGCGCGAGCGCACCGAACGCGCCGTCCACGTGGAACCAGAGTTCTTGCTCCGCACAGAAGTCGGCGAGCGCGTCGAGGTCGTCCGTCGCGCCGCTGTTCACCGTGCCGGTCGTGCCGATCACGCAGATCGGCCGCAGCCCGAGCAGGCGGTCCGCGTCGATCATGTCCCGCAGAGCGTCGATACGAATCCTGAAGTCGCTGTCCACGGGCACCCGCCGCAGCGACGCGTTCCCCATGCCGAACAGCTCCACCGCTTTCTGCGCCCAGCTATGCACTTCGCTCGACGCGTAAATGGCGAGCCGAGCGTCCGCTCCGTGCATACCGTGCTCGCGCACGTTGAACCCTGCGCGCGTATTTCTCGCCACCGCGAGTCCGAGGACGTTCGCCATCGTGCCGCCGCTGACCAGCACGCCGCTCGCGTCCTGTGGGAACCCCATCAGCTCGGCGAGCCACTTGATCACTTGCAGCTCGACCAGCTTCGACGACTGGTCCAGCCCCGCGCAGTGCGGGTTCATCCCGGCCGCGAGCATGTCGGCCATCATGCCGAGCGGCGTGCCGCTCCCCTGAATCCATCCCCAGAAGCGCGGGTGACGGTTTCCGTTCGTGTAGGGGAGGACGTTCGTCAGGAATTCTTCGTACGCGCGTTCGGCCGTCTGCGGCGCGCGGGGGAGTGGTTCTGTCGTGAGCGCGTTGCGCACAGATGCCGGCAGCGGCTGCCACGGCGGCCGGTCGCCGACTGTCTGGAGGTAGTCGAGCGAATCGTCCACCATTCGGTGGGCGAGCGCGCGGAATGCATTCCAGTCGGCCGGGTCGAGCGTTTCATCATTCGTCGTCATTCACAAACATTAACGACTTTGCCACGGGTTCTCACGGAAACACACGGGTCTGTCCGTGCGCGCGGCTCAACCCGTGCCGTTTCCGTGTAGATCCGTGGCAAAAGTTGTCTTTACTCTTCTCTGAGCGCCTCCATCGGATTGAGCCGCGCCGCGCGCCAGCCGGGAATAGCGCTCGCCCCGATCGCAACCAGAGCGAGCGTCACGGCAGCAAGCGCAAAGGTCGCCGCATCAGTCGGTTTGACGCCGTAGAGGAGCGACGCCACCCACCGCGTCGCTGCGATCGCGATCAGCGTGCCGGCTGCGATGCCGGCACTCACCGTCCATCCCGCTTCGCCGAGCACCATCGACAGCACACGGCCGCGTGCCGCGCCGAGTGCGATGCGAATTCCGATTTCGTTCCTGCGGCGCTCCACGCTGTACGACATCGTGCCGTAGAGTCCGACGACCGCGAGCACCAGCGCCAGCGCGCCAAAGAAAATTGAGAGCTGCGCGAGCAACCGCGGCCGCGCGAGCGAGTCCGCCACGACGCCATCGAGCGTCGAGAAGGTGAACGCGACGAGCCTGTTCTGGTCAATGATGGCCGCGCGCACCGCGGGAATGATTGCCGCGGGCGGTCCGTCCGTGCGGATCGCGAATGCGATGCCGTTACGCGGGCTGTCCTCCTGTGCGGACGCGAGATACACGGTCTCGGAGTTCGTCTCCTGCACCGAGCGGTATTTCGCGCTCTTCACGACGCCGATGATCGCGTACGGTACCGGTTCGCCCGGGCCCTGCCGAATCTTGACAAAGTTGCCGATGGGATTCCTGCCTGCGAAGAACTTCTTTGCGACCGCTTCGTTCACAATCGCGACGTACGGTGCGCCGTGTGTGTCGGCAGCGCTGAAGTCGCGGCCCGCGATCATCGGCGTTCCGACTGTCGCGAAGTAGTGCGGGCTTGTCGAGTTGAACCAGACGATGCCGTCGCGCTTGTTCTTCGGCGTGAAGCCGTCTATGAGCAGTTCGCCGTTCCATCCGGCGCCGCTGAGCGGGATGATGTCGATGGAACTCGCGAGCCGCGCCCCCGGCACCGCACTCACGCGCTGGAGCATCTGCCGGAAGAATTCCGGTCGCGCCTCGTTGGCGAGGCCGACGCGCCTGATGTCCGTGTTCACAATCAGCACGCCCTGGCCGCGGAAACCGAGATCAATCGACGTCTGGCGCTGGAACGAGCCCAGCAAAAGGCCGGCACCAATCAACAGCACGAGCGAGAGCGCGACCTGCGCTGCGACGAGCGACTTGGCCAGCGAAAAACGCGACCGTTCCTGCGTGATTCCCCGGCCAGTCCCGCGCATCGCGGCCTGCGGATCGACGTTCGCGGACCGCCACGCCGGGACGATGCCGAACAGGATCGCAGTGAGAACCGCGACGCCGCCTGTGAACGCGAGTATTCGCCAGTCGAGCGCGAGGTCGAGCCATACAGTGCTGCGCTTGGTCGAGAGCAGTGAGACGAGCACGCGTGTTCCCCATATGGCGAACAGGACACCGAGCGCGGTTCCCAGGGCCGAGAGCACCAGACTCTCGGTGAGCAGCTGTCGAATGAGGCGCCCGCGTCCTGCTCCGACGGCCAGACGCACCGCGGCCTCGCGCTGGCGAGCTCGCGCCCGTGCAAGGAGCAGATTCGCGACGTTGCCGCACGCGATGAGCAGCACCGCGCCGACGACGACCATCAGCGTGTAGAGCGAGCGCTCGTATTGCGCCCGCAGACCCGACAGCCCCGACGG
>JBOHTH010000275.1:0-4407 GCA_050733535.1 Gemmatimonadaceae bacterium | reverse complement strand
GCGCACGAGAGGGTCGACGAAGCGACACGGGCGAACCCGACCGCTGGCGCACCCGACCGCTAGGGCGCCAGCTTCTCCATAAACGCACTCACGGCTGGCGGCCCGGATCCCGCGCCTTCATCGTGCTTGAAGATGACCATCGCTTCACTCCACGCCTGAGTGCGAATCCGCGACGCCCACTCGGCTAGCCGAGCTTCGTCGTAGTCGAACCGATGCAGCCGCACATACCCCCACGACGCCGTCGCGACCACCGGCGACGCAAACTCCGGCTGCTCCACAATGCACATCGGAATATCACGCGAGCGCAACAAGTCGAACACATCGTCCGTAAACCAGCTCTCGTGCCGAAACTCGATCGTGTATTTCCGGTCGGCCGGCAGCGTAGCGACGAACGCACTCAGCCGCTCGAAGTCCTTCTTCAGGTTCGGCGGCAGCTGAAACAGAATCGGCCCCATCTTCGCGCCCAGCGCCTTCGTGACGTTCAGCAGATACGTGACAAACTCCGCACTCTCCGGCTTGAGCCGCGCAAAGTGCGTGATCCGCTGGCTCGCCTTGATCGAGAAAGTGAACCCATCCGGCACCTGTGACGCCCAGTCGGCGAGCACCGACTCCTTGGGCAGCCGATAAAACGTGTTGTTGATCTCGACGATCGGAAACTTGCCCGCGTAGAAGCCGAGCATGTCGTCGTTCTTCATCTTCGCGGGATAAAACGGGCCCTTCCACTCCTTGAACGCGAACCCGCTCGTCCCCGCGAGAAGCTTCACGACGCCTTCGCGAGGCTCGCCTTCAGTGCCTCCATGATGTCGATGATCTTGCCGCCAGAATCCACCGGCGCCTCGGACGTGATGTCCTGGCCATCGACCTTTTTCTGGATGGTTTCCAGCACGCGCTCACGAACGGTGTCCTTGTACTTCTCGGGGTGAAACTCTTCTGTCGACGTCTGGTCAATAAGCTGCTTGGCCATCTCGAGCTCGATCGGCTTCACCTCGCCGGCCTGCACCGGAACCTCGGCGATCGGGCGAATCTCATCGGCGTAGTGGAGCTGTTCCATCACGAGCACGCCGCGGTCCGGGCGCAGGAGCACGATGTACTGTTGTCCCCGCGCGGCGTACTGCCCGACGGCGGCGAGTTTTGTCTCTTCCAGCGCGGCGGCAAGCAGGCGATAGGCACGATCGCCTCCCTTGTCGGGCGCCAAGTAGTAGACTTTTTCAAGATAGATACGGTCTACCTTCGAGAGCGGGACGAATTCAAGAATATCGATCGCACCGGTGGCTTTCTCGTCGAGGGCCTTGAGCTCTTCCTTCGAGAGCACGACGTACTGACCCTTGGCGAATTCGTAGCCCTTTACGGTATCGTCACGCGAGACAACTTCGCCGTCTTTCGTACAGATGTATTGCTGCTTGAGGCGGGAGTTGCACTTTTTGTGCAACATATTGAACGAGATCGAGACCGCTGATTCCGCCGATGAATAGAGATTCACTGGTACGGAGACTAGACCGAACGAGATAGTCGCGTTGGCGATTGAGCGGGCTGGCATGGCTAGGGGCGATTCGGGAGGCGGAAAGGGAGTCCGGAAATGCTCAGAGTTTACAGCTCGAGCTCATTGCTCACAGGTCGGGAGTGTCAAAGCTCGCTGTACTTAGCTTCAAGCTTCCCTGATTTTTCTCATACCCGCAAGTTACGATGACGGGCAGCTCCCGGCTTTGAAAAGATAGCTTTGACACTCCCGAGCAATGAGCATTGAGCTTGACCTGCGAGCTCTGAGCTACCTAACGAACCATGACGAATGAGAGCGGAGACGGACAACAGCCGGACCACCTAAGTGCTTACCGCGCCAAACGGTCCTCGGATACCTCACCCGAGCCGGTCGGCAATGTCTCTACCGTACCGGGGCGGTTGTTCGTCGTCCACAAGCATGCCGCGCGGCAACTGCATTTCGACCTACGGCTCGAAATGGACGGCGTCCTACGCTCGTGGGCCGTGCCGAAGGGCCCTTCATACGACCAGAACGACAAGCGGCTCGCCGTGAAAGTCGAAGACCACCCGCTCGAGTATGGCGATTTCGAAGGGATCATTCCCGAGGGCAACTACGGCGCCGGCGGCGTTATCGTGTGGGACCGTGGCGAGTGGATCGCACTCGAGGACTGGCGCGAGGGGCTCGTGAAGGGCAAGCTGCTCTTCGAGTTCCGCGGCTACAAACTCCACGGCAAGTGGACGCTCGTGAAGATCAAGAAGAGCGAGCGCGACTGGCTGTTGATCAAGGAGCGCGACGCATACATGCGCTCGCCCGGGACGGACTTTCCCGAAGAGTCGGTGCTCTCGGGGCTGACCGTCGAGCAAGTGAAAGAGGGTCGCACTCCCGCCGGCTCGCTGCGATCCGCTCTCGAGCAAACCGCCGCGCCCCGCCAGCACGTGGATCCGAAATCGGTGCATGCGATGCTGGCCGAACCCGCCGAGAAGGCGTTCACGCGCGACGGCTGGCTCTTTGAACTGAAGCTCGATGGCTACCGGCTCATTGCGAGCAAGTCGGGCGGCCAGGTGCTCCTGCTCACGCGCAATGGCAATGACTACACTGCGGTGTTTCCGGAGGTCGCACGCGCGGTGAGAGCGCTGCCGTTCACCGAATGCATCGTTGACGGTGAAGTCGTCGTGATGGACGCGGCGGGTACGCCGAGCTTCGCGCGACTCCAGCAACGCGGCCGGATGTCAAACCCGCTCGATATCAAGCGCGCGGCGGTCGAGCTGCCGGCGGCATTTTTCGTATTCGACTTTCTCGCGTTCGAAGACTTCGATCTCCGTCCGCTGCCGCTCGTCGAGCGCAAGGCGCTGCTCCTCGCAAACTTCCCCAAGCTCGGCGCGCTGCGCGTGCTTGACTCCATCGACCGCGAAGGTGAGGCGATGCTGGCCTCGGTCAGCAAGATGGGACTCGAGGGCATCATCGCCAAACGCGCCGACTCGAAATACACGGGTGGCCGCACCGATGCGTGGCTCAAGATCAAGACCGAACGCACCGGCGATTTCGTGATCGTCGGCTTCACCGAGGGCAAGGGGAGCCGCGCGCACTTCGGCGCGCTGCAGCTCGCGGACATGGTGGGCGGCACGCTCACGTACGCGGGACGCGCGGGCACGGGCTTCAACGACGCGCTCCTCGGTGAGATAAAAAGCCTGCTCTATCCAATCGCCCGCACGGATGCGCCCTGCATGGGCCCCGCGACCGAGCCAGGGGCAGAGCCGAAACCGAGCGACACGATTCCGGAGACCGCCACGACGACGTGGGTCGAGCCACGGTACGTGTGCGAGGTACGGTTCGCCGAATGGACGCCGGACGGATTTCTCCGCCATCCGACGTTTCTCAGGATGCGCAGCGACAAGGAACCGCGCGACTGCGATCGCCAGGGTTGGGCCGTTGGAACGGCGCCGCATGACGCGGCATCGGCGCATGGCGAGCCCGCACAGGCAAATGAGCTTCCCGCTCCGCCTCCGCGCGCGCCGGTCGAGAAGACGGTCGCGTTCTCGAACCTCAAGAAAGTTTATTGGCCGGCCGACGGGTACACCAAGGGCGACATGGTCGAGTACTATCGCACCGCGTCGCGCTGGATGCTCCCGTATCTGCGCGACCGGCCGCTCGTGCTCACGCGCTTTCCCGACGGTATCGACGGCAAGTCCTTCTATCAGAAGGACGCGCCGGAGTTTGCTCCGTCGTGGGTGCGCACGGTGCCGATCTGGAGCGAAGACACGCAGCGCGAGATCCGCTACTTCGTGTGCGACGACCTCGAGACGCTGCTCTACGTGGCGAACATGGGATCGATTCCCATGCACATCTGGGCGAGCCGCGTGGGATCGCTCGAGCAGCCCGACTGGTGCGTGATCGATCTCGATCCCAAGGACGCGCCGTTCTCGGACGTCGTCCGGACGGCGATCGCGGTGCACGAGCTGTGCGACGCGATCGGCTGGCCGAGTCACGTGAAGACGACCGGAAAAACCGGACTGCACATTCTGCTGCCGCTGGCGGGCAAGTGCACATACGCGCAATCGCGCTCGTTCGGCGAGCTGATCGCACGCCTGATTTTGCGTACGCTTGGCGATGTGGTCACGATCACACGCCAGGTCACGAAGCGCGGCGTGAAGGTCTATCTCGACTATCTACAAAATCGGCACGGTCAGACGATCGTCGCGCCGTTCAGTGTGCGGCCGCTTCCGGGCGCGCCCATCTCGATGCCGTTGTTATGGAGCGAAGTAAACGAATCGCTTGATCCGCGCGCGTTCACAATTAAGAACGTCACCGAGCGGATGGAACAGCTCGGTGACGATCCCGTGCGCAGCGTGATGGATGAAGTGCCGGATCTTACGACTATGCTGCACCGTTTGGCTGAACGGGAGGCCTGAAGTGTCCCGCATGCACTCGCC
>JBOHTH010000274.1:0-2448 GCA_050733535.1 Gemmatimonadaceae bacterium | reverse complement strand
CGCGTGCGGCGAGCCGTCGATGCTGATCGTGTCGAGCTGCCGCCGCCGGAGATGATCGATCGCCACGTTGTTGGCGATCTTGAAGAGCCAGCTCGAGAGCTTGAACTCGGGCCGGTAGCGGTCGATGTGGTTCAGGACTTTGATGAACGTGTCCTGCGCGAGATCCTCGGCCAGCTCGCGATCGCGCACCATGCGGAAGATCAGCGAGAAGACCGGGCGCTCATAACGGCGCACGAGTTCGCGGAATGCGTCCTCGCGCCCTCGCTGGGTGAGCGCGACGACGTCTGCGTCGGGGAGGTTCGAGAGGTCGAGGAGGGCCGCCATTCGCGTGAGCGAAACTTGCCCGCCCTCTCACCACCGGGCAACTTTCGCGTCTCATGACGACGCCACAATTGGAGGCTCGCGACGCGCGCGCGGCGGCTGCCGGCGCGCCGGTGAAGCGCTCCTACGTACAGCGAATCTTCTCCGAGATCGCGCCGCGATACGACCTCCTCAACCGGCTGCTCAGCGGCGGGATCGACCGCTCCTGGCGGCGCGCCGCGATCGCCGCGCTCGGCGTGGCCCGCCGCCCAGCGGGTGCCTACCTCGACGTCTGCGCGGGGACGCTCGACGTCGGCGCCGCGATCTCCAGGCTCCGCGGCTTTGCGGGATTGGTGGTGGGCGCCGATTTCGCGGAACCGATGCTGCATGCCGGCCGGGGAAAGGCGCCGGCGGCGGTGCTGACCCCGGTCGTAGCCGATGCGCTCGCGCTGCCAGTGGGGAACGCATCGTGCGACGGCGCGATCGTCGCGTTCGGGATACGCAACGTCGTCGACATGCCTGCGGCGTTTCGCGAGGTCCTCCGCGTGCTCACGCCGGGAGCCCGCTTCGTGATTCTCGAGTTTTCGACGCCGCGCTCCGCGATCATTCGGGGGACGTACAATCTGTATTCGCGACGCGTCCTCCCGCTCGTCGGCGCCCTGATTTCGGGGCACCCGACCGCATACCAATACCTGCCCGACAGCATCGCGCAATTTCCGTCGGCGGAGAAACTGAAGGTGATGATGTCCGACGCCGGTTTTGCGAACGTGTCCGTCACGCGCCTCACGTTTGGCGTGGCCGCGCTTCACGTCGGAGAGAAACCGTGAGCCTCGACACGCTCTCCGAGTTCATCGCCGCGATCGATGCCATCGGCGAGCTGGTGCGCGTTCGCGAACCCGTGCGCATCGAGCTCGAGCTCTGCGAGATTGCCGACCGCGTGATGAAGCAGCCCGGCGGCGGCAAGGCGATCCTGTTCGAGCACCCGCTGCTCCGCGACGGATCGCGGTCGCCGTATCCGGTCGCGATCAACCTGTTCGGATCGATGAAGCGGATGGCGCTTTCGCTCGGCGTGCAGGATCTCGACGAGCATGGCGGGCGCATCACGAAGCTCCTCGACCTCAAGGTTCCCGAGGGATTGCTCGGCAAGTTTTCGCTGCTCCCACGGTTGCTGGAGATCGCCAAGTTTCCGCCTCGCGTGAAGGGCGGCACACCCGCGTGCCAGGAAGTCATCTGGCGCGGGGATGAGATTGATCTCGACAAACTGCCGATCATCACGTGCTGGCCGCAGGATGGCGGACCGTATATCACGCTGCCGATGGTCATTACGGAAAATCCGCAGTCCGCAGTACGGAACGTCGGCATGTATCGGGTCCAGCAGCTCTCGAAGAACACCCTCGCGATGCATTGGCAGCGTCACAAGGTTGGCGCTGCACATTGGCGCGAGGTGGCGGAGCGCGGCGAGAAGATGGCCGTGTGCATCGCGATCGGCGCGGACCCCGCGTCGATTTATGCGGCGAGCGCGCCGCTCCCGCCGACCGTGGACGAGTTCATTTTCGCGGGGTTCCTGCGCAAATCGCCGGTGCATTTGGCGAAGGCGGTGACGTGCGATCTGGAAGTTCCTGCGGAGGCGGAGTTCGTGATCGAAGGATACATCGATCCCGCGGAACCGCTCGTGACCGAGGGGCCGTTCGGCGATCACACGGGATTTTATTCGGAAGCCGACCTGTATCCGCTCGTGCACGTCACCGCGGTGACGATGCGCAAGAACCCGATCTATGCGACGACGATCGTTGGCCGTCCGCCGATGGAGGACTTTTATCTCGGCCATGCGACCGAACGAATTTTCCTGCCACTGCTCAAACTGACGATTCCGGAGATTGTCGACTACCACATGCCGGCCGAGGGGATTTTTCACAACCTCGTATTCGTGTCGATCAAGAAGGAGTATCCGGGCCAGGCGTACAAGGTGATGAACGCGATGTGGGGGCAGGGGCTCATGTCGCTCGCGAAGGTTCTCGTGGTCGTCGATGCGTGGGTGGACGTACGCAATCCACAGGAGGCGTGGTGGGTTGCGCTGAACAACATCGATCCGGAGCGGGACGCGCGGTTCACGATGGGGCCGGTGGACGTGCTGGATCACTCGAGCCG
>JBOHTH010000273.1:0-4175 GCA_050733535.1 Gemmatimonadaceae bacterium | reverse complement strand
TCCCAAGTACTCAGCACCGATGTCAGAAAGAAGATGGCGATCGAGAGATTGGCGCTTCCGCCAACAAGCGGCGCGCCCAGCGGCGCGGGCATCAGACGCAGCAGCGGAGCGAACGCAATCAACACGGCCGGATTTGCGAGAACGGTCCATCGGGGATACCAAGTGCGGCCCGCCAGAACAAGGCCGATGAGCACTGTCGCTCCGATGTATCCCGGTATCGCGCCAACATTGTAAACGAGCGCCCAGTAGGACGTCGTTGCTCCGAGCACGTCGAGACACGGCTGACCCTCGCCGGTGCAAAACTTAGTTGCGAGCCCTTTTGCCGCCCAAAGCGTATGGACGGCGCTTCCGGCGATCATCAGCAGAACGAACGACACGAGTACGACTCGGCCCCAGACCCCGGCGGCGGGGCGCATGTTCAAGTAGACGTGCCAAAACCCAGCGATACAGAGAGACGCCGCGAAGGGGCCGATCACCCCGCCCGCCACGAGTCGCGCCACCGAAGCGTGCCGCACGGTCTCGACAAGCCCGGCGGCGAACTCCGTGCCAGAACCGAAGTGGCCGTAAAACAGCATATCGCCGGTGAAAAAGAGCAAGGCGCCTGCCAGTCCTGCGAGGCCAGTCATGCGTCGAACTGTCGTGGAGCGGAGCATGCTCGTGAAGTGGTTGTCGTCGGATGGATTCAATGAACCATGAGTGTGGACGCGAGTGCGATCCCACGTTTGCATGTACCAGATATCTTCACACCGAGACGATCGACTTTAGTCACCGCGCAGCGCGATGAGGGGGTCGACACGAGTCGCGCGGCTCGCGGGAAAGTAGCAGGCCATCATGGCCGTCGCGAACAGCAAGGCGCCGACCGCCGCAAAGGTCGGTATGTCGAGCGGAACGACGGAAAAGAGCATGCCGCGGAGCAGGTTCGTTACGACAGCGGAGCCCGCGATACCGATTGCGATGCCTACCGCGGCGGACGCAAGACCTTGGCGCATCACCATCTGGACGATATCGCGCCGCCCGGCGCCCAATGCGATACGGACGCCAAACTCTCGCGAGCGCTCAGTGGTTCCTTGACTAATGACGCCGTACACGCCGACGATGGCGAGCACCAGCGCGGCGAGCGAAAAGCCGACGAATAGCGTGAGCGTGAAACGTCGCGGTTTGAGCGATGTCGCCACGAGCTCATCCAATGTTTGGATGTCTGCGAGTGGCAAGGCCGGATTCAGCTCGGCGACCGCGAGTTTAAGACTTCGAACGAGGCGTCTCGGCTCCGTTGTCGTCCTCAGCACGAGCGAAATCGCCCCCGTCGGAGCTTGCGCGAGCGGCACATAGAGCGTCGCCTCAACGGGCGCATCGAGCGCGACTTGGCGCACGTCGGCCACGACCCCGACGATTTCCCGGTCGGCGAGCGGGCCGTAAAACGCAAACTTGATGTGCTTGCCAATCGGATCCTCGCCGGGCCAGTATCGCCGGGCCATCGCCTCGCTGACGACCGCGACGCGCACGCTTCCGGAATCGTCGCGTGGCGTGAACAGCCGCCCCCGCCGAAGGGCGAGGCGTAACGCATCAAAGGTTCCGGG
The DNA here is from genome assembly GCA_050733535.1 of Gemmatimonadaceae bacterium. Lineage (GTDB taxonomy): Bacteria > Gemmatimonadota > Gemmatimonadetes > Gemmatimonadales > Gemmatimonadaceae > Fen-1231. The sequence goes on along the minus strand of JBOHTH010000273.1, from coordinate 2,598 downwards.
AGTCAGCGTGGTCATATGCGCAGTTGGCTCTTCGCCAACAGCGACGGGACGGCCATCAATCGTGAACGGACCGTGGTCCGCGCCGATCGCCATATCGAGCGGAAGAGATGAAGTTGCACCGGTCGCGATGACGCCTGGAAGAGATCTGGTTCGTTCAACCAGCCGCGCAATAAAACCGGCCTGCTCTGCCGGTGTTCTATTCCATTTGTAAATGAAAAGGGTGGTTGAGAGGACATGGTCTGACGTGTAGCCGCGATCGGCGCGAACGACGGATATAAAACTGCGCACCAGCAAGCCGGTGCCGACGAGAAGCATCATGGCGAGCGCGATCTCGGTCGTCACGAACCAGCTGCGTAGTCGGCGCTGCTTCCCGCTTCCCGCTGCGCGGGCCCCGGTCGTGAGATCGCTCGCACTATTCGGTTGCGCTGCGCGCAGCGCAGGCAGAAAGCCGAATACAAACGTGGCGATCACAACAACCGCGAGCGTGAACGCGAGCGCGCGCCCGTCGACGCGCATCTCCGACAGACGGGGCACTGAAACAGGGCTGAGCGACCGGATCGCGGCTACACCCCAGAACGCGAGAATCGCACCAACCACGCCGCCCGTTACCGCGATCAGAAAACTCTCCGTCAGGACTTGCCGCACGACGCGCCCGCGTCCCGCCCCTAGCGCCGCACGAATCGCGAACTCGCGACTGCGTCTTGCTGTTCGTGCCAAAATAAGGTTGCCGACATTGGCACACGCGATGAGGAGAACGAAGCCCACGGCGCCGAGGAGCAACAGCAGCGCGCGCGCCGTATTGCCGACAATGGCATCGCGCAGGGGCTCAACTGTTACGCCCACCTGCGTGTTCGTCGCGGGGTACTCGGCGCTGAGCTGTGCCCCGACGCGATTGAGGTCCGCAAACGCCCGTTCCGCAGTTACGCCGGGCTTTAGCCGGCCGACAACGCTCCACCACGCGATGTTTCGAAATTTGGCCAACGTACTGTCCACGACCCTGGGCGCATAGATCTCCATCTTCGAACTTCCTTGATACGAAAAACTTTGCGGGAGCACACCGATGACAGTCTCGGAATTGCCACCGATGCGGAGGCTCTTGCCGATAATCGCCGGATCGGCTCCAAACCGCCGCTGCCACGACGCGTACGTGAGGATCAGCACCTTCTCGCTATTGGGGACGAAATCGGAGGGCTGAAAGAGACGTCCGAGTGCGGGACGCGCATCGAGCACGGAGAAGAAATCCTGAGTGACCTCCCAGTTGTAGATCTGTTCTTCGCCCTCCGGACTCGAATAGTTCAACGCGAAGGGTTCAGCCGCCGCCATGCCGGCGAAGACGGTCGTACGAGCGCGCCAGTCCACGAAGTTGGCAGGCGCAACAGCATCGTGGTCGACGCCCTTCTTGCGATCGTTCTGGAAGAGAGAGACGATCCTGTCCGGTTGTGAGAATGGCAGGGGCTTGAGCAGCACACCGTCCACGGCGCTGAAGATCGCCGTATTCGCGCCGATGCCGATTGCTAACGTCAGCACGGCCGCAACAGTGAATCCGGGCGCCTATCGCAGCGTGCGAGCAGCATAACGCAGGTCCGCCGCGAAATCGGCGAGCGGCGTGGCGCGGCGCTCATCGGTGTGGCCATCGATTTCATGGAGGCGCGGCTGTGAAGGCGATACCATGCTTGAATCCCGGAAGGAGTGTCGTGTCGGAGACGTGTGCGTCAAGCCTCGCGGCCGGCGCTGGGGATTCCTAGCGGGAATCGGTATTGACTCGCCAAACCGACGAAAGTGCTCGGTAAACGATCTTTGCGGCGAGCGGGTGCAGCGTCGCAGCACCTTGACAGGCATCGTTCGCCATAAATACAATACCACATGGTATACTATAGCGGGCTCGACGAAACGTTTGCCGCTCTTGCTGATCCCACGCGGCGCGCAATTCTCGAACGACTCACTGACGGTGAGCACGCTGTCAGCGACCTCGCCGCGCGATTCCCGATGACCCTCGCTGCCGTTCGGAAACATATTCGCGTCCTTGAACGAGCCCGGCTCGTTTCGGTCCGACATGAGGGACGAACCCGCTTTACTGCGCTGCGCCCCAAGCCGCTGCACCGCGCGGTGACATGGATCGATCGCTATCGCGCGTTCTGGGAATATCAGTTTGACCAGCTCGACGCGTACCTCGCGTCATCATCGCAATCGGCTGGCGGGCGAAGACGTCCACGGTCTCATGGGCGTTGAAGTCCGTCGAACAATCCACGCGGCGCGCGCGTGTGTGTTCGCCGCGTGGACCGATCCTGCCGCCATTCGGCTGTGGAACGCGCGTGGAGGTCTCCGGGTACCTGTGGCCGAAGTCGAGCTCCGTGTGGGTGGTGCGTACCGCATTGACATGACCGCTCCAGATGGGACGGTCCACCGCATCAGCGGCGAATACCTGGAGATTGACCAGCCGAAGCGCCTTGTCTACACGTGGCACGCCGCCGGCGATCCCGCGTCGTCCAGCTCGATAGTCACGGTGGAGTTCATCGAACGCGGGGCTTCGACTGAAATACGGCTCCGGCACGATCGGCTGGACGGCGAAGATCGGGAGGCACGTCATCAGCGTGGATG
>JBOHTH010000272.1:0-2666 GCA_050733535.1 Gemmatimonadaceae bacterium | reverse complement strand
GTCCGGACGGCAAGCCCGTGCCTCCGCCGCCGAACGTCGCGGCACTCAAGTTCCGCGAGGAGCAGGGCTCGTTTCTCGTCGGCGCAATTGCCGCGCTCGTGGGACATTCCAAGAAGTAGGTGTTCATCGGCGGGATGGACTCGCCGCTGATCCACAAGTTCGAAGCCGGATATCGCGCGGGCGTGAAGGAAGTGTGTCCCGACTGCCAGGTGCTCGTGCAGTACGCGGGCGTCACGCCGGACGCGTTTCGCAATCCCGGACGCGGCAAGGAGCTCGCGCTCTCGCAGTACCAGCAGGGCGTGAACGTGATCTACCATGCGTCCGGCTCCACTGGACTCGGTGTATTCGAGGCGGCGCGTACGATGAACCGCTTCGCAATCGGCGTGGACGCCGATCAATACCGCGAGGCGCCCGGTCACGTGCTGACGTCGATGGTCAAGCGGGTCGACAACGCGGTGTATGACGCGATCCTGCGCGTGAAGGAAAACCGCTTCAAGGGCGGGATCTACGATTACGGCCTCGCCGAGGACGGCGTCGGGTATGTGTACGACGAGCACAACCGTGCGCTCATTCCGGACAGCGTGCGCGCGCGCGTCGAGGCGCTCAAGGCGGCGATCATCGCGGGCCGGATCATCGTGCCGTCGACACGATGAGCGACGCGCGGCCGGTGATTCGCCTCACGGCGATCGAAAAGCACTTCGGGAGCGTGCACGCCAACCGCGGTGCATCACTCGCGGTGCGAGCCGGCGAGATTCACGCGCTCGTGGGCGAGAACGGCGCGGGCAAATCCACGCTCATGAAAATCCTGAGCGGGATGATCCAGCCGGACGGCGGCAAGGTGGAAGTGCGCGGCCGCAACGTGACCGGCTGGACCACGGCGGCCGCGATCGCCGCGGGTGTCGGCATGGTGCACCAGCACTTCATGCTGGTCCCGACGCTGACGGTCGCGGAGAATGTCGTGCTGGGACGCGAACCCGTGCACGCGGGACGATTCGATCGCGCGGCTGCGGTGCGCGACGTCGAGCGGCTGTGCAAGCAGAGTGGACTCGTGGTGCCCGCGGACAGGCTCGTCGCCGACCTGTCCGTCGGCGAAGCCCAGCGCGTGGAGATCCTCAAGCTGCTGTATCGCGGTGCGCGCGTGCTGCTGCTCGACGAACCGACCGCCGTGCTCTCGCCGCCGGAAGTCGCCGAACTGTGGAAGGTGCTTGCGCGGCTGCGCGAGGGCGGCGCGACGGTGGTGCTGATCACGCACAAGCTGGATGAAGTGATGGCGGTCAGCGAGAACATCACGGTCATGCGAATGGGCGCGACCGTCGCGACGATGGCGACGCGCGACAGTTCACCGGCGGCGATCGCGCGTGCGATGGTGGGGCGCGACGTGGAGCTCGGCGTCCGCGCGGCGCAGCCGGCCGCAGCGGTTGCGACAGCACTTGATGTACGTCAGCTCGTCGTTCGAGGTGCCAGGGTCGAGCGGGCGGTGGACGACGTCTCGTTCAAGATCGGCGCCGGCGAGATCCTCGGTATCGCCGGAGTCGAAGGCAACGGCCAGACCGAACTGATCGAAGCCATTGCGGGAATTCGCGCGGTGACGAGCGGGAGCATCAGCCTGCGCGGCATCGATGTCACGCGCCGCAGCATGCGGGCCCGCGGAGAGGTGGGGCTTTCGCACATTCCGGAGGACCGCCACCGGCGCGGGCTCATCCTCGACTATCCGGTCGCGGACAACATGATCCTCGGCCAGCAGCGTCGCTATACGAAGCGCGGAATGCTCGACCGCCGCGCAATCGTTGCGCACGCGCGGGAGCTAATCGCCGAATTCGACATCCGGCCGCCCGATCCGTCGCTGCCGGCGCGTGCGCTCTCCGGGGGGAACCAGCAGAAGATCGTGATCGCGCGGGAACTCGCGCGCACGTTTACCGTGCTGCTCGCCGCACAGCCGACGCGCGGAGTCGACGTCGGCGCGATCGAGTTTATCCACGGCGAGCTGCGCAAGGCGCGCACGTCCGGAAAGGGCGTGCTGCTCGTGTCCGCGGAGCTGAGGGAGATCCTGACGCTTTCGGATCGCGTGGCCGTGATGTACGGCGGGCGAATTGTTGCCGTGATGCCGCGCAGCGAGGCGTCGGAAGAGACGATCGGGCGGTTCATGACCGGGGTGAGGTGAGATGAGGCCCCGCATAAAATCCATGCTGGAGGAGACGGTGCTGCCGCCGCTGGTCGCCGTGGTCGTCGCGCTCGTGGCCGGCGACCTGCTGATCGTGACGTACGGGCAGGCGCCCGGTGAGGTCTGGCGCACGCTCGTCGAGGGCACGTGGGGAAACAGCTACGGCTTCGGCCAGGTGCTCTACAAGGCGACGACGCTCACCTGCACCGGACTCGCCGTGGCAATCGGACTTCGTGCGGTGCTGTTCAACATCGGCGCGGAGGGACAGCTCGCCGCCGGCGGATTTGGCGCGGGCCTCACCGGCCTCCTGCTCCCTGCGGGCACACCGGCCGTGATCGCGGTGGCGCTGTGCACGTTCGCGGCGATCGTTGCCGGTGGCGCCGTGGGCGGAGTGGCCGGCGCGCTGCGCGCGAAGTTCGGCGCCCACGAAGTGATCGTTACGATCATGATGAACTTTATCGTGCTCGCGCTGCTCAACTATTTCGTGTCGGCCAAGCTGCACGTG
>JBOHTH010000271.1:0-3220 GCA_050733535.1 Gemmatimonadaceae bacterium | reverse complement strand
GCCTGGCTTGACCCCGACGGGCGCCTCGCGATGTTCACCTCGGCCGGCGGCGGTCTCTCCACCAAGACCGTGAGCGCCGCGCTCGTGCCGCAGTACGACGAACTGATGCGTCTCGCGACCCACGCGGCGATGCACGATCTCGAGGCAATCTCGGCGGCTGACCGGCCGATGGCGATCTCGGCGCATTCAGGGGTTCACGATCTCACCGACGCCGCGCCCGTCCGTGGCGCGACGGGCTGGAAATTCGCGCTCGTCGGCGCGACGCTTGTCGATGGAACGGGCGCTTCGCCGATCCCCGACGCGACGGTGATCGTCGCCGATGGATTGATCGTCGCCGCGGGTCCGAGCGCGACCACGCGAGTGCCGCTCGACGCGAAGTCGTTCGATGTGCGCGGAAAGACGATTGTGCCCGGCCTGTGGGATATGCACGCCCACCTGCACCAGATCGAATGGCTCCCGGCGTATATCGCGGCCGGTGTTACGAGCGTGCGCGATATGGGTAATGAGCTCCCGTTCGTGGTCGCGCTGCGCTCCGCAGTGGACTCGGGTCGCGCCGTTGGCCCGCACATCCACCTCGCCGGCCTGGTCGACGGCGGCGGGCCCAACGCGTTCGGCGCATTCAGCGCGACGACGCCCGCCGAAGGGCGCGCGATCGTCGCACGCTACCACGCACTTGGTTTCGAGCAAATGAAGCTGTACGACCTCCTGTCGCCCGCCGTCGTCGCGGCGATCTGCGATGCGGCGCACAACGCGGTGATGTCCGTGACCGGGCATTTACCGCGGTCACTCTCGATCATGGCGGCGGTTGATTCAGGGATGGATCAGTTCGCCCATCTCCCGATTCGCGGTGATGCGCAATCCGACAGCACGAAAGCGGTGATCGCGTTTCTGAAAGCCCACGGGACGGTCATCGACCCGACGGAATCGTGGAACGAAATCGGCGGACATTCGCGGCAGGAATCGGTGCAAGCGTTCCAGCCGGTGCTGCAGCACCTGCCGCCGCCGTTCGTGCAGTTCCGCGTTGCGAACTGGGGTTCTGCCACGATCGATACCGCGACGGCGCATGCCCGCCTTGCGCGTTCGCTCGCGACGATCCGTGCCCTGCACGAGGCCGGAGTGCCGATCGTCGCGGGAACCGACGAGGGGATTCCAGGCTTCAGTGTCTACCGCGAGCTCGAGCTCTATGTGAAGGCCGGCTTCACCCCGATGGAGGCACTCCGCTCGGCGACCGCTGTGCCCGCCTCTGTCCTGCACGTCGACAAAGACGTCGGCACAATCGAAGCCGGAAAGCATGCCGACCTGCTGGTGCTCGACAAGAATCCGCTCGACGATATTTCGAACATCCGCACCGTGCGGTACGTGATGAAGGATGGGGCGCTGTATGATGATCGGGCGTTGTGGAGAGGGGCTGGATTCACCCCGTGACTTGATTCGGCTCGGCGCTCAAAGGTCAAGCTCACAGATCATTGCTTGGCGGTGTCATAGCTCTGCCGTTCAAAGCCGTCAGCTCGCTCGAAGCTTTGAACAGCCGAGCTTCGACACTGCCAACCTGTGAGCTGTGAGCTTGACCTATGAGCTTTGCGCTCCTTTGGCCAGCCGTGGAGCCAGTTTCTTGTGAAGGCCGATAAGCATACGGCGGACCTCGGTGACCTCAGACTGTCTGGCCTCGAACAGCGCCAGCGAAATCATCTCAACGTCAACGGCGAACTGCAGATGGGAGTCGAGTTCCGCATTCGACCCGATTGCGATCTGAAGGAATCGGGCAAAGTCAGCGTCAGAGCCGCGTCCTGCGCCCTCGGCGATATTCGCGGGGATCGATTCCGCCGCTCGTCGAATCTGGCTGACGAATGCCGCGTTTCCGGCCCGAGGAATTTCGAGCGATAGGCGATGGATGTTCACGGAGAGGCGATGGGCCTTTTCCCAGACCGCGAGCTTGCGAAAATCTTGCATGAAGCGAAGGTATGCGACGCAGCCGCAAAGCCATCACCATCCGATCGCTCTCCGTTTCGTTTTATTGCGCCGTTCAGAGCTCAAAGGTCAAGGTCAAAGGCCATTGCTTGGCAGTGTCAGAGCCCTGCTGTTCAACGCTGCCAGCTCGCTCGAAGCTTTGAAGGGCAAGCTCTGACACTGCCAACCTATGAGCTGGGAGCTTGGCCTTTGAACTGTGAGCTCTTTCGAATCAATCGGATCGCAGTGCGATGTTCGGATCGGCTTTCGCGGCCCGAAACGCTGGCACTGCGCTCGCTGCAATCGCGACGAGCAGCAAGACGACCGCCACCAATGCGTACACCTCCGGATCCTTCGCCGATTGCTTGAAGAGCAGCGGCTGCAGCCATCGACTCGCGAAGAGCGCTATTGCGACGCCGACCGCGACGCCCGCGAGCGCAAACTTCATCCCCTGCGCCACGACCAGTCCGAGAATATTCCCCGGCTGTGCACCGAGCGCGACTCGGACGCCAAGCTCATGCATCCGCTGCGCGACGTTGTACGCGATGACGCCATACAATCCGACGGCCGCGACGATCAGCGCCAGCAGGCCGAATCCTACGAACATCGTTGCGCCGAGTATCCACGATCGCCGCTGGCCGTCGATCAGCTCGCTGAGTGGGCGCACCGTCACGAAGGAGAGCCCCGTCAGCTGCGACTGCAGCGTCCGCCGCACCAGCTCGGCCGTGCGCGCGGGATCGCCGCGCATGCGAACCAGCAGACTGGACGCGCCGAACTGGGGGTATTGATCCACCGACACGTAGTAGCGGAACGGCTCGTCGAGGAGCGGGTCGTGCACGGCGTCTTCGGCGATGCCGACGACTGTAGCGCACGGCGCGGCGGCGGTGGTCGGCACCGGGCGCCAGATTTCGATCCCGATGCATTGGCCGATCGCATCTTTGCCGGGCCAGATCGCGCGCGCCATTCCCTCGCTCACGACCATCACCGGCGGCGTGCCCGCGCGATCGCTCGGCTCGATCCCACGGCCTCGTACGATACGCGTCTGCATCGTGGCGAAGTAGTCGGGAGTCATCGTCTGGCTGTCGAAGCGCCCCAGCTTGGAAACTGAGTCGATACCGCGTACGGTGAGCGTCTGCGTCGTTGAGCCTTCGAACGGCGCGGTGCTGACAAATGCCGCGTGCTCGACATCCGGCAGCGATGTCACCGCCGCGAGAAGCCGGCCGCGGATGATCGCCTGCACGCTGTCCGGCACGGTGACTCCGCGCCGGTCCCA
>JBOHTH010000270.1:0-9716 GCA_050733535.1 Gemmatimonadaceae bacterium | reverse complement strand
TCGGCGGTCGTCGGCCACGTTACCTCCGGCGCGATGGTTGCCGCCGCGCACGTGTATGACGGCCACCTCGCCGCGGTCGCCACGTCGGCGAGTTCGCCCGACCTGACGGGAATTTCGCCGTGGGTCTTTCGCGTGATCTCGAGCGATTCGGCGAACGGCGCCGAGATGGCCAAGTTCGCCTCGCGGTCCGGACACAAGCGCGCCGCCATCCTCTACGAGAACGACAATTACGGACGCGGCCTCGCCGACGCATTCCGCAAGAACTTCGACGGCGAGATTGTCGAGATCGACCCTATCCGCGCCGACGCATCGAGCCACGAGGTCTACGTCTCGTACTTCAAACTCAAGCAACCCGACATCGTGTTCATTGCCGGTGTGGTCGGGTCCGCGCTCCCGATGCTCGCCGAAGCGAAAAAACAGGGACTGAAGGCGGATTTCATGGGCGGAGACGGGTGGACACCCGTCACTGAGCACCCGGAGGTTTCCGAGGGCGCTTTTGTCGGCGCGCCGTTCGCGCCGACCGATCCGCGCCCCGAAGCGCGGAAATTCGTCACGGCGTTCAAGTTTGCGAACAACGGGCTGGAACCCGACGGCAACGCGGCGCTCGGCTACGACGCCACCAAGGTCCTCGCCGCCGCGCTCGCGGCGGTGGGACCGGACCGCGGGAAGATTCGCGACTGGCTCGCGCACATCTCGCCGCCGATCGACGGCGTCACCGGACCGATCCGCTTCCTGCCCACGGGCGATCCTGCCGGAAAAGGCGTCACGATGACGCGCGTTGCGCACGATGGATCCCTCGTCGTGCAGGGCTCGCCCCGGTGAGCCGCGCATGAATCCACTGACCCTCGGGACCATCCGCTCGCGCCTCCTCGCCGGCTTCGGCGCGATCATCGTGCTGCTCGCCGTCGCGGGAATCGTCGGCCGGCTGTCGCTGTCCTCGCTTTCGCAGCGCATCGACTCCACCCTCGCCGCAGCGCGGCGCGAGGCGCGGCTGAGCTCGGACCTCACCTCGAACGTCGCGCAGGAACTTTCCGCCGGGACCCGCTACCTCGAGACGCCGGACAGCGTGAGCCAAGCCGCCTTTCGCTCTTATGGCTGGGCCGCGCACGGCGATCAGAAGGCGCTCAACGAAACCAGCGGGATGACGGCGGACGACATCGCCCTCGTCGCCGCGATCGACGTGCGCCTCTCCGGACTCGAGAACGACCTCGCCGTGGCGCACCGCCTGAAGGACCTGAAGCGCGACCGCGAGGCCGCGACCGCCGAGGCCGCGGCGCGCGCGTCGGAGTCCGCGCTGCTCGGCAGCGTGGAGCAGCTCGGCCAGCGGCGCGCACGACAGATGGAACAGACCTCGCGGGACCTTCGCGCCGAGGCGGACCGGCGGTCGCTGCTCCTGGTCGCGTTCATCTTCGGCGCGATCCTGCTCGGCATCGGCATCGTCACGAGCACCGTGCGGTCGATCGCCGTGCCGCTCTCCACGCTCGTCGCGCACGCCCGCGCGCTGAGCGATGGACGTCTCGACGTCCGCACACGCACGGAGATGCCCGGCGAGTTCCGTGAGCTGGCCACCGCGATGAACTCCACAGCCGACTCGCTCGCGCGCCTCGTGGACGTCGCGACATCCACCGCCGAGGACGTCTCGACGTCGGCGCACCAGCTGGCCTCCGCGGCCGAGCAGATCTCCCACGCTGCGGGCCAGACCGCGACGGCAATGTCAGATGTCACCAGCGGCGCGGAGCTCCAGGTCACCGCGCTCCGCACCGTCGACGATTCATTCCACGTGATGCGCGCGAGCGCGGACACGGTGCGCACCGGTGCCAGCCAGGTGAAGGATCTCGCCGGCGGCATCGAACGCTCGGCGCGGGAGAAGCGCGCGGAGATCGACCGGGCACTCGGAATCCTCGGCGACGTCAAGACGAGCGTGGAGCGCGCCGCAGGCGAGGTGCACGAACTCACCGGAGTCGCCGAGAGCATCAACCGGTTCGTCGCGACGGTCAGCCGCATCGCAGAACAGACGAACCTCCTCGCGCTCAACGCCGCGATCGAAGCGGCGCGCGCGGGATCCGCGGGACGCGGGTTCGCCGTTGTGGCAGATGAAGTGCGCAAGCTCGCCGAGCAGGCGCAGACCGCAGCGGACGACGTCGTGCAGCTGACCGCCGTCGTGACCGCGCGCGTCGCGAGCACGACGCTGGCGATGCAGGCCGGCGGGGCGCGCGTCCGCGAGATCCAGCAGCTCTCGCGCGACATCGACGCGGCGCTCTCCACCATCAGCACCGCCGCGCGGGACACGCTCGTCGCCGCGGGTGACGTGACGGTCGCGGCGGACGAAAACGTGAACGCCGTGCTCGGCGCGAGCGGCGGCATCTCGCAGGCAGCGCGCACCGCCGAGGGGCACGCGGCGGCCGCGGAGGAAGTAAGCGCGAGCACACAGGAACAGAGTGCCGCGTGCGAAGAGATGAGCTCGGCGTCGGCGTCGCTGCTCACGGGCGCGAGCCGGCTCAAGGACATCGTGTCGGGGCTGCGCACGAGGGGATGACGGCGCCAGTCGCCGGGACGCCGGCCGTCCTCCTGCTCAGCGGCGGCCTCGACTCCACCACACTGCTCGCGCTCGCAACACACCAAGGGTACGGCGTCAACGCGCTGACCTTCCGGTACGGTCAGCGACACGGGGTCGAGATCGAACGGGCACGTGCGTCCGCTGCGAAGTACCGCGTTTTGCGGCACGTGGTAGCCGACATCGACATGAGACAATTTGGCGGATCGGCCCTTACGTCCGATATCGACGTCCCAAAGGATCGGAGTGCGAGTGAACTGAGTCACGGAATCCCCGTGACATACGTGCCGGCCCGCAACACGATTTTCCTGTCGTTCGCGCTGGCGTGGGCCGAAGTTCTCGGCGCCGCGGAGATCTTCATCGGCGTGAATGCGCTGGACTACAGCGGGTATCCCGACTGCCGGCCGGAGTTCATCCGCGCATTCGAGGCGATGGCGAAGCTTGCGACGAAGGCCGGCGTCGAGGGCACCGGGCCCGTCGCTGTGCGCACGCCGCTCATGACGATGACCAAGCGCGAAATCATCGCGCTCGGCACGTCGCTCGGCGTCGATTACGCGATGACCACCAGCTGCTACGATCCTGCGCCGGACGGCACCGCCTGTGGGCGTTGCGACGCATGCCAGCTTCGCCTGCGCGGATTCTCCGAGGCCGGAATGCGCGATCCGGCAGGCTACGCGCGATGACATACGCGGTGAAGGAGATTTTCTATACGCTGCAGGGCGAGGGCTTCCACTCGGGACGTCCAGCCGTGTTCCTCCGCTTTGCCGGCTGCAACCTGTGGACGGGGCGCGAGGATGACCGCGCGGCTGCGGTCTGCAAGTTCTGCGACACGGACTTCATCGGAATCGGCCCGGACGGCGGGAAATTCAACACGGCGGACGCGCTCGCCGACGCCGTCGCGGCGCGCTGGCCGGCGCGGGGTGATGGAGGCAGCCGGCGATTCGTCGTCTGCACCGGCGGCGAGCCGCTGCTTCAGCTCGACACCGACGCGATCGACGCGCTGCATGCGCGGGGTTTCGCGGTGGCGGTCGAGACCAACGGCACACAGCCCGCGCCGCGCGGTCTCGACTGGATTTGCGTGAGCCCGAAAGCCGATGCGCCTCTCGTGCTCACAGCCGGCGACGAACTCAAGCTCGTGTACCCCCAGGACCGGGGCGAGCCGGAGCAATTCGAGCAGCTCGACTTCGGACATTTTTTCCTACAACCAATGGACGGCCCGAACATTGCAGGGAATTCTCAGCAGGCGATCGAGTATTGCCTGCAGAATCCGCGCTGGCGCCTTTCGGTACAAAGTCACAAACCGCTTGGAATCCGCTAGCGTCACAGGGTTCCGGCGGCCTGCACGGCGGGATATCTTCAGCGCTCGTTTCCTCGTTACCGGGGTTCCATGCTGCGTCCACGCGTCACTTTGCTGGCTGGCGTCACCATGTTCGCCGTTGCGGTCCCCGCAATGGCGCAGCAGGACACGGTCGTGCCGAGCAAGCCGGTCGAAGCAGTCACGCATCGTGCGGCGAACCCGAGTGGCCCGTTCGCGATCCTCACATCGGTGCAGCGCGACTCGATCATCGAGCACACGCGCAGCCTGCTCGGCGTGAAGTACAAGTGGGCCGGCCTGAACCCGGCCAAGGGGCTCGACTGCAGCGGCATCGTGAAGTACGTCTTCGCGAAACTCGGCATAGACCTGCCGCACCACGCGGCGACGCTCGCGAAAATGGGCGACCCGATCATGAGGGACACGGCGGCCATGCAGCCAGGCGATCTCCTCGTGTTCGGCAAGGGGAAGCGGATCTCGCACGTCGGCATTTACGTCGGCGAGGGGATGATGATCCAGGCATCGAGCACTGCGCATCACGTCGTGGAGACTCCGGTCGTGAAGTACCGGCCCCCCGGCGGGCTGCAGTGGAAGGGGGTGCGGCGGATCGTGGCGATCGATACCGCGGCTGTGGCCGAGAACGATCTGGAGTCCACGCCGAATCCGCCGGGGCGCTGACCGGTCGTCGCGCTGGGCCCGGGGTGCTTGCCTTCTTCGCGGCCATGTCCAAAGTTTGTCCCGTCGTTCGATTCAACCTGATCGGTTGACGAGCTCGGGCGCATGCCCAGCCGCTCACCTCCGCCACGATGAGGTGCACCATGGTTCGAGGTTTCGCCCGCCGGCTCTCCTCCCTGCCGGTCCGCCGCGCGGCTGCGGCAGTCGTCGCGCTCTGCGTCTTCTCCGCGGTCGCCGCGGCACAGACCGGAAGCATCACGGGGACGGTCACCGATGCCCAAGGCGGCGCTCCGGTGGCAGGCGCGCGCATTACCGCGGTGTCGGGACTCCGCTCGTCCGCGACCGTCGTGTCGGGCGAGGACGGCAGCTTTCGAATCACCGGGCTTTCGGCGGGCGTCTACGTCGTCTCGTCGGCGCGCATCGGGTTCGAGGCCAAACGCGTGGACGCGATCACTGTTCCTGAAGCGGGGCCGGTCACCGTCAGCTTCGCGCTGACGGAAATCTCCACGACACTCAACCAGATCGTCACCACCGTCACGCGCGGCGCCAGGCCGGAGAAGATCCTCGATGCGCCGGCGTCGATCTCGGTGGTGAACTCCGAGCAGATCACCAACGTTCCGGCTCCAACGATCGCGGACTACCTCAAGACCACGCCGGGCCTGTCGGTGTCGACCGGCGGGATGATGCAGTCGAACATCGTCTCGCGCGGATTCAACAACGCGTTCTCCGGCGGAATGCTCATGATGCAGGACTACCGGTTCGCAGCCGTGCCGTCGCTGCGAGTGAACGTGCCCGCGCTGTTCACGAGCAACGACGACGACATCGAGCGCATCGAGATCCTCAACGGCCCGGCGTCGGCGCTGTATGGGCCGAACTCCGCAAACGGCGTGCTGCACATCATCACGAAATCACCGTTCGAGTCGCAGGGGACCACGGTGTCGATCGACGGCGGCGGCAACGCGATGCTCCAGGCGAACGTGCGCAACGCCGGCGTCTTTGGCGACAACAAGTGGGGATACAAGATCTCCGGTTCGTACTTCTCTGCGACGGACTGGAAGTACAACGACCCGAACGAGCCCGCCACGTACCCGGTGATCCCCGGGAGCGCGCGCTCGGGGCAGGCGCTGCAGCGTGACTTTGCCGACAGGAAGTACGCGGGCGAGTTCCGCCTCGACTACCGCCCGGACTCCAACTTCGACAACATCGTGAACGTCGGCTACTCGAAGATTCTCAGCGGCATCGACATCACGACCGCATTCGGCGCGGCGCAGGTGCACAACTGGTCGTACTCGAGCTTTCAGGACCGCCTCCGCTACAAGGGATTCTTCGCGCAGGCCTTCTACAATGCGAACAACTCCGGCAACGCCAACGCGCAGGACACGACGGGGACCTACTACCTGCGCACGGGACTGCCGGTGGTGGACAAGTCGACGGTGATGGTCGGACAAGTCCAGCAGGCGTTCCAGCTCGGCAAGACCTCGATGGTCGCCGGCGCCGACTACATCTACACGCATCCTGTATCGGACTCGACGATCTTCGGGCGCAACGAAGGGTCGACCGACATCCACGAGGAGGGCATCTACCTCCAGAGCACGATCCCACTCAACCCGCAGTATGATCTGGTCACCGCGATTCGCGGAGACCAAACGGACCGTCTGGCGGGATCGCAGTTCTCTCCGCGTCTGGCTCTGGTCTACAAGCAGAACGCAAACAGCAACTGGCGCTTCACGTTCAGTCGCGCGTTCAACTCGCCGGCGAGCTTCGAATACATGCTCGACCAGGTGTCAAATCCGACGATCGCGCCAGGGTTTGCGCTGCGCGCCATCGGCGACCCGTCGAAGACCGGCTGGCAGTTCGCGCGCAGCTGCGACGGAACGGTCAACGGCGGCCTGTGCATGCACTCGCCGTTTGTCGCGGGCGGTCCAACGGCCGCCGTGTCATCGACCGCGGCCAACGCGTTTCCGGGCTTCATGTCGCAACTCGCGGCGATCGCCGGGAGTCTCCCGGCGGCAACGTTCGGCGGCACGGCGCAGCAAGCGCAGTTCGTCGCGCTGATCGGACCCGGCCAGCTCGGGCCGATCCTGAACGCGCTGCAGCCCACCGACGCGAACGTGGGATCCTCGCTGCACTATGGCAGCGCGTCGACGCCTGCCGTGAATGCGGCGGCGCTCACGGACATCGCGCCGCTGGCCGCGTCGTTCAACACCACATGGGAACTCGGCTGGAAGGGGATCATCGCCAAGCGCCTCCGTGTGGCCGTCGACCTTTGGTACCAAAATCGCGGCGACATCGGCGTGCCGATCGGCCAGATCAATCCGCAGGTGTTCATGGACCCGGCCAAGCTCGCCCCGTACCTCACAGCCGCGATCGTGGCGGGCCTTGAGGCGGCGCCTTATAACGAGCCGGCCGCTATGGCGCAGGCCACCGCGAATGCCGCGGTGCCATCCCTGGTGAAAGTGATGGCCGGCCTTCCGCAAGGCACGCTCGCCTTCACCAACACCAAGCTCGCGCCCGACCAGTCCGTCATCGCCTCGTACACGAACGGAATGGGCTCGATCGACGTGCGCGGCGTGGACTTCGCCGCCGACTACCAGCTCACCGACACGTGGATGGTCGGCGCGACGTATTCGAACCTCGGACAAAATGTCTTTCCGGAGATCGGCGGCGCCGGAAATCCGCTGACGTCCAACTCGCCCAAGCACCGCGCGTCCGGAACGGGAACGTACACGAACGACGCCACCGGCTGGTCGTTCACGGGAACCGTCCGGTACGCCGACGCCTTCCCGGTGAACTCCGGCACGTACAGCTCGTACGATCCGAACCCGGCGGGCGGAGTGTCGTACGCACCAGTACCGGCGAACACGATGATCGATCTCGGCGCATCGTACAGGTTGCCGATCGCGCGAAACGTCACGTGGTCGGTGTACGTCTCGGATCTGCTCGACACGCGCGTCGCGACGTTCGCGGGTGTGCCGGAGATTGGGCGGCTGATCGCGACGCGGGTGAAGTACCACTTCTGACGGCGGCAGGCGTGTTCCGCGCTGTGGGTGAGATGGTTTGGGATTGGAGTAACTAGTCGTTGGCTGTGGGAGAAGTCCCATGGCCAACGACCAATAACCCCAATCCCAAAGCATCTCACCGAAAACCGCCTACCCGCTGTTGAGTTCGGCACTCCCGCTACCTTTAGTGGATGAATGTCCTGCTCGACCCCGCCGCCCGGCTGGTAATTGCACACCGGGGCAACTCCGCTTTCTTTCCGGAGAACACGCTCGAGTCGTTCGAGCAGGCGGTGGCGCTCGGCGTTGACGCGCTGGAGTGCGATGTGCGCGTCTCGAGCGATGGCAAGGCCGTGGTCATGCACGACCCGACGCTGGACCGTACGACGAACGGCACCGGCCCGGTCGGCGCGCTCACGCTCGACGAGCTGCAGCGGCTCGACGGCGGATTCTGTTTCACCCGGGACGGCGGCCGCACGTTCCCCTTTCGCGGCCGGGGGATCCGGATCCCCGCGTTCGAGTTGGTCCTTTCGGCGTTCGCGAACGTTCCGATGATAGTGGAAGTGAAAACGCGCGACGCGTCGGCCGAGGTACGGCGGCTGATCGAGCGCTCAGGTGCGACTGGGCGAGTTGTCGTCGGCGCGTTCGATGACGCTGCGATCGCACCATTTCGCGGTACGGCGATCGCGCATAGCGCGTCGCGCCGCGAGTTGATCCGGCTGTTCGGGCGCGCTCTGCTCCCGGGAAGCCCGCCCCACATGCCGTATCAGGCGCTCGCGATTCCGCCCCGGTCGCGCGGCGTACCATTGCCTGTTCAGCGTTTCGCGCGGATGGCGCGGCATGCCGGCGCGACGACGCACGTCTGGACCGTCGACAATCCGGCGCAGGCCTATCGTTACTGGGCGGGTGCCGTGAACGGCATCATCACCAACGACCCGGCGGCGATCCTCGCGTCGGCTGGGCGCGCGAACACCGCGCGCACCTCTCCCTCTCTGTCTCCAGTCGCCTGACCAATGGCCGAACCCGTCAAGAAAAAGAAAGTCAACTACGCCAACGCCTGGGCCGAAGCCAAGGTCCTGATGTACCGGCACCGATCGTCGCTGGCGATCGGGTTCGTGCTGATGCTGGTCAGCCGTCTCGCGGGATTCGTGCTGCCCAGGAGCACGCAGTTCCTGATCGACAAAGTGATCGGTAATAATCGCCCCGACCTGCTCTGGCCGGTGGCGTTCGCCTGCATGGCTGCGACCGCGGTACAGGCGGCCGCGTCGTTCGCGAACTCGCAGGTGATCAGCGTGGCCGGCCAGCGCGCGATCACCGAGTTGCGGCGCCGCGTGGAAGAACACGTGATGCGCCTGCCGGTGAGTTTCTTCGATGCGACGCAGAGCGGCGTGCTCGTGCAGCGCGTGATGAGCGATGCCGAGGGCGTGCGGAATCTGGTCGGCACGGGAATCATCCAGCTGATCGGCGGGATGCTCACCGCGGTCGTCGCGCTCGTGTGGCTGTTTCTTGTGAACTGGAAGCTCACCTCTGCAACGATCGCGCTGCTCGCGGTATTCGGCGGCGTCATGTCGTACGCGTTCAAGAAGCTCCGGCCGATCTTCCGCGAGCGGAGCAAGATCTACGCGGAGGTTTCGGGGCGGCTGGTGCAGGCGCTCGGCGGCGCCCGCGTCGTGAAAGTGTACACGGCGGAGAAACGCGAGGAGATCGTCTTCACCAAGGGCGCCAATCGCCTCTTCAGGAACATCGCGAGCACGATTACCGGCACGTCCGCGGTGACGGCATTTTCGACGCTGATCGTCGGTGCGATCGGCGTGCTCATGACCGTCGTCGGCGGACATGAAATCCTCGCCGGCCGGATGACGGTGGGCGAGCTGTTCTTCTACGTGATCCTCGTGGGGCTCGTGACGCTGCCGGTGATCCAGATGGCGTCGATCGGCACGCAGATCACCGAGGCGTTCGCGGGCCTCGACCGCATCCGCGACATCATGCAGACGGCCACCGAGGACGCCGAGGACGCGAACCGCGCGCCGCACGTGAGTGCGGATGGCGACATCGAGTTTCGCGATGTGTGGTTCGAGTACCGCGAAGGGATCCCGGTCATCAAGGGCGTGAACTTCGTCGCCAAGGAAGGCACGACGACGGCGCTGTTCGGTTAAATAGTCTCTTGCAAGAGCACTAT
>JBOHTH010000269.1:0-4036 GCA_050733535.1 Gemmatimonadaceae bacterium | reverse complement strand
AGTGCCATCGTGACGCCAAGGCGAAGGATCCACCCCGCTGTCGAAAACACCGACATGTACATGTGGTCGAGCACGAACACCTGGTTGCGCAACATCGCGAGGCGGTCGAGGTATTCCGGGCGCTCCTGATGTGCGACGGTCGGGATGCTCGCCTGAAGCCGCGCGACGTGCGACTCGAGCGCGATCGTCACCTTGTCGCGAAAGCGGCGCTGCACGCGCGTTGCAACGGTGCGCAGAAACCATGTGCCCGCCGCCGACATTCCGAGCGCGATCGCGGTCAGCTCCACTTTCCGCGCGTCGTGCGCCGCAAATCCGTCGGCCATCAGCTTGAACCAGAGCGCAATCAGCGCGTCCGGCAGCGCCGACACGAGCGCGAACGTGAACGCGACGCGCATGAGGCCCGGCTCGTAGCGGTAGCCGAGCTTGCACAGCCAGACCATCGACGAGAGCGCCGGCGGGAGGTCGTCGTCCTTCCGCCGCACGCGTTCAGACGAGGACGTCATGCGTCACGCCCTCCTCTTCGTCCGCTTCGCCGAAGCGCTGCGCCTGAAGGTCGAACATCGTGCGGTAGCGGCCGTGCTTCGCCATGAGCTCATCGTGCGTGCCGAGTTCGACGACCTTGCCGTGCTCGAGCACGCAGATCCGGTCGGCGAGCCGCACGGTGGAGAAGCGGTGCGAGATGAGGATCGTCGTGCAATGGCGCGTGGCGGCGAGAATGCGCTCGAAGATCTCCGCTTCGCCGCGCACGTCGAGCTGGGCGGTGGGTTCGTCGAGCAGCACAACGCGGCCTCCCATCGCAACGCCGCACAGCGCGCGGGCGAGCGCGATCCGCTGCCACTGTCCGCCGGAAAGATCGGTGCCGCCCTCATAGGCGCGCGAGAGGATCGTGTCGAGCGCGGCGAGGTTCGCGCCGCCCGCGGCGCCGAGTGCCGCGAAGATCACGTCGTCCGGCGCTCCGTCCGGCGCAACATTCTCGCGCAACGGAAGTTCGAAGCGGATGAAATCCTGGAACACGGCGGAGAGGCGGCTTCGCCAGGATACGAGATCGAACGATCGAATGTCCGTGCCGTCGGCCTCGATGACGCCGGCCTGCGGGTCGTAGAGGCGGCAGATCAGCTTGGCGAGCGTCGTCTTCCCCGCGCCGTTCATGCCGACGATCGCGAGCGACGATCCCGCCGGAATCGTGAGGTCGAATCCGTCGAGAACAGGCGCTGGCGCGCCGCGATACGAGAAGCTGACGCCGTGGAACCGAATTTCACGCGCAGGATGCGCATCCGCGCGCCGCGTGCCGGACGGCAGTGCGCCGGCAGGCGCCATCGCGCGCTCGAGACGAAGCACCGCTGCCA
The DNA here is from genome assembly GCA_050733535.1 of Gemmatimonadaceae bacterium. Lineage (GTDB taxonomy): Bacteria > Gemmatimonadota > Gemmatimonadetes > Gemmatimonadales > Gemmatimonadaceae > Fen-1231. Next base: position 2,690 of record JBOHTH010000269.1, on the reverse strand, counting down.
CCGGTGCCGCCGCGCCGTCGAGCGCCCAGCTGAAGCCGCCGAACGCAAGCAGCGAAACGCCGACCGCGCACTGCGCGAACGCGACCAGCCGTCCAGCGGAGAGATGCCCGGCCGACGCGCTCGCCGCGAACGAGACGAACACGGCGATGTTCGCAGCGACGACGATCGCCAGGCTCCACAGCACCGGCTTCTCGCGGAGGCGCGTGGCCTCGTACTGAAGGCGGTGTAGCGTCGTGCGCCGCGCGATGAAGCGCTCGATCGTCCAGCCGGCGAGACCGAACAGCCGCAGTTCCTTGCTCGCAGGCGGGTCAACGGCCAGGCGGAACGCGTAATCCGCGTCGCGCTGCGCGGCGCGGACTTCCGGCGTGTTCCGATCGAACCAGACGCCGCTCTCGCGCAACAGCCAGTGCGTTGCAACCCACGCCCCACCGAGGAGAAGCGGAGCCCACCATGCATAGGCGAAGAGGATGATCGCCGACGCGAGGCCGCCGATCATTTCGGTCATGCCGCTCGCGATGAAGTCCATCGAGATGTTGAGCGGCGGTCCGGTCATCCCGCGGTCAAAGTCGCGCGCGACCGTGAGGTCGGCGGCCAGCTCGGGATTTTCGAGGTGTGCGATGCCGGCCGGGCGCACGCACGCTTCGGTGAGCCGGTCGTAGAGCCAGGCGGCGGTGCGGTCGCCGAGGTTGGAGCCGACCGCCGTGTGAATCGGCGGCAGGATCTGGAGCGTGACGAAGATGACACCGGTGACCGCGAGCGCAGCGGTGAGATCGCGATGGCCCTGGACGGCTGCGATGAGCGCGCCCATCACGATCGCGAAAAGCGCGGGCAGGACGCCGCGCAGGATGAGCACCGCCCACCAGACGATGGCGAGCTTCGTATCGGCGCGAAAAATCGCGCTGAAGAACTGCCACTCCTTTCGGTGGGTGATCATGGGATCCTTTCGAAAACGATCGACGTTCGCGTGATGCAGTCTCGGGCGGTACGTTTGCCCCGTCAAGTCGTGCGGCCCCCCTCCTTCATCTGCCCGTATGCGCCTACACATCTCCGCCGGTCTCATCCTTCTCGCCGCACTGCCGCTCGCCGCGCAGGAGCACGCCAACAAAGCCAATTGGCCGCTCGCCGAGAAGTTCTCCACCGCGAGCGTGCGAACGCGAACCTACACGACCGCGGTGAATCCGCATTGGCTGGGGCAGAGCGATTCACTTTGCTACGACTGGAAGGATCACTCGGGGTCGACGTTCCTGCTCGTCGTGCCGACGACGAAGACGAAGAAGCCGCTCTTCGACCAAAGCAAGCTTGCGGCGCAGCTCTCGGAGCTCAGCCATCATGCCCACGATCCGCAGGATCTGCCGTTCACGTCGATCACATTCTCCAAGGATCGCAAGACGTTCGGATTCACTGCCGACAGCTCGAAATGGGAGTGGGACGTAGCGGCCGAGACATTGAAGCGTTTGGGCCCAGCCGCACCGGCGGGCGGCGCGAATGGGCGAGGCGGCCGGGGAGGCCGCGGCGGCGAGTTGGGTGACAGCACGCCGCCGACTCCGCCCGACACCCTCAATACGTGCGGAGGCGCCGGTGGCGGCCGAGCTGGCGGCGGTGGCGGAGGAGGTGGTGGGGGAGCCGGTGGACGCGGCGGTGATTTCAGGAACTATTCGCCCGACAGCAGCATGTTCGCCTTCGCGCGCGCTTACAACCTGTACGTCGTGAAGGTTGCGACGAAGGACACTGTTCAGCTCACGCAGGACGGCGCCGACCACTACAGCTTCGGGGCGCGCGACACGCTCGTGGAACGACAGCAGCGGGAACTCACGCTGCAGGGGCAGAATCTGACCGACTCTGTCGGAGTGCAACAGGGCCGCGGCGGCGGTCGGGGTGCCGTAAATCGCGACCCTCGTGTGCGCGCGAACGTGACCTGGTCACCAGACTCGAAAGCGTTCGCCGTGACCCGAATGGATATGCGCAAGGTGAAGGAGTTGTACCTCGTCAACAACACGGCGAGTCCGCGACCGGAGCTGATGAGCTACACCTACGCAATGCCCGGCGAGGAGAATGTCGGACAAGAAGAGCTTTATCTGTACCGCGTTGGCGACACCAAACTCACGCCGGCGACTGTTCGAAAATGGAAGGACCAGCGGCTCTTCGACATCCACTGGAATGGCAAAGGCTCCGATCATTTGCGCATGGTGCGTCGCGATCGCACGCAGCGGCACCTCGAGCTCATCGACATGGAACTGCCGTCGCAGACGACAACGCAGCTGCTGCACGAGGACATCGAGAACAACTCAAGCGAGCGGCAGAACGTGAAGTACGTGAAGTCGGGCGGCGATTTCATCTGGTGGTCCGAGCGTTCGGGCTGGGGCCACTACTATCTGTATGACAACGCGGGCAAGCTGAAGCGAGCGCTGACGTCCGGCGCATGGCGTGCCGAGCGTCTTGTCGACGTTGATTCGGTGAAGGGGATCGCGGTCATCGCCGGCGTGGGCCGGGAGCCAGGCGAGAATCCGTACTACACGCACACGTACCGGGTGAACCTCGACGGCACCGGGATGGCGCTGCTCGATCCCGGCAACGGCACGCACGACGCGCGCCTCTCGACGAACAAGCGGTGGATCGTCGACAACTATTCCCGTGTGGACATGACGCCCAAGGCGGTGTTGCGCGATGCGGCCGGCAAGGTCGTGATGGAC
>JBOHTH010000268.1:0-8239 GCA_050733535.1 Gemmatimonadaceae bacterium | reverse complement strand
TTCCCGCCGTCCGTCGTCTTGAACACGCCGCGATCGGGATTCGGGCCCCACAAATGCCCGGGCGCGGCGACGTAAACTATGTCGTAGTTGCCGGGGTCTACCACTATGCGCGCGATGCTGCGCGTGTCCCTGAGCCCCATGTTCTGCCATGTCTTGCCGGCGTCGGTGGACTTGTAGACGCCGTCGCCCCAGTAAGAGCTCTGTCGGTTATTGGATTCGCCGGTGCCGACCCATACGACGTTCGCGTTCGACGGCGCCACGCGGACGGCGCCGATCGACATCATCGCATTCACTTTGTCGAATACCGGGTCCCACGAGGTGCCGCCGTTGGTGCTCTTGAACACGCCGCCGGTTGCGGTCGCGACGTAGATCTGGTCGGGCTGTCCGTGCACGCGCCCGACTGAGAAGTCATCGATGCGACCGGAGGTGTTCACCGGACCGACGCTGCGCCACTTGAGTGGCGCGAGCAGGCTGGGATCGATTTTCGACTGGGCGTGTGCGCTCGCGGTGAACGCGAACAGTGCGATGGCGGTGGAAGCGGTCAGCATGCGGCGCATGAAGCATCCTCATTCGCGGGCGGGAAAGTCTAACGTATGGAAAAGCACGTTCGTTGGTGTTGTCATGGCGCTGTCATCTGGATTCTGCGCGAGGGATGTCGTACTGTTTTCGGCTTCACCCCCATGAACAGGAAGAACGCATGAGCTCCGGCACGACCGCCTTTATCGACGCGAAGGAACTCCTCCTGATTGCGTTCGGAGTGAGCGCGGCCGTGTACGTCTGGTTTCTCGTGCGCGATTTCACGCGGCGGCGGCGCGACCAGCGCGAGGCCGGCACGCCCGTCTCATCCGTCGCTCCCACGCGCGGCGGGATCACCACCGGCTTCTTCACGAATTTCTTCGACGCGCTCGGCGTCGGATCGTACGCGACGACCACGTCGATCTTTCGGTTCTGGAAAATGGTTCCGGACGAACAGATCCCCGGCACGATGAACATCGGTCACACGCTGCCGACTGTCGTGGAAGCGTTCTTCTTCACACAGCTCGTGCCGATCGACGCGCGCACGCTGATCCTCCTGATTGCCGCGGCCGTTGCCGGTGCATGGATGGGCGCGAGCGTCGTCGTGTCGTGGCCGCGTCGCGCCGTGCAGATCGGCATGGGGTCTGCGCTGTTCGTCGCTGCCGTCCTGATGCTCTGCGGCCTGCTGAACCTGATGCCCGCCACCGGCGCCGCACTGTCGCTCACGGGATGGAAACTCGGCGTCGCGATCAGCGTGAACTTCCTGCTCGGCGCCCTGATGACGCTAGGCATCGGTCTCTATGCGCCCTGCATGATCATGATGAGCCTGCTCGGCATGAGCCCGACCGCCGTGTTCCCGGTGATGACGGGTTCGTGCGCGCTGCTGATGCCGATCGCGAGCATCCGGTTCCTGCGCAGTGGACGATACGAACCGCGCGCCCTGCTGGGCTTGCTGGTCGGCGGAATCCCGGCGGTGCTGATTGCCGTGTACCTGGTAAAGTCGCTGCCGGTCACCGTGGTGAAATGGCTTGTCGTCGCGGTGGTGGTGTACACGGCGACCGGATTACTGCGCACTGCGGCGCGTGAGCGCGCCGCTGCGGCGGTCGCGGCCTGATCCGCGTTACTCGACGGAGAGCACGATGACACAGTTCCTGAAGGACCTCGCGTTCGGCGTGCGCACACTGCGGCGGAGCCCCGGGTTCACGCTCACCGCGATCGTCACGCTCGCACTCGGCATCGGCGCCAGCACCGCGATCTTCAGCGTCGTCAACGCCGTGCTGTTGCGACCGCTGCCGTATCCGCATCCGGAGCGCCTCGTACTGCTGACTGCGGACCTCACCAAGCGGAACGTCCGCGACTTTCTCCTCTCGGCGGGCGATTTTTACGACGAGCGCCGGACGTCCACGAAACTCGACGGTCTGGCCGGCATCTTCAGCGGGCGACTCTCGCTCGTCGCCGACGACGGCACGCCGGAAGCCGTTCCGACGGCGTTCGTCACGACGGATTTCTTCCACGTGCTCGGCACGCCCGTCATGATTGGCCGGGATTTCGAGCCCACCGACGGCGAGATACAGCCACCGCCGGCGACGCCGCCGGATCCGACGGTTGCAGCGCCTCCGCCGGTGCCCAACGTCACGATTCTCAGCTATGAGTACTGGAAGCGCCGCTATGGCGGCGACCGAAAAATAGTTGGCAGCATCATCAGGACGACCGGCGGCGGATCGTTCCTCGTCGTCGGGATCGCGCCGCCGGGCACTGAAATCCTCCTCCCGCCGCAGTTCGGAGTAGAACGGCGGCCGAGCATTCTTGTCGCGGCGCGCCTTAACTGGAGCGCGCCGCGGAACGGAGTGCAGCTCCGCGCGATCGGCCGCCTCAGGCCGGACGCGACCATCGCGGGCGCACAGGGCGAAGTGCAGGCGCTCAATACGGCCCTGGATCAGCAGTTTCCGTCGCGCCTCACCTCGGGGAGCCGCCTTCGCATCGAGCCGCTGCACGAGGATCTTGTTGCCGATGTCAAACCCGCGGTGCTCGCGCTCATGGGTGGTGTGTCATTCGTGCTGCTGATCGCGTGCGCCAACGTCGCGAACCTGATCCTGGTACGCACGTCGCGCCGCGAGCGGGAACTTGCCGTGCGCGCTGCGCTCGGCGGTACACGCGCGCGCCTCGTGCGACAGATGCTCGCTGAGGCGCTCGTGCTCGGCGCGGGTGGCGCGGCACTCGGACTGGCGCTCGCCGAGGGCGGAATCAAGCTGCTGATCGCCATCGGGCCCGCAAACCTTCCCCGCGTAAGCGACGTCACGCTCGATCCGTTCGTACTCGGCTTCACCGTAGTCTCCGGCCTCGCGGCGGTCGCGCTGTTCGGCATCGTGCCCGCGCTTCGAGCGTCGCGCCCCGACATGATGGGAACGCTCCGCTCCGCCGGTCGCAGCGCATCGCTCGGGTCCGCGCGCGCGCTCCGCAACGGAGTGGTGATCGCAGAAGTGACGCTCGCGTTCGTGCTCCTGGTTGGAAGCGGCCTGATGATGCGCAGTTTCATCGCGCTTTCGAAGGTCGATCCCGGCTACGATCCTGACGGCCTCCTCGTGTTCAACGTCCAGTCACTCGGGCGGTCGCCCGATGTGCGCCAAACGTTCATTCGCGTGATGCGCGAGAAACTCGCTGCGATTCCCGGAGTGACTGGCGTGACTGCGGCCGGCGGGCTCCCGCTGGACAACGATCTTGCGCGCAGCACGGGCGCTCGCTGGGGAACCGAGGAGGCTGTTGCGAACCCGGACAAATATCACCAGGGCGACTTCTTCATCGTTCAGCCCGGTTACTTCGATGTGATGAAGATCAAACTGGTCGAAGGGCGCGCGTTCACTGACGCGGACAATGTCCCGACTGCCAACTCGATCATCATCGATCGTACGCTCGCGGCAAGCGCGTTCCCGGGAGAATCGGCGATTGGCAAGCGGCTCTCGGTCCGGTTCCGCACACCCGAGGCCGAGTACGTGAACGTCATTGGCGTGGTTGAGCACACGCGCAACGCATCGCTTTCGCAGGTGGGGCGCGAAACGTACTATGTGACCGAAGGTGAGATTTTCCCCGGGGTGGCCGGTCGCTGGACGGTCCGTACCGCAGGAGATCCCGCGCATCTGGAGACCGCGGTGCGAGCGGCGATCAAGGCGATCGACCCGCTGGTCCTCGTCACCGACATGCGGCCGATGAGCACATCCGTCGATCAGGCGCGCGCACCGACGCGCTTCGCACTCGTGCTGATCGCGATTTTCGCGGCGATCGCCGGCGTTCTGTCCGCGGTCGGCCTCTACGGCGTACTCGCAAGCGTCGTCCGTGAGCGCACGGCAGAAATCGGTGTGCGCATGGCGCTCGGTGCCGCGCAGAGCGGGATCTTCAAGCTGGTGATCGCGCAGGGGCTTCGTCTCGCGGCCATTGGACTCATACTCGGCCTGATCGCGGCACTGGCGATGACACGCGCGATGAAGAGCCTGCTGGTTGGTGTCTCACCAACCGACCCCGTCACGTTCGCCGCGATCAGCGTGTTTTTCCTCGGCGTCGCGATTCTGGCGTGCTGGCTGCCGGCGCGCCGTGCGGCCGGTGTGGATCCGGTGGTGGCGCTGCGCGCAGACTGAGCGGATCTACCAGGCGATCGTCGCGACCAGCCCGAGGGTGCTGTAGTGAAATGCACCCACGGCTGAACTCGCGGCGCTCGTGCTGAGGCCGCCGGTCAGCGCGAGAGAGTTGCCGTCCTTCCAGTGGCGGCCGACGCGCCCTTCCACATGGTACTCGACCTGCCACGGGCGTCCAGTGTCGACGCGCTGCGAGCCGATGCCGCCTCCGAACGAGAGCGGCCACGTGGGGCTGTCATGATCCCATCCGCCCTGGGCCTCGTATAAGAAAAAGTGCCCGGGCGAGAAATATCCCTGGATGGTTTCGGCGAAACCCATCGAGCGCGCGAAGACTCCGTACCACGGACGATCAGGCGTGCGCTGTGACGCGCGGATCGTGAAGTTCGTGCGTCGGTTCCCGTCACTGAACCCGAGCGTGCCCGCGCCGAGCGAGACGAGGGCGTGCGTCCACGGCGCGAGGTCGGCGTTCGCGTCGATCGACGTGAGGTTGATGTCGCGCGCCACCAGGCTTGCGATCTCGTCGAACGGAATCCGCGTGGCCGAGATGCCGATGTTCGTCGTCGGCGCGACCTGCATCGAGGCGCCGACCCTCGCGGTGAACACCGCTCGATCTGGTACGCCCGGGGTATCGGGGTCGAGCGTCCTCGCGCCGACCGACGCGTTGGCGCGAAAGGCGTCGCCGGTCGCCGCGAGCCCGACGTCCGCGAGCTTGCGATTCGCGTGGCGGACGGCGTCGCTTGCCGCAAGCACGCCGACGCTGGTCGTCGCCGTGAGGTGATCGGTGAGCGGCAGTCCCTGCGAAGCGAGCGACCAGACGTTCTGGTCGCCATCCGAGTCGTCGCTCCAGTCCACCTCGACATCGGTATGGGTCGCGGCAGCAGCGCGCTCGGTGACGAGCGACGCTTTCATTTCTGCGTCGGTGCTGTCGAACTTGAGCGCGCGCTCGAGGAGCCGCACGGCGGCGCGGGGCTGCCCCTGCCAGCCGCGTACACTCGCAAGCCCGCTGAGCGCGCGCGGATCCGTCGGGTCGTCGGCGATCAGCGCGGTGTAGCGCTTGGCGGCGCCGGCGAGATCGCCGCGCCATGACGTCACCTGTGCGAGGCCGATGTTGGCGTCGCGGATGGCGCTCGCGTCCTTCATCGGCAGCGCGAGCGCGGCGCGATAGGCCTGCTCCGCGTCGGAGAGCTTTCCTTCCCACGAAATCGTGCGCGCGCGGGACACGCGCACGTAGTCGAGGTCGGGGTTCGTCGCGAGCAGCGAATCGTATTTCACGATCGCGGCCTCGAAGTGCTTGCCCCAGGAGAGATAAAGCGCTTCGGCGTAGCGGACATCAGGATCGTCCGGCACGCGGACGCGCGCGTTGCGAAGCAGCACGAGCGCCGAGTCGGTGTTGCTTCCCCAGGCGAGCGTTCGCGCGGCGAGCACGTTGGCACGCACGGAGTAGCGGTCGGTCTGGAGCGCGCGTTCGTACGCGGCCGCGGCTTCGGTCGTGCGCCCCATCTTCCAGAGGGAGTCGCCGACCGCGACCTGCGCGGACGCCGGCGCGAAGGCGCACGCCGAGAGCGCGGCGACAAGCGCGCCGCCGGCCGCAGCGCGCCGCCTCATGGGTTCGCCCACAACTTCTGCAGGGCCTGGTACACTGGCTTCAGGTGCGTGTGGTACGTCGGGACGTCCCACGTTTTCCACTTCCACGTGGTGAACGACGAGAGCGGCCAGTTGCCGTATGCGTCGAGCTTGGGGATCGTGCCGAGGATGTCGGGCCCCGGCCGGTACGCGACGACGCCGAAGCGGAATCCGTCGGAGGGAAGCCCGACGAGTTCGGACTGCTTTCCCTTGTCTGGCGGGTGAAGCGCGAGTTGCACGTCGCTCTCGAACAGGATCTTTGCCGTGGACGGATCACTCACATTGAGCAGTCCCCAGGGAAGCCGGAACTCGAGGACGCCAGCGGCGGCGTCCCACCACCAGTCGTTGATGGTGCTCGCCGCCAGCGTGCCGTAGCGCAGTCGTCCAAGATTGAATCCGGTGCCGCGCTTGAGCGTGCCATCTCCCATGTAGCGGGGACGGTTGGTCAGGGCGAACAGCGTATCGAACACGCCATCGTATCGCCGTTCGGAATACACCGGACGCCGGAAGTGCTCACCGAAGAACGCGCCGCTCGCGACCAGCCGCTCCGGCATGTACGGATTGTACTCGGGGAGGACCTTGAGCTGCGCATCGGTCGTGTCGTTGGCTTCGAGCATGAACTCGAACCCGGCGCCGCTGCGGAGGCCGGTCACCGGCAGGATCACCTGGCCGAGGTCGGGGCGGTAGGTGTCGATGCCGATTTGCAGCTTTGTGTTCGCGAACGGGAATGCCTTGCCGCGGAGCGCCGGAATGTCGAGCGCAAGATAGACATACGCCTCGTCGTCGCCGACGCGGAGCGCGGCGGTGTCGCGGCCAATGAGTGCGCCATGTTCGAGCGCGGCAAGCCGGTGCCAGCGCGCGGCGTCGCCGCCGAGCTCCGGCGTCGTGCCCGGTGCACCAGCGAGCATCGCCATGATCCCGTAGTTCTGCTCTGGGCTCAGGGCGTTGAGCCACTGGCGGGAGTTCTCGTGCGGCAGCTCGAAGTCGGCGGAGAACCAGTTCCGCTTGAACCACTCGTCCATCCATGCGAAGAAAATCGCGCCGGACGCACCCGCCTCCTTGATTTCCGCGGCGAGGCGAACGTTGATCGCGGCGGCGTCCGCTTCACCGTGCCCGCCGTGGTTCCAGCCCTGTGGCTGGAAGTGTGCGTTGCCGCGGCTCGTGGGGACGCCGAACTCGGAGATGACGAGTGGGATTCCCGCGTGGTGCTTCTTGAGGTCGCGCAGGTACCCGATGTAGTTCGACGGCCCGAAGCTCGAGCGCGCCGCCGCGTACGCCGAGTCGTACAGCAGGAAGTCCGGATAGTACGGATAGACGTGATAGCTCGCGAACCATCCTGCGGGGTTCGCGGCGGTCGCGTGCGCGAGGCTCGCGTCGAGCGAAACGTCGTCCTCTTCGTGCGGCGGAAGCCCGTCTTCCGGCTTGTCGTATCTGAGGCCGCGAAATTTCATCTGCTGGTCGTACGATGTCTCCGATGGGTGGTGGATCGGATCGGTCGTCGGCCAGTTCGTGTACGCGATGGGGCGGAGCGCGTTGTAGGCGTCGAACTCGTACGAGTCGAGATAGTCGCACTGCTCGACCATCCATACATCGGTCGGGCTCGCCGTGCCGATCGTGATGAAGCGTCCGGCGTGGCTGCGCGGCTCCTTCACCTTCTGGTTGTACAGCACCACCGAATACGGCTCCCACTCACGGCCGATGATGTACGCCACGACCCACTTCGAGACGTCAGCGTCGTAGTGTCCGCCGGCGTGCCCGGGCGTCGCCGGAAAATCGGCGGCGCCGTGCAGCAAGTCCACGACGCGCCGCATCTCGGCCTTGTACCCGGCATTGAACCCCGGGTTGTCGAAGTCGTTGTCGGGCGGCAGCTCGGTCCACACCCCGTGCACGAGGTAGAGGATGCGATCGGGGTGCGTGAGGTTCCAGCCGCGCACGGCCCGGTAGAACGACGGCGGGAGGATCGTGTAGATCCGGAGCACGTTCGCATTCATCGTCGCGATCGTGTCGAGCCAGCCAGCGAAGAGCGAGGAGTCGGTGGGGAACTCCGCGGGAAACTTCCCCGGCAGCGCGAGGCCCATGTTGACGCCTTTCATATAGAAGGGCTTCCACGTGTTCCCCACGCGAAGCTGAAACTGCTCGCCTTCGGTGCGCGCGGTCAGATCGAGCGTCGCGGCGCGGTGCTTGACGGTCGGTGTCGCGGCCCGCTCCCATTCCGGCGAGAGGCGGTCGAGCAAGGCACGCGCGCTCGCGTTCTTCGGGTCGAGCTTCACGACCTTTCGTGCGGCGGCGATCGCCCCTGCGGTGTCCCCGCGCCGGTTGCGAGTCGACGCGAGGCCGTCCCATGCGTCCGCATATGCGGAATCGCGCACGGTGACCGCGGTGAATGCGCGGTTGGCCTCATCGAGCTTGTTCTCGCGGAGCGCGACGAATCCGAGGCCGACCTGTGCGTCGCTGTTCACGGCGCAGCTTTCGAG
>JBOHTH010000267.1:0-2487 GCA_050733535.1 Gemmatimonadaceae bacterium | reverse complement strand
ACATAATCCCGAGAAGCTGGGGCCGCGAGCCAACGAGCGGTGCAGGCGGAACTCGATACATTCATCCGACAAATCGCGGCGAGCAAATCCGCGTCATGCCCGGAGACCCAAACGCCCCGGAGTTGATTAAGCGGGGGCCTTACGCGCGAATCAGCCGTGCCGGAAAGGTTAGTGATCCAATCCCGCTCCGTGGAAATCCAACGATCCAACCGTGATGAAAACTCTGAAGGCAGCCGTTCTGGATAGTGCAGGTGATGACTACACTGGCCTCTGGGAGGTGCTCTGGCTAGTGAAGCAGCGCCGCCCGGAGCAGACAGACTCGGTCGCGCGCGAGCAGGCTCGTTCATTGGTCCTCGAGATGCTTCACGATCGACTGTTGCTGTTGTATGAGGGAGTCGAGTTCAACGGCGATGAAAAACGGGTCCAATCGAGCCAGTGGGAACAATCCCTTGATGTCGTCACGTACTGGGGCGAGCCGCTGGGTGACATGCAGCAAATGCGAGTTGTTGCGACTGAGCAAGGAGAGCGCGAGTGAAATGACCCGCGGTTTCGCGAAGGTCGGTCATCGCTCATGGCGACCGACCTTCGCTTGCGCCTGACGGTGGGTGGTCACCCACCATGTCTCGCGGGCTGACCGGATCGCCGGGATCTCGCGCCTTGCGTCTGCCCTGCGCGTGACGGCGGCGGCCAGGGATTGTGTGGGCACTTTGGCGTGCGTGATCACGCCACGGGCCTGCCGCCACGCTCTACTGCACGCGGTGCGTGGGTCGGGTCTAACGGATATTGAGAGCACGCCCCTTGCTGCTACCATGAAGGTGTCGACCACCCATGGTTCGCCACAAGGAGCGGCCCTCATGAAACAGGCAGCGACGTATGTCGGACTCGATGTGCATCAAGCCACGACCGTGGTGGCCGTGCGCGAGGACACGGGCCGCGTGATCGCGCGGACCATTCTGCCCACGGACGCGCCGGCGATCTTGGAGTATTTCCGCGGGATGCGGGGCGCCGTCCAAGTGGCGCTGGAGGAGGGCACGCAGGCCCAGTGGCTCCACGATCTGCTCGTGCCGGTGGTGGATCGGGTGGTGGTCTGCGACCGCCGGGGTCACGTGCCGCGGGGCAACAAGGACGATCAGCGCGATGCCGAAGCGCTGGCCGAGGCGTTGCGGCGCGGCGGACTGCGCGCCGTGTATCACGCGAGCTCGGACCGGGCGGCGCTCAAGGAGTTCGCGCGAGCGTATCAGGCACTCGTCGAGGATGCGACGCGGGTGATGTTGCGGCTGAAGGCGCTGTTCCGCGCGCGGGGAATCAAGACGCCAGGGCGGAGCGTGTACCGCGCGGCGGAGCGAGCGACGTGGCTCGCCCAGTTGCCGGCGCCCGGCGTGCGGTTCCGCGCCGAAGCGCTCTATGCGGAGCTCGAGGTGTTGCTCACCCTCCGGCCCAAAGCGAAGGCCGCGCTGCTCGCGGAGGCGAAGCGCGACGCCGCATGGCCGGTGCTGCGGACCGTCCCGTTCCTCGGGCCCGTGCGCGTGGCGCTGCTATTGGCGACGCTGCAAACGCCGTGGCGGTTTCGGACGAAGCGGCACCTCTGGGCGTACGCCGGGCTCGCCGTCGTGACGCGGACGAGCGCCGAGTATACGCTGCACGAGGGGCGGCCGCTGCGACGCCAACGCGCGCCGATGACCCGAGGACTCAATCGCAATCACCATCGCGTGGTAAAGAATGTGCTGAAGAGCGCCGCGACCGCGGCCACGGTGCGGCCAGGGGCGCTCCAGGAGTTGTATCGTGATATGCTCGCGCGCGGCATGCGCGAGGAGCTGGCGCGCGTGACGCTCACGCGGAAGCTGGCGGCGGTGACCCTGCACGTTTGGAAAACCGGAGAACGCTATGATTCCGCACGGCTAACGCGGCACGCGCCGTAACACGCGCGATCCAGACGGCCACGGTGCGGGGTGTTCGCCTCGCGCGCGGCTTCAGGATCCCGGGACATGGGTGCGGGGGGCAGTCTCAGTGCGCTCAGTTGCCCGGCGACCAGTCCGCCGAGGTACTCGTCTAACCATAGGCCCTCCCGCAGAACCCGAAAAAGCGTCAGGCCGGCCCGCGCGGCCGAGTCTCAGATAGAACCATGGTTCGCACCCCGAGAACCCACGCGCTATGACGTGTCCAGTTCGGCCTTGAAGCGGCAACGAGGAGAACGATGCAGAAGAAGACGGCGCTGCGACCCCGCTCGCACCGAAAGGTGTCGTGCCCTATTCCGGAGGTAGGACTGATTGTCACGGGGACACCCGCCGAACAGTCAGCCGTCACCGAGTGTGCCCTTGACGATCGCTCTCATAGAACGGCAGGCGCTGTACTCGGCGAGATCTTCGGCGGATTCATTGGTATTGCACTGACTCCGACCACAAGCTCAGTCTGTGGAGCTACCCCGTGCCCCAAACCACAGGCGGCGGCGCCAAAGAAGCAGCCGGATCATCGCGACCAATCGCCTCC
>JBOHTH010000266.1:0-3276 GCA_050733535.1 Gemmatimonadaceae bacterium | reverse complement strand
CGAGCATCGCGTCAAAGCGCTCTTCTGTCAGCGGCTTGGTCAGATAGTCCACCGCGTCGGTCGCAAACGCAGGAAGCGCGAACTTGCTGAACGCGCTAATGAACACGACGAGCGGGCCGTTGGCGGCGTCGCGTTGCTGGGCCACTGCGAGTCCACTCTCGAGCGGCATCCGGATATCCAGGAACATGACGTCCGGCCTCAGTGTTGCGATCGCGTCTCGCGCGGCAGCACCGTCAGCGCACTCTCCAACAATCGAGACGTCGGGGTGCCGCGCGAGCAGCTGGTGCACCAAGCGGCGTGAGAGCGCTTCGTCATCAGCGATTACGGCACGCACGATGGTCACGACTCGGTGATCCTCGGCATCACGATCTCGACCACGACGCCTGCTGCACCACGGACATTCTCGACGGAGAGTGTCGCGGCGAGGCCGTACATCCGCTCAAGTCGCGCGCGGGCATTGGCGATACCCACGCCGCCGGCTGATAGCGGGTGATCAAGGCCACGCCCATCGTCGCGCACCGTGAGGGACAGAGAGCCGTTTGATGTGCGCGCTGAGATTGTGATCTCATTTCCCGGTCGCTCCCGGAGCATGCCGTGCTTGAGCGCATTCTCGACGAACGGCTGAAGGACAAACGTCGGAACGCGCGCGTCCAGCAGGGAGTCCGGGACGTCAATGGTCACTCGAAGCCGGTCCCCGAACCGCATGCGCTCGATCTCGAGGTAGCGCCGAACAAACTCGAGTTCTTCAGCAAGCGTCGTCTGGTGTGCCTCCCCGGCGTTCACCGCGGTGCGCAGGATATCGGCCAAGAGCGAGAGAGCGCGTACCGCTTCAGCCGTCTCCTGGTCGCGCACGAGCGCCATAATTGCGTTGAGACAGTTGAACAGGAAATGCGGCTGCAACTGCATCCGCAACGCCGCGAGTTGCGCGTCGCGAAGTTGGGATGCGAGCGCCGCCGCCTCACGCTCGTTCTCACGAAGCCGCGCGCTGCTGCGCAGTGCGTCGCTCACACCGATGATGGCGAAATAGGCGAGCGTCGTGGCTGGGAGCGTGCCGAGGAACCAATCGGTGGATGACGCGAGCAGCGTGAGGGGCGATGGCCGCGCCCATGCGTTCACGAGTGCGTCCACGATCGCGACGACGCCGCTTGCGACGAGACTCGCACAGACATGGATTACTGCGTTTCGTTTGCGGAGCGGAATCCGCAATGGAAAGCGATGCCCGAGCGCAGCGATGACCGGGGCAAAGAGCGCCCAGCCATACCATTGCGGTGCCTCCGCAATGAACGCGCGCCACACCGCGATCGGATGTCCCCCTGCGCGCGCGAAGGTCACTGTCTCGAGCGTTGAGAGGAACGCGGGAATGCTCCACAACGCGACAACAGTCAACGGTCCCCACCTCGGCCAACGCATCATTGACGGAAACCCACGTCGCGTTGCGGCAACTTCCATACCGCCGTGCCGTTCGCGAGGGTCCAATGCAGTCGCATGAGTCTCCCGTCAGCCACCGATACCCAGAACTGAATGGTACCATTGCCGCTCGTGACGACCAGGCACGGCACAGGGCCGTTTGCAGTGCGGATTGTTTCCTGCCGCGCGAAATCGAGCCTTTGGATGCGCACGGTCGTGTCCGGAGCATTGATCAGCGGAAGTCCGATCGGCATACCTTGCGACAACGGAAACGCCGCGATGAATGACTCCGACATCATCGACTCGAAGGCTGGGACCCGGGTTGCGGCGTGCACTTCGCGCCTTCCGGAATCACGCGTCGTGATGGTCCCGTCGATCCGCAAATCGGCGACCCGCACATCGTGCGTCACGCCACCGCCACTGGAAAACGATCGCAGCACGCGTAACGTCCGCGCGTCAACGTCGAGCGTGTCGTACGAGAAGCCGGCCCTGCCCGGCTCGTGCGATTCGTAACGCTGTGTCTCGCGGAACAGCGGACCGCCCGGCCCATCAACGCGAGACATACTGCGAATCAGCACCGAGGACAGGCGTTCGGCGCTGTCACTCGGCGTCACGAGCAGCGCGAGGGTGTCCGTCCCCAGACGTACACGGTCCGGCATCAGCGCGGAGTCTCCCGGTCCTATCAATCGCTCCCCGGCCATGGAACTCGTGAGGTCCTCCGCGAGCCGCCGAATAGTCCGCCCGGATTTCCGCGGCACGACTTCCAAGCCGAGGATGGCGCGCGTCGCCGGCGCGATGGAATACGTTGACACGATCGCCGGATCGGCGAACCGAACGATCCAGGCTCCGGTACTATCCGTCCCTCGTACCTCGACAGAATCCATTTCGAGCGCATCCGTGCTTTCCGAATACAGCGGCAGGATGGCGTTGTATCCCGATTGCAGGGGAATCGACCGTATCAAGAGATCGAGCTCATTGAAGTGGAAGATCGGCACATCATACGTATGCTCGACGACTCGCTCACGAGAGCCGGGTTGCGTCACCGTTCGCCGAACTCTCGTTCGAGCGTACTCGATGTGCGTCACTGTATCACCCGACGACATCGTTTCCCACTCTGGCGATAGCGTGCTTTCGGTGACCAAGGCTGTGTCGCTGAAGGAAGGGCGCGCGCCAGGAAGCGAGCCTAGAACAAGTAATACCACAGGTGTGCCCTTCAGCGCGGTGCGATGCGCGCTCTGCCGCCACGCGTTGAGCTGGCGCTGCGCGCTGTCGCCACTCGCTCCGCGCGTGACATATCGATAAATGCCGACTTCTTCGCGCAGCGCGGGCACCGTCAACGCTGGCGCTCCAGGATAGAGCACCGGAGTGGCGGGCGATAACCCCGCAGCGCCGTTCATGGCGACCGGCTTACACGAGGCGCAAAGCAGGGCGGACGCGCCGAGGACTAGCGCGCGCGCGTGGCAGGGCCAACGCGCGACGTTGTTGGGTCGAGAGGCATGAGCGTCTCGTTGCGACAAAGTTAAGTCTCCGGCAGAGTGATACTGCGTCAGTCCGATTCACGGTCGCTTACCCGCCTGTGCGCACAGTAAAACTCGCACGGTCTCGAACGCGCAGCTTGTTGTAAACGGAGCCTCTCACGTCGCGAGCGGCATGCGCGGCCCGATCGGCGAGCCCAATAACGGCCGTTCTATGCAGCCAGCTCGTCCTGTATTTTCGTGCCTGAGTGTTCTGCTCGCTCTTGTTCCCAAGTACTCAGCACCGATGTCAGAAAGAAGATGGCGATCGAGAGATTGGCGCTTCCGCCAACAAGCGGCGCGCCCAGCGGCGCGGGCATCAGACGCAGCAGCGGAGCGAACGCAATCAACACGG
>JBOHTH010000265.1:0-15221 GCA_050733535.1 Gemmatimonadaceae bacterium | reverse complement strand
CCGTAAATGCGCTTGATCTTCTGCTTCTCGCGCAGCTGCTTGGCGTACTCGGAAAGCTTGCGGCGGCGACCGGTGTTCTGGCCGTGCTGGCCCGGTGCGTACGGGCGACGCTCCACCGGGCACTTCTCGGTGAAGCACTTGGTGCCCTTGAGGAACAGCTTGGTGCCTTCACGGCGACACTGACGGCAGCTGGGCCCGGTATAACGCATGGCTCAGACCCTCCGACGCTTTGGCGGACGGCAGCCGTTGTGCGGAATCGGCGTCACGTCCTTGATCGACTTCACGCCGAGTCCGGCGGCAGCGAGCGCCTGGATGGCGCTTTCACGGCCCGACCCCGGGCCTTGCACGCGCACGTGCACGCGGCGCACACCGAGCGTCATCGCTTCGCGCGCGGCCTGTTCGGCAGCGACGGTGGCGGCGAACGGCGTGGACTTCTTGGATCCCTTGAACCCAGCCTTGCCCGACGAACCCCACGCGACGGTGTTGCCGTGCGCGTCGGTGATGGTGATGGTCGTGTTGTTGAAGGTCGCGGCGATGTGGGCCACACCCTCGGCCTCGACCACGCGCTTGGTCTTCTTTCCGATAGCCATTACTTGGTCACCTTCTTCTTGCCGGCGATTGCGCGGCGCGGGCCCTTCTTGGTGCGGGCGTTGGTGTGGGTGCGCTGACCGCGCGTCGGCAGTCCACGGCGATGACGAATGCCGCGATACGAGCCGATGTCCATGAGGCGCTTGATGTTCATCGCGACTTCAGTGCGCAGCGCACCTTCGACGCGGTACGTCTTTTCGATTTCCTGGCGCAGGCGGTTCACGTCTGCGTCGGTCAGGTCCTTGATGCGCTGGTCGGGGCTGACACCGGCGGCCGCAAGAATGCGACGCGCGGACTCGCGACCGATGCCGTAGATGTAGGTAAGGCCGATCTCGACCTTTTTCTCCCTCGGGAGATCGACGCCTGAAATGCGTGCCATGTCTGGTTAACCCTGCCGCTGCTTGTGCTTGGGATTGCGCGTGCAGATGATGCGAGTCACACCGCGGCGCTTGACCACCTTGCAGTGCTCACAGATCGGCTTGACGCTGCTGCGAACTTTCACGAAGAGACTCCGAAAACGGACGGAAGGCGTTGGAGTACCCCCGTTTGGGGGCAGTCTCACAACGTAATCCGGGGGTGGGCTTGACACAACCCCCCGTACCGACGTGTACCACTGCGATGCGGGATGCTGATTTCGACCCACTGCGGGGTGCGGAGGAGGAATTCGACCGCGGGGAGGATCAGTGAGGGGTGAGGATCCTACTTCGCCCCGATCATCGCTTTGACTCCCTTCCCAATCTTCGCCTCCAACCCCCCCTGCGTTGCGCACGGTGTCACATCCCGCCCCGAGGCGGTCGGGTCGTTGCCGAGCGCCTGGATCCTGGTCCACACCTGCGAGCCGCTCTTGGCACCCGGCGTGACGTAGCTCGCCAGATCCATCTGGATATCCCACGTCTCCGCGTTGGGGATGCCAATCTTCTCGCCACAGTCCACGACGTTTTGCATCCCCAATCCGCCAAGATTCCGCCGCGCCTTGAGGCCGGAGTTGCTGATTGTACGGTGCACCGAATCCACCTGCGCTACGGGAAGCGCCAGCTTCGCATACACGGCGCGGAGCAGCTTGAACGCCGAGTCGGGTGGAACTGGAACCGCAGTGGCGATGGCGGTGACCTCACCGGTCGCTCCGACATCCATCGATCCGCCGTTGGTCGGCAGCACGCCGGCTGTCATCGGGGTCACGGTCGTCACCTGCCCGCTGCCGCCCGATGACGCACATGCCGCGGACACGAGCATCACGCCGAGTACAAGTGCGCTTCGCATACGAAACTCCTGTTGCAGCGTATGTGGGGTCCTACTGCGCGCAGGGGGATTCGTTCCGCGGCGCGTCAGGCCAAGCGCGCCGCCAACTCTCCGAACGCCACCGCGGGATCAGTCGCCGCGGTAACCGCGCGACCGACAATCACGTACGCAGCACCGGCCGCTGACGCTTCCTCGGGCGTCACGACGCGCGACTGATCGTCCCCGCCGATGGCAGCCGTCCGAATCCCGGGCACGAGCGGCGACAGATGTTCACCGTGCGCCGCACGAACGGCCGCGCACTCCGCTCCAGAACAGACCACGCCGTGCGCCCCCGCGTCGGCTGCGAGCTCGGCCAGGCGAAGCACCTCGTCACGCAGCGAACTCAGCGGGTGGCCCAGCGCCGCGCTCGCCGCCGCGAGGTCCATCGACGTCAGCACCGTCACGACCAGCACGCCGGTCTTTTCGCCCGCACCCTCGACCGCGGCGCGCACCATTGCAGCGCCGCCGACCCCGTGCACCGTGAGGAGCGCGACGTTCATCCGCATCGCGCTTCCCGCCGCCTTCTGTACCGTCGACGGAATGTCGTGCAGCTTGAGATCGAGAAACACGCGCTTCCCTTCTGCGTGCAGCCAGTCGACCACGCCCGGGCCCACGGCCGTGAAAAGCTGCAAGCCGACTTTGTAGAAGTCAGCACGAGTGCCGAGCCGCGCGACAAGCGTGCGCGCGTCCGCGAGGGTTGGGACGTCCAGCGCGACGATGGGCTGCGGTGACGAAGGCATTCGCGCCGGAAATTACACCGGCTGCACGGCTTCCGTCACCCGCTCAGCGCCACTCCAGCGTTCCCGTCAGATCAGCAAGCCGCTGTACGCCGTGGAGCGCGCACCATGCCGCAAGATCACGGACGATCCGTTCCGGCGTGCGCGGGTCCGCGAGCGCCGCCGTCCCCACTGCGACCAGCGACGCGCCCGCGATCACGTACTGCAGCGCGTGCTCGGCACTCCCCACCCCGCCGAGCCCGATGATCGGCACCGGCACGGCTTTGCGTACTTTCCACGTGGCCAGCACACCGACCGGGCGGAGCCCTGGGCCGCTCACTCCGCCGCTCCCGAAGCCGAGCTTTGGACGCCGCGTTGCAAGATCGATCACGAGGCCCGGCATCGTGTTCACAACGCTGATCCCGTCCGCACCGGCGTCCACCGCGCAGCGCGCCGTGAAGCCGATGTCCGGAAGCGTTGGCGAGAGCTTCACAAAAATCGCGCGGCGCGTGGCCGCACGGGCGCGGAAGACCACCGCGGTCAGCGACGCCGCGTCGGCGCCGAACTCGAGGCCGCCGGCGCGCGTGTTGGGGCAGCTCACGTTCAGCTCGTAGGCATGGAGTCCGGGCGCATCGTCCAGGCGCGCCACCACGTCGCCGAAATCTTCAACGATCCGGCCGATCACGTTCACGATCACCTTCGCGTGCCGCAGTTCGCGCGCGAGCCACGGGAGTTCGGTTGCGCGCACGGCGTCCACGCCGGGATTCGCGAGGCCGACGGCGTTGATCATGCCCCCGTCGAACTCCGCGACGCGCGGCGCCGGCGCACCCTCGCGCGGTTCGAGACTCACCGCCTTCGTCACGAGGCCTCCGAGACGATCGAGCACCATCACGTCCGCGAGTTCGCGTCCATAGGCGGCGGTGCCCGCCGCGAGCAGAATCGGGTTCTGGAAATCGAGGCCGGCGACGTGCGACCGGAGCGCGGGCGAATCGTACGGCGCGTTCGCGGCCGCGACGTCCGCGGGAACGGTCACTACGGCAGATCCCCCGCCGACGCCGCCCCGCTCACGCGACGCTCGTAGTGCGCGAGATACTCCATGGCCGCGTCCGCGACGGCGTTGGCAATCGCGCGCTGGCCAGAATCGCCGGAGATGTACGCGGCCTCGGCCGGGTTCGTGCCGAACCCGATCTCCACCAGCACGGACGGCATGAACGCCGTCACGAGCACCCGGAATCCGGCCTGCTTGACCCCGCGGCTCGGGCCCGGGTGTATCCGGCGCAGGTGTGACTGGATCGTCGCCGCGAGATCACTCGACTCGCGCAGCTGCTCGTTCTGCGCCATGTCCTTCAGGATGAACCCGAGGCCACTCTCTGCCGCGGGATCGGGGGCGCGTTCAAATCGGACGACCTCGTTTTCCATCTCCGCCACGCGGCGCTCGTCCTCGGTTTTCGCTTCGGCAAGAAAATACGTCTCGAATCCACGCGCAGCGCCTGGATCCTTCCAGTGCGGGTTCGCGGCGTTCACGTGGATGGAGATGAACAGATCGCCCTTCGCCGCGTTCGCGATCTTTCCGCGGTCGTCGAGGGCGATGAGCGTGTCGGTCGTGCGCGTCATCAGGACGTTGACGCCGCGGCTCTCCAGGTCGCGTGCGAGGCGCTTGGCGACGGCAAGCGTGATGTCCTTCTCGTAGAGCGTCGTCCGCTGGCCGATCGGCCCGTGCATCCCGGCATCGGGCCCGCCGTGTCCGGCGTCGACAACGACCAGCCGGCGGCGCGGCGGCTGGTGCACGTCGGCCGCACGCTCTTCGGCAGCGGCGCGGCGACGCGCCGTTGTGCGCGGGTGCGCGGCGCCACCGGTGGTGCCCTGCGCATGGACCAAAAGCGCGAGCAGGAGCGGCGCAAACATCACCGCCGCACCTTCACGGCGCGAGCCATCTCGCGCTTGTCGTCCTTCTCCTTCAGGTCGGCGCGTTTATCGTGCAATTTCTTCCCTCGTCCGAGTCCGAGGCGCACTTTCGCGCGCCCGCGCTTGAAGTAGATCTCCAGCGCAATCAGGGTGAGTCCCTGCCGTTCGACCGCGCCGATCATTTTCTTGATCTCGCGACTGTGCAGCAAAAGTTTCCGTGTGCGCGTTGCTTCGTGATTGAACCGATTCCCCTGCTCGTACGGCGCGATGTGCAGGTTCAACAGCCACACTTCACCGTCCTTCACGATGCCGTATGCGTCGGTGATCTGCGCCTTGCCGTTGCGCAGCGACTTCACCTCTGTGCCCGTCAGCGCGATGCCGGCTTCCCATGTTTCGATGATCTCGTAGTCGAAGCGCGCGCGCCTGTTGCGCGCGATCGATTCGATTTCATCAGTGACCGGCGTCCCGGCAGGTTTGGCCATGCTGGATTATACCCCTCGACAAAAGACGACCGTGGCCGCCCTTGGGTATCGGCGCCGCGGCCGTTAGCTTTGACACGCAAGCCGAAGTGGTGGAACTGGTAGACGCGCTGGCTTCAGGAGCCAGTGGGTGCAAGCCCGTGCGGGTTCGAGTCCCGCCTTCGGCATTCTCGGACGGTTGGGAGAGGCAGGACGGCCAACCGCGAGTTAAACCGTCGTTGGTCGCTTAGTAAACCAATTGGTTAACCAAGACACCAACCAACGAGAAACGTATTTACGCCGGCAAGGTTGCTAGCGCGCGGCCGCCTCTGACGGGGGCAAGTGCTCGGGCAAGGCCGGCTCCCCATACACCGCGCGCAGTGCCTCGTTGGCCTCGGCGATGTACGCGCTCAGCAGCTCCACCGCACGCGGCAACGGCGCGCCCGCCGAACGCGCACCATCCGACGCAAAGGCGAGCAGGACGCGCCCCAGCCGCTCGCCGCTGCCCACTGGTCCACCACGCGCGACCAGCGCCTCTTTGTAGCCCGACAGGCGGTCGTTGAGCTGCCGCCCGACGAGCTCGACCATCATCGGATCCACGCGCTCATCGGTGGCGAGCGTCTCGCCGAGCGCGGCGACGACGTCCGATCCGGTGCGGTCGTCGAGCGCGTCGCGCTGCGCCGCCAGCACCGCCAGCGCGAGGCGCGCGTACCGCAGTTCCCAGCGCGCGTGGTCGTGGTCGCCGCGCGCCGCGGCGCCGGCAAGCCACTCGACGTCCGTTTCATCCGGTTCCCGTCTGACAGCGGCGAGAAATGCCACCGCCTTTCGTTTGCGCTCCCGCGCCGCGCGCCACTCCGGAGTCAGCGGGAGCAACACGGTCAGCTCTGCAGCACCGGCAGGCCGACGCGACGGCGAACCTTCGGTTCGGCCTCCAGCAGGTCGCTCAAGCGCACGCCTTCGAGCACTTCGTCGATGCGCCGTTGCAGCATGACCCACACGGGCCGGATGCTGCACTCGTGCGACGCCGCACACCGTTCCGAGTCCACCGGATGGGTCTCGCAGTGGAGGTCGAACGTCTGCAGCTCGGCGGCAGCAAGGATTTCGCGCACGGTGATTTCATCCGCGGGCCGCGCAAGCGCGTATCCGCCCTTTGCCCCACGCGTACTCGCAACGATGCCGGCACGGCGCAGCCGGAGCAGGATCTGCTCGACGTAATCCGCCGGAAGCTTCTCGCGCGCGGACAGGTCGCGCCCGGTCACCGGCCCGTCCTCGGCGCGCTTGGCGAGGTGAAGGGCGCAAATGACTCCGTACTCGGCCCAGGTGGTTATGCGCATACTGCAGAATAGACGCGAAAGGGCTTAAAGGCGAGGCGGGAGGCGGGACTTCCCGGCTGATGCGAGA
This sequence comes from Gemmatimonadaceae bacterium, assembly GCA_050733535.1. Classification (GTDB taxonomy): domain Bacteria; phylum Gemmatimonadota; class Gemmatimonadetes; order Gemmatimonadales; family Gemmatimonadaceae; genus Fen-1231. The sequence continues at coordinate 8,875 of JBOHTH010000265.1, read as the reverse complement.
AGCGGGGTTGGGATCCGAGAGGCGGGACGCCACTCGATGCGAGAGGCGGGTCGCCCCCGCTTCCCGCCTCAAGGTGCGTCCCGGTTCCCGCCTCCCAACCCCGCTTCTCGCATCAGCAGGAGAATCCCGCCTCCCGCTTCCGTCTCACCCGTCTGAGCCGGGCACCCCAATCTCCGTCATCCTCTTCAAATCCAGCACCTTCGCCAGCTCCTCAGGCAGCAGAATCTTCTCGCGCTCGGCGAGGTGCCTGATCAGCTCCCCGCTCTTCACCGACTCCTTTGCCAGCTCCGCCGCTTTCGCGTACCCAATCCGCGGCGCGAGCGCGGTCGCGAGTGCCGCCGAGCGCTCGAGCCAATACGCGCACTGTTCTTCGTTCGCCTCGATCCCTTGCACGCAGCGCTCGTCGAGTGCGCGCACCGCGTTCGCGAGAATCCGCATCGAGAACAACACGTTGTGCGCGATGACGGGCATCATGACGTTCAACTCGAGCTGCCCGTGCTCGGTCGCAATCGCAACGGTCGTGTCGTTGCCGATGACCTGAAAGCAGACCTGGTTCACCATCTCGGCGATCGACGGATTCACCTTGCCCGGCATGATGGACGAGCCGGGCTGCACGGCGGGGAGCGAGATCTCGTCGATCCCGGTGCGCGGGCCGCTGGCGAGCAGCCGGAGATCACTGGAAATCTTTGACAGGTCGAGCGCGAGCGAACGCAGGGCCGCGCTGAACGCCGCGACGTCGGTCATGCTCTGCATGAGCTGAATGCGATCGCCGGTTCGCAGCTGGAGTCCGGTCATCGTGCGCAGGTGCCCGACGACGCGCGCCGGATACTCCGGCTGCACGTTCACCCCGGTGCCGACGGCGCTCCCGCCGATGCCGAGGTCGCGAAGGTAGTCGGCCGCTTCGGCGAGGCGCCGGAGCGCACGTTCGATCGTCGCCGACCACGCCGCGAACTCCTGGCCAAGGCGTATCGGCATCGCGTCCTGCAGGTGCGTGCGTCCGGCCTTGAGTACATGGTCGAACTGCTCGCCCTTGGCTGCGAGCGCCGCGCGCAGGCTGGACAGCGCGGTGGCAAGCGGCGCGAGTTCGCCGAGCACGCCGAGGCGGATGGCCGTGGGGATCACGTCATTCGTCGACTGGCCCATGTTGACGTGATCGTTCGGATGCACCGGCGCGTACGCGCCGCGCGGTGCACCGAGAATCTCGTTCGCGCGGTTCGCAAGCACTTCGTTGACGTTCATATTGTGCGACGTGCCCGCACCGGCCTGATAGACGTCGACGACAAACTGGTCGCGATGCGCACCGGCGAGGACCTCATCGCACGCCTCGACGATCGCCGCTCCGAGGCGCGCCTCGAGGCGGCCCGTCTCCATGTGCGTCAACGCCGCCGCGCGCTTGATGCGCACGACGGCGTCGACGAAAGCCGGGAGCGGCGTGAGCCCGCTGATGGGGAAATTAATTACGGCGCGCAGCGTCTGCACACCGTACAGCGCGTCCGCCGGCACTTCGAGCGCACCGAGCGGGTCGCGCTCGGTGCGGGCGGGTGCCGCCGCCATCAGGGCGATACCGGCGTCGGGACCTCGAAGGTCGAGATCACGTTCATGTACCCTCGTGAGCTGCTCGCGTTTGTCAGCAGGAGAGCGGACCTGACACGCTGCGCGTGCGTGACGAAGGGGATGCTGGAGTTCATCAGGCCGGCGATCAGGTTCCCCTGAACGGTCCCCTGGCCGTCGTCGGCAAAGTCGCAGAAGATCTGTGTGTTCAACGTGCCGGTGCCCTGCGAGTCGTAGATCAGCGACACGTACATGCCCGCGTTGAGATCCGACGCCGCTGTCCAGGAGACTGGCATCGCCTGGCCCGCCGCAATTGGCGTCGGGTCTGTGATCGTGAACGGTTCAGCCGTGCGGGCGGAGCCCGTCAGCGCCGGGAAGCCGGCAACATCGCCCGCCACGTTGAACAAGACCGAGTCGCCCGGGTTGAAGGCGACCCCGCTGAGCGTTGGCAGCGTATAGGTCATGTCGGACGTGGTCGCCTTGTAGAGCGAGTCGGTGTCGGCCGAGATCGCCATCGTCATGAGCGCTCCGGCACCGAGGCGCTTCGGAAAGGTGGTCACCGTTGCCGTCGAATCGAACGGAGCCACGATGCACGAATCGGAGTTGACGTTGGAAAACGTGAATACTGCCGATCCGACCGTGTAGAAGTTCACCTTCGGGTAAGTCGTGTATCCAGCCGCTTGCGTGCGGGCGTTCATCAGAACCACGGCGACCGGCGTGCCGTTCGACGACGGCGAGTCAAAGTTATTGCACGCGGCCACGACCGCGACGAACGTGAGCACGAGAAGCGGAACGGAGCGACGCAGCATAGTGGGATCCGAATGGAGTGGGAAAGCCGTTCAGCGGCGTGGACGAAATGCGAGGGACAAGAAGACCAGGCAGGCAACGCCGCCCGCGACGGCCAAGCCCAGCCCTGCTACGCTATACCCATGAAGCAAGCCAAATGCCACGCGCCGGGGATCGCCGGACGCCAATGCGTCGACCGGTCCCCCGATTCGTGCCCGCAATTGCTCGAGTTTCGGGGTGACCAGAAACTGGGCAAATCCGCAGGCGCCAGCCACTACCAAGGCGGCAATAAGCGCGCTCCGGGACGGCCCCGCGGCCCGCGGCGGGGCCGCGAGCACGACCGCCGCCACCACCCCGGCGACGATACCCGCCAGGAACAGCGCCCCCAGCACCCTTCCGATCAGCACCCCGGCCAAGGTGCTCGTGGGAAGGACGGCAAACGCGCTCGGCGCCACGACGCCGGCCGTGATCAGCGCTGCGCCAATCCAGACCGCCATCAACACGGCCACCACTTGGAGCCGGGCCGGTTGGCTCACCGGCGAGCGGCGCCCGAGATCCGCAGGACTCCCGTCAAGAACGGATTGGCCATCAGCTCGGCACCGATGGTGGTCAGCGGCCCGTGCCCAGCATAGACGTGCGTCGCGGGGGGAAGCGTCGCGAGGCGTGCCAGCGACCGCTCCAAGTGCGAAGGGTTCGCGAACGGCAGATCGGTGCGGCCGACCGACCCGGCGAACAGGACATCTCCGCTGAACAACGCGCCGTGGCCATGGAACGCGACGTGGCCGGGCGCGTGCCCGGGCAGGTGCATGACGTCAAAACGGAGCCCGCCGACTTCCACGATGCCCCCCTCGGCCAGTTCGCGATCGGGGGCCGGAGGCTTCTCAAACGGCACGCCGTAATCGGCCGCATGTGCCTCGCCATCGTCGAACAGCGGCTTGTCGAGCGGATGCATGTGCACCGGTACCGGCCACTCGCGCAACACGGCAGCGATCCCGCCGATGTGGTCGATGTGCGCGTGCGTAAGCCAGATCGCCTCCAGCTCCGCGTCCACCGCCTTCATCTCGCGCAGAATCCGCTCTCCTTCGTCGCCGGGGTCGATCAGCACCGCCTTGCGCGTTGCGTCGTCGATGAGGAGATACGTGTTCTCCTCAAACGGACCGACCGTCAGCGACGAAACGATCATCCCGCTTTCCGCATCAGCATCGGCATCGGTGCGGGCGCCGCCTCGCCGTTCTTCCGTGCGGTCAAATACTTCTCGACCGCGATCGCGGCCGTCGTGGCGTCTCCGACCGCGGTCGTCACCTGGCGCGTGAGCTGGACGCGAACGTCGCCGGCCGCAAACAAGCCGGGGATCGACGTCTGCATGTTTGCGTCCGTCAGCAAGTACCCCGCGGCGTCGTGCTCGACGTGACCGTCGATGACACCGGTGTTCGGCGTGAAGCCCACGAAAATGAATATGCCCGTCGCGGGAAGGTCGCGCGTCGCTCCGGTCTTCACGTGACGCAGCGCCGCGTGCGTCATGAGGCCGTCCGCACCGGCGATCCTGTCGACGACCGTGTCCCAGATGACTTCGATCTTCGGATTCGCGAACAGCCGCTGCTGCACGATCTTCGACGCGCGGAACTCACCGCGGCGGTGGATCAGCCAGACCTTGTCGGCATACCTCGTGAGGAAGTCCGCCTCCTCGCACGCGGCGTCACCTCCGCCGACGACGGCAATCGTGTGACCTTTGAAGAACGCCCCGTCGCAGATGGCACAGTACGAGACGCCCTTGCCGGCATACTCGATCTCACCCGGCACTTCGAGCTTCACCGGCGTGCCTCCGGCGGTCACGATCACCGTGGGTGACCGGAACACATCGCCGCTCTCGACGGTCGTCTCGAACGTGCCGTCAGCAGCCTTGCGCACTTTCTCCACGCGAACCGAGGTACGAATCTCGGCGCCGAATTTCACGGCATGCGAGTTGAACTTCTCGGCGAGCTCCCAGCCGAGGATGTGCTCGAAGCCGATATAGTCCTCGATGACTTCGGTGTTCAGCAACTCGCCGCCGGGAAGGCCCTGCTCGAGCACGACGGCCTTGAGCATGGAGCGCCCAGCGTACATCCCCGCGCACATTCCGGCGGGTCCGGCGCCGATGATCACGACGTCGTATTCAAAACTCGCCACGTCAGTTTTCCTCTGATAGTTGATTCAATTTCACCCGAATGAGCTAAAAGGTCAAAGCTCAAGCCCACTGCTCACAGGTCGGGAGTGTCGAAGCTCTGTGGTTCAAAGCTTCGCGCGAGCTGGTAGCTACGAACCGCAGAGCTTTGACACTCCCGAGCAATGGCCTGTGAGCTTGACCTTTGAGCTCCGAGCTCCTCGGGATGGTTCATTGCCGGCGAACGGCAAGCATCCCAAGCGCGCCGTGGCAATGCGAAACTGTTCCCACCAACAGCCTCGCAGCTCCCGACTCAACACTGGCGACAAGCATCTTCTCTGCCGCCAGGACCTCGCGCACATCGATCATCCCCACCCCGTACGCCCGATGGGTGCAGTGAAATATCGCCGGCCCGTCAAGCTCCTCCCCGCTCGCCCGCATCGAGTCCACATGCGCCGCGACCGTCGGCGGCAGGCTCCAGCTCCGTACGTCGCGCGTGTGCGGACAAATCCGCGGCTCGATGCAGTTCACTGGGCACATCCACTCCGCGAAGCTCACATATCGCGTCGATTCTCCGCCCTCTTTCTGCCACGGAACGCCGGTCATTGCGCCGGGCATCTCGACTGAAACGTGCCGCGCGGGCCAGCGCGCGCGCGCCCGCGACTCGAGCCATTGAAACAGCAGGTGCGGCATGAGCGGCGACGGAACGATTGCATCGTGATCCCGCGCGCCTTGCGCACCCAGATATTCCGCGAAGAAATCAGCCCACTCGGCGACGACAACCTCCAGATCTCCCGCACCCTCGCGCGCGACCGCGCAGTTCTCGTCGTGATCCACGACGATCAGCCGCTCGAACGTGATCGCGTCCCGGTCGCGGGCCCGCCGCAATTGCCGAACGTAGTAGCCGCCGTAACATCCGCCGCCAACGACAACGATCGTGCCGTAGTGCTGCGGCGCGGGCGGCGCCTCCTCGTGATCCGCCGCGTCAGCGGGCGTCATGCCGGCCGCCGTCGACGAACAGCGTCTCACCGGTGACGTACGTCGCCGAAATCAGATAGCGGATCGCCGCCACCACATCGGCCGGTGTGCCCAGCGTTGCAAGAGGCGTCGCCTTCGTATAGCGCTCGCGCTCCGCTTGCGGCCATCCGTCCGGCGCGAGCACCGCACCCGGAGCGACCGCATTCACGCGGACGCGCGGCGCGAGCGCGCCCGCGAGCAGGTGCGTCATCGCCGAGACGCCGGCCTTGCTGACGCCGTGCGGAACAAATCCAGCCCACGACTCGAATCCCATGTGATCCGAGACGTTCACGATGACTCCGCCGCGCTCACCCATGGCGCGCGCCGCCGCGACCGAGAGGAAAAACGGCGCACGCAGGTTCAGCGCAAACACTTCGTCCCATTGCGCCGGTGTCACGGTGTCGAGCGGCGTGCGCATCATCGACGCGGCGGAGTTCACCAGCACGTCGAGGCGGCCGCACGCCGTCAGCACGGCATCCACGAGCGCCGGCGCGGCATCGGCGTCGCGCAGGTCGGCCCTGAAGGTGGACGCCGAGCCGCCCGCCTGTTCGATGGCTTCCACCGTCTCGCGCGCCGGCTGTTCCGATCCGTGATAGTGGACGGCGACGTGCGCGCCGTCCTCGCCCATCGCCAGCGCAATCGCACGCCCCACTCTGTGGCCGGCGCCCGTCACGAGTGCGACGCGCCTGGCGAGCGGCGTCATGCGAGCGCCATCATACGGGCGGCGTCACGCGATCGCCCGCGCGCGTTGCCGCTCAACGCGCGCGTCCTGCAGGTCGAGCCAGGCGGCCGGCACCCGCATTCCCCCCAGCACGCGCGGGCCGCTCGAGGCGCCGTGCCAGTCGGAGCCGCCGCTCTTCACCAGGCCGAAGTGGTCGGCGAGCGCCTCGATGCGCAGCATATCCTCCGCCGAGTGTCCGGGATGCCGGACCTCGAGCCCGTCGAGGCCGAGCGCAAGCAGCGGTTCCACGCGCTCGCGCCGGCCGTCAGGGCCGGGGTGTGCGATCACCGCCAGGCCGCCGCAATCGTGGATGAGCTGGATTCCGTCGGCAATCGTGACGCGCTGCTTCTCGACGTTCGCCGGGCGGCCGGCGCCGAGATATCGATCGAATGCCTCGCGCTGGTCGCGCACCCAGCCGCCGGCGATCAGCGCACGTGCGATGTGAGGCCGGCCGACCGCGCCGCCGCCCGCCTGCGCGAACACGGCGTCCGATGTGATCGGCACGCCCAACGTGTTCAGGCGCGACACGATCTCTTCCGCGCGCGATTTGCGCGTGTCGCGCACGGCCTCGAGCTCGGCCTGGAGCGCATCGACGCGCGCGATGTGGAGGCCGAGCATGTGCACTTCCCGGTCGCCGTCCATGAGGCTGAGCTCGACGCCCGCCACGATGCGCACGCCGAGGCGCCGGCCCGCACCCTGCGCGGCCGCGACACCCGCGAGCGTATCGTGATCGGTGAGCGCGAGCGCCGCGAGCCCCGCGGCCGCTGCCGTCTCGACTACGGCTTCCGGAGCGAGCGCGCCATCGGACGCGGTAGAGTGCGAATGGAGATCGACGAACGCCTGCGTGCCGGGCGCGCCGTCAGTCGCGACGGGCGGAGCCCCGGTCCCGGCACCGGCCGTCACGGCGCGTAACCGGCCTCTGGCGACGTGAAGCTTGGCTGCGACTGGCCGAACAACGCGCGCACCTCGGCGTCGGTCAGCGCGGCGAGGGAGGCTTCGCGTGCGTGCGCACCCTGCGGCGAATACCGCGTCAGCCGAACGACGCGATCCGCTCCAGTGCCCTTCACGAAGAGCACGCCGAACTCGTCGGCGTCGTACTGCGTCGTGTATCCCGACGGGTAGACGTTCCAGCGGGCGCCGTCTATTTCAATGCTGCGCGATGGCATCTCAGGTCAGCTCCACTTCAGTGTAGATCCGGGCCGGGTCGAGCACGGGCTCGGGCGCTGCGGCGTGCGCCGCCTCGAGCGTGGCTGCGTCAGCGGCCTCGACGAATTCGATGAATGCGCCGGTCAGCGCGGCTTCCTCGAACACCCAGAACTCGCAGGCGGCCCGTTTGTAATGCTCCTTGCGTGTCTTCAGGCGCTCGAGGTACTTCGTGCGCTCCGAGAGCGGCACGATCGAGCGCTTGATCGACAGCGCACGGGGCATCGCCTAGAAGCCCTTGTCGGGAATCGATTCGAGCGTGCGCTTGAGATCGCCCATGAACCGGTCGGCGTCGGCGCCGTCCACAACCTTGTGATCGAACGAAAGGAAGAAATACGCGCACGTGCGAATCGCGATGGTGTCCTCGCCGTCAGGGCCCGTCATCACCTTGGGCCGCTTCTCGATGGTGCCGAGACCGAGGATGCACGTGGTGCCGACGGGAATAATCGGCGTCCCCATGAGCGAACCGAACACGCCGGGGTTCGTGATCGTGAAGGTCGCGTCCTGCGCGTCGGCGGGTCCGAGTTTCTTGGCACGCGCGCGACCGGCGAGATCGTTCGCGGCCTTTGCAATACCGGAGAGCGAGAGGTCTTCTGCGTGCTTGATGACCGGCACGATCAGGCCGGTGGGCTCGAGTGCGACGGCGAGGCCGATGTTGTAGCGGCGGCGCAAAATAATTTCGTTGCCGTTCACGGCGGCATTGACGATCGGATGCCGCTTGAGCGTCATCACCACGGCCTGGATGATGAACGGCAGGTAGGTGAGCTTCTGGCCCGTCTGCGATTCGAAATCCGCCTTCATCGCGGCGCGCACGCGCGCCACGCGGGTGAGGTCGATCTCGAAGAATGTCGTGACGTGCGTCGCGACGCGGATCGCCATCCCCATGTGATCCGACGTGAGGCGGCGCAGCTTGGACATCGGCTCGACGAGGTCGCCGGGCCAGGCGACGGCGCCGGAAGTCGGAAGCGCGGAAGCTTGAAGCGCGGAAGCCGGAAGCGCGGAAGCCGGAAGCGCGGGGGCAGCGGTGCCGTTCTCCAGGAAGCCGACGAGATCTCTCTTGGTGACGCGGCCGGCGATTCCGGTGCCCGTGAGCTGCGCGATCTCCACGCCATGCTCGGCGGCGATGCGGCGAACCAGCGGTGAGCTCTTCGTTCTGATGCGCTCTTCGAAGCTGCCGTTCGGCGCGTGAGGCGCTGGGCGCGAAGGCTGGGCGACCATCACCGGAACTGCTGCTTTCGCAGTTGCGGCCACGGGTGCGGGCGCGGCAGGCGCGGCAGGCGCGGCCGGGGCCGGCGCGGTCGCTGCCGGCGCAATCGCAGCACCCTTCTCCGTCTCGATTCGCGCGACGACGGTCTGCACGGTCACTGTCTTCCCTTCACCGACGATGATTTCGGCAAGCACGCCGGCGGACGGCGACGGAATCTCCGCGTCCACCTTGTCGGTGGAAATCTCGAAGA
>JBOHTH010000264.1:0-8084 GCA_050733535.1 Gemmatimonadaceae bacterium | reverse complement strand
GTCCTCATAACGGCGCCGCACGCCCATCGAGAGGAATACACGTGGCAAAATCGCAGGCGGGAAAGAAGCAGGCCGGCAAGAACGCCGTCCGCGGCTCGGCGAACCGCCAGTTTGTCGGCGCGATCGTTCTCGTGGCCCTCGCGGGCGTTGCGGGCCTCGGCTATGCACTCTCCCATCGCGGCCCCAACGTCATCATCGTCGATCCCAACATTCCGGCGGGCGCGCCGCTCGGCCACCTGATGGGGAAAGCCGACGCCCCGGTGCAGGTGATGGAGTTCGGCGACTTCGAATGTCCGGCGTGTGGAGACTTCGCCACCGTCACGGAGCCTGATGTTCGCACGCGACTGATCAACACCGGCATCGTCGCGTTCCACTTCTACGATTTCCCGCTCTCGCAGCACAAGAACTCGTTCACGGCCCACCTCGCCGCGGCGTGCGCGGACGACCAGGGAAAGTTCTGGCAGATGCACGACCGCCTCTATGCCGGACAGGATGAATGGAGCGACCTGACCGACCCGAATATCACCGATCCGCTTTCAGTATTTCGCAAGTACGCCAAGGAGCTCGGCCTCGATGTGAGCACGTGGGAGAAGTGCGTTACGTCGCAGAAATACACGGCGCAGATCAAGGGAAATCAGGCCGAAGGGATACGCCTCTACGTCGAACAGACGCCGACGCTCTTCATCGGAAACCAGAAGGTGAACAACGTTCCGTACGACCAGTTCAAGCAGCTCGTCGACGCGGCACTGGCGAATGTGGCGAAGGCCAAGGCTGACTCTGCCAGGAAGCCCGCGGGAGGCAAGAAGGGCGCCACGCAATGACGCGCCGGATGGCGATCGCCGTCCTCTCGCTGGCCGGCATCTTTCTCGCCACGTACCTGACGCTCTACAAGCTCGGCTACCTCGCGTCGCTCGCGTGCGGCACGGGGAGCTGCGAGGTGGTGCAAGCGAGCCGGTGGTCAAAACTGCTCGGCCAGCCGGTCGCGCTGTGGGGCGTGGGGTTCTACCTCGCGATGTTCACTCTCTCTCTCGCGGGGTCGTACGGCCGGCGTGCCGATTCGCGTGGCATCGGCCGCGCGCTTCTCGGCCTCAGCGGCGCGGGCCTGCTTTTCTCGGCGTGGCTGACCTACGTGGAAATCGCGCGGCTGCATGCGATCTGCAGATACTGCGTGACGAGCGCGGGGCTGGTGCTCGTGATCTTTGCTGTGAGTGTGTGGGATCTCAAAGCGCGGAGCGCGGAAGAGGAGTGCTGAACGCGGAAGGACTGCTGAATCGTCCGGCACTCAGCACTCCTCTTCCGCACTCCGCGCTGCTTCTTGCTCACCTCATCTTCTCACCGCGAGCACCATCGCCGTCCCCGTCGCGACCGCCGCAATCGCCCACGGGACCCATCCTGGCACACGCCACGCTCCGCCGCCGGGCATCACGACGCGTGTGCCCTGCATTGGAGTAACGGAAAGCACCCGCGCGATTTCCGTCGCGCTCGACGGACGATCGCCGGGACGCTTCTCGAGGCACTGCATGACGACTGCCGCGAGCTCGTTGGGCGTGTCGTGGCGCCGCTTGCTGATCGGCTCCGGTTTCTGCGTTGCGTGCGCCGCCATCACGCGCTGCGGCGACCGGTCGGAGAACGGCGGGTGTCCGCAGAGCATCTCGTAGGTCACCGCTCCGAGGGCGTAGATGTCCGCGCGGTGGTCGAGGTCGGGATCGCCCGCAGCCTGTTCGGGTGCGATGTACGCCGGCGTGCCGAGCGCCATGCCGCGCTGGGTGATGCGCCCTGCGGCATCGTCGCTCGTCGCGGAGGCGGTCACTGCCTTGGCGATTCCGAAATCGAGCACGACCGCCTGTCCGTGGAAAAAGAGAACGTTCTCGGGCTTCATGTCGCGGTGCACGACGCCTTGCTCGTGTGCGTAGCCGAGCGCGCTCGCCACCTCCTCGAGGACGCGCGACACTTCGGCGAGCTCCATCCGGCGGCCGCTCATGCGTTCGCGCAGTGACTCGCCGTCCACGAACGGCATCGTGTAGTACAGCGACGCGCCCGCCTGGCCCGCATGCAGCAGCGGCACGATGTGCGGATGCTGCAGCCGCGCGGCGAGCATGATCTCGCGCTTGAAGCGTTCGGCACTCAGCGTCGCGGCGAGTTCGGGCGCGAGCACCTTGATGACGACTCTCCGGCCGAGCGCGTTCTCGCTCGCGAGAAACACGCGCGACATACCGCCGCGCGGCAGTTCGCGCTCTATGGTGTATGCGTCGCCAAGCGCGCCCTGGAGGTCCTCCTGGAGCTGCTGCTGCTGCATCGCTCTCCGTCGTCAGGCGTGGATCATCCCTCTTTGTCCTCGTACTGCTCCTTGAGTGACGCGACCACGCCCGGATCGGCGAGCGTCGTCGTGTCACCGAGCGCGCGTCCCTCCGCGATGTCGCGCAGCAGGCGGCGCATGATCTTCCCCGACCGCGTCTTGGGGAGGTCGGCACTGAAGATGATGTCGTCAGGGCGGGCGAGCGCCCCGATCTTGTTGGCGACGAACTCGCGCAGTTCGTCGCGCAGCGAGATCGAGCTCTTGACGCCCTCGCGCACGGTGACGAACGCCGCAATCGCCTGACCCTTGATCTCATGGGCCTTCCCGACCACCGCCGCTTCCGCGACGGCGGGATGCTCGACGAGCGCGCTCTCGACTTCCATTGTTCCGATGCGGTGCCCGGCGACGTTGAGCACGTCGTCCACGCGGCCGAGAATCCAGTAGAAGCCGTCGGCATCGCGCTTGGCGCCGTCGCCCGGGAAGTAGAGGTCCGGGCGGTCCTTCCATTTGGTGAAGTACGTCTGGACGTAGCGCGCGTCGTCGCCCCAGATGGTCCTGAGCATCGACGGCCATGGCTTGGTGAGCGCGAGCAGGCCGCCGCCGACGTCGATGCGCTTGCCGGTGGAATCGAGGAGATCGGCCGTGAACCCCGGGAGCGGCATGGTCGCACTCCCCGGCTTCGTCGACGTCACTCCAGGCAGCGGCGAGATCACGATCGCACCAGTCTCCGTTTGCCACCATGTGTCCACGATCGGGCAGCGTTTGCCGCCGATATGCTCGTGATACCACATCCAGGCTTCGGGATTGATGGGCTCGCCGACGCTCCCAAGCAGGCGGAGCTTGGAGAGGTCGTGCTTCGCGGGATGTTGGGCGCCCCATTTCATGAACGCGCGGATCGCCGTCGGCGCGGTATAGAGGATCGTGACGCCGTGGCGCTCGCACAGGTCCCAGAAGCGGTCCTTCTCCGGCCAGTCCGGCGCGCCCTCGTACATGACGCACGTCGCGCCGTTGGAGAGCGGCCCGTACACCAGGTACGAATGCCCGGTGATCCACCCGACGTCGGCCGTGCACCAGAATACGTCGTCGTCCTTGAGGTCGAACACTTCATTCGTCGTGACCGTCGCGCCAAGGAGGTAGCCGCCGGTGGTGTGCACGATGCCCTTCGGCTTGCCCGTCGTGCCCGAGGTGTAGAGGATGAACAGCACGTCCTCTGCGTCCATCGTTTCGCAGGCGCAGACGGCACTCGCCGACTGCATCAGGCGATGGTACCAGTGGTCGCGCCCGTCGCGCATCTCGACGTGCGCATCGCCGACCGGCCCGCCGGCGCGCTGGACGACGACGACGTGCTTCACGCTCGGCGCCTCCTCCAGCGCCTTGTCCGCGTTGCGCTTGAGCGGGACGATCTGCCCGCGCCGATATCCCCCGTCCGACGTCACGAGCACTTTCGCCTGCGCATCGTTCATTCGGTCGCGCAGCGACTCGGGCGAGAACCCGCCGAACACCACGGAATGGATTGCGCCGATGCGTGTACAGGCGAGCATCGCGACGGCAGCCTCGGGAATCAGCGGGAGATAGATCCCCACACGATCGCCCTTGCCGACGCCGAGCGACTTGAGGACGTTCGCAAATTGCTGCACCTCGCGGTACAGATCCCAATACGTAAGGGTGCGCCGGTCGCCAGGCTCGCCCTCCCAAATGAGTGCCGCCTTGTTCCGCGCGGCGCCGCGCGCGTGGCGGTCGAGGCAGTTTGCCGAGACGTTGAGTTTCCCGCCGGAGAACCAGGTGGCGTGCGGTGGCTTCCAGTCGAGCACTTTTTTCCACGGCGCGATCCACTCGAGCGTCCCGGCCATCTTCTCCCAGTACGCCTCAGGATCGCGCGCAGCGGCCGACGCGACATCGGGGCTGGCGATCAGCGCCTGGGCGCGAAACTCCGCCGAAGGAGGAAACGACCGGTTCTCAGTGAGGAGGACATCGATGTCGGACATGGCTGATCTCAGGAGTGAAGCGTTGCCGGAGTGCCGGCGGCTGTTGGTCGCACCGAGAAACGATATCAAAGAGCTTCCGTCCGCACACCTTCGTCTTTCGAAACGGCGATAGTGCGCGCGTTGTGACAGTCGCAGCTTCCGTTGAAACAGTATGGAAACTTGACACTGTATGCAGACTGCACTATGCGCCGCGCAAATCGCCTGCGTTTTGCTCCATCACACTGTGATAGTTCCGTAAGTCATTGACCATCAATGTGTTACGGCTGTGGCCGCTTTGGCATGGTTCTCGCGAAGATAGGGGACACAGTCGAAGTTCGCATTCACGAGAAGGGCACACCCGTCGCGAGGCGGGGCCGCAAAGCCAGGAATCTCGGCGTGGTTCGCGAGATCGTCCGGTTGCCGAATGACATTGGGCGGAGCCTCACCGGCTCCGGTCGGCGAACGGTTTTTCATGGCAGCGCGGTGTGCTCCCGCTCCACGCGGAGGAACGCACCATGTTGGTCGCTGAGAATTACAACGAAGTCCTCATCGCACCGCCGCACCTGGATTCAGCGTCGCGCCTCGACTTTCGGCGCGCGGCGCTCGAACATCTCGAGCGCGTCGTACAGCGCAATGGAACGCGGGTGGTGATCGAGCTGCAGCATACGACCGGTATCGATGCGAGCGGACTCGGTGTGCTCGTGCTCGTCCAGAAACGGGCGCGCGAACGGATGATCGCGGTCAAGCTGCTGCATGCGCCGGTGCAGGTGAAGCAGATGATTGCGCTGACGAAACTCGAGTACCTGTTCGAAATCGAAGACTGACGCGGCGCGGCGACCGGTCGAATCCGGCGGACGCTTGGGAGCGGGCTAGAGGCCGCGTTCAACCATTCTTCGCCGCCACGCCTGCAGGCCCGACTCGCCGGGGAGGCGCGTCTTGATGCGGGCGGCGCCCATGACCACCGTGCCCGTTATGCGGATCACCGGCGCGTGCGAGTCCGCGAGATCGGAACTGTGCGCGTCGTCAAACTCCCCCATGATCGCGAACCCGTCCGCCTCGACGCGCAATCCGGGCGGCACGATCAGCTCGACCTCTCCCATCACGACTTTGAGATCGAAGTGCGTTTCGCCCTCGAGGATCGACGCCTCCCGAAGGTCGAACACCGCGCTTCCCATTACGCATGTGACGCTGTTGTTTCGCGCGGGCGTCCACTGGCCCTTCTTGCGGACGTTCGACATCAGTACCAGATGGCGCTTGTCGTCGGGATCCGCCTGGCCGGCGCGGGCGACGCCGTAAAGCGGAGCCGGCGGCATTTCCTCCGGCGGCAGCGCAGGGAGCCCCGCCACCAAGGCGCGCAGTTCGGCGCTTGTGTGCGCCTTGTACGCGTGCTCGAAGCGGAGTTCGAGTTCCTGCGTGTTCAGGTTGTCGTGTGCGAAGTGCGCGCAGAGCGTCTGGATGACCCGCTCGCGATCCGCCTCAACTTCGGACATCAAGAGGCCCTCCGGAGGACGAGCGCGGCGTTGATGCCGCCGAACCCGAACGAATTGCTCATGATATGCTCGACACGGGCCATGCGGCCCGTCCGCGGAACATAGTCAAGGTCGCACGCCGGGTCAGGGGCGTCGTGGTTCACCGTCGGCGGGATCCATTCTTCGCCGAGCGACAGGGCGCAGATGGCCGCCTCGAACGCGCCGCTCGCTCCCAGCGCATGCCCGTAGTAGCCCTTGGTCCCGCTCACCGGAATCCGCAGCGCGTGGTCGCCGAACACCTGCTTGATCGCGAGCGTCTCACTCGGGTCGTTCAGCGGCGTCGAACTGCCGTGTGCGTTGATGTACCCGATTTCGGTCGGCGCGAGATGCGCGTCGCTGAGCGCGAGGCGCATGGACCGCGCGGCCTGCGCACCCGTTGGGAGCGGTGCCGTCATGTGATACGCATCGTTGGTGGTCCCGTAGCCGCACAGCTCGGCGTAGACCTCCGCGCCGCGCGCCACGGCGCGGTCCCACGCCTCGAGGATCAGCACCACCGCCCCTTCGCCCATCACGAACCCGTCGCGGTCCTTGTCGAACGGGCGCGACGCGTGCGCGGGGTCGTCGTTGCGCGTGCTCATGGCGCGGATCAGCGCAAACGCGCCGAAGCAGAGCGGCGCCAGCGGCGCCTCGGCGCCACCGGCGATCATGACGTCGGCATAGCCGTGCCGGATCTGCCGGAACGCCTCGCCGATCGCCATGGTCCCGCTCGCGCAGCTCATCGCGTTCGTGGAGTTTGGTCCGCTGACGCCGAACTCGATCGCGATGTTGCAGCTTGCCGCGCCGCCGAACACTGCGAGCGCGAGCGTCGCGTCGACGGCGCGCAGTCCCGCCGAGAGAAAGCGGCCGAGCTGGTCCTCCGCATAGCCGATCCCGCCCAATGCCGTTCCCATCATCGCGCCGATGCGCTCGCGATCCTCGCGCTCGAGCCGGATGCCGGAATCCTCTAGCGCCATGCGCGCCGCGGCCACGGAAAACTGGCCAAAGCGGTCCAGCCGCCTGGCGCGCTTGGCGTCGATATGCTCATCCGCGCGGAAGTCGTCCACTTCGGCGGCGTTGTGCGAGCGAAAGATCGACGGGTCGAAACGCGTCATCGACCGCACGGCAGAGCGTTCGGCGAGAATCCCGTTCCAAAAGTTCACGCGTCCAGTACCAATCGGAGTAATGGCCCCGATACCGGTGATTGCCACGCGCCGCGCGGTCACGGGCGCGCGCCTCCGCCCGCGTCACGTTCCGCGATATGCGCGAGCCCGGCGAGCGTGCGTGACGCGATTCCGTGCACAAAGACCGGCCCGATCACCATGGTCGCGGCAAATACGCCGATCAGCGGCCAGCGCGGGCCGTTCCACGCGTGCACAAGTTCCACCTGTGTCCCTCCGGCGCGAGACTCGAACCGCCACTCGACGTCCATGCCCTTCGTGATACCGCCGATGTGACGGAAACGGATCGCGGGTGTCGCGCCGCCGCCGCTCACCACCTGCATCTCCGAGAGCCACCAGGTCGGCCAGTTGAGAGGGCCGAACGGGCGGTTGGCGGACATCTCGACGACGCCGCCGCCGTCGGCGGCCCGTTCGCGAAAGCGCACGAAGCGATAATGCCGAAGATGCGCCGGCCACTGCTCCACATCGCGGGTGATGCGAAACATCAGTTCGGCAGGCGCGCGCACGAACGCTTCGTCCACGGTGCGCATCGGGCGGCCGAGCGGCATGGGTCCAAGATCGTATGCGGCACGCTGCGCGACGCTGTTCATGCGGGCACCCAGCTCGCCGTCACGCGGAAACCGCGGCGGTTGCGAACCGCCGGGCGGCATCCGGTCGCGGCGGCCACCGCGGCCGAGAGTTCATGGGCGCGAAACCCGCGGAGGACTGACACCACGCCATCGCGCCGCGTGACCGGGTGAAATCCGAGCGCGTGACTCGCGAACCAGAAGCCGATCGCGGCGGGCCACGCGCGGCGCAGATCGGCGACGACCACCCGGAGCCGGGCCACCCGATTCATCTCCGCAAGCAGCTGCGCGCCCTCCGCTGCCTCAAAGTGGTGGAGCAGCTGCGAACAGCTCACGATGTCCACGCTGTGGTCGGCGAACGGAAGCGCGAGCGCGCTGGCCACGACCGCAGCGCCGCTCCGTGGGCGGCTCGTCGCGGCGAGCGCTGCCGTGACTTCCAGCCCCGTTGTGAACAGGGTCGCGCCGTGGCGCTTCGCGACGCGCCGCGCGAGTTCCGGAATGTCGCCCGCGCCGGTCCCGACATCGAGCAGCGTGAGCGGCTCCGCCGGAGCGCGCGCCGCGCAGAGCATCGG
>JBOHTH010000263.1:0-3429 GCA_050733535.1 Gemmatimonadaceae bacterium | reverse complement strand
ATGATCGCGGGCATGATGCCCATGGCCCTCGGCGTGGGAGAGGCGGGCCCGCAGGCCGCGCCGCTTGGACGCGCCGTGATCGGAGGCCTGCTCGTGGCCACCGCCGCCACGCTGCTCGTTGTTCCCTCCGTCTTCGCCATCGTGCAGTCAGGCGCGAATCGTCTCTCACCGTCGCTCGATCCGGACCACCCGGAGAGCGCTGTCTTTGAACATGCGTGAACAACAACCGGAACGAGTACTGATGAAGATGCTCGAGAACCGCGCACTGATATGGACTCGCGGCGCAGCCATCGTCGTCGCGGCCGCGCTCGTCGCGGGGTGCGGCGGCGCGCCGCCCGCGTCGTCTGGCGCCACGACCCCGCCGCCAACTATTCGCACAGTGGTGCCCTCGCGCGGACCCATTACGCGCACGATCACCCTTCCGTCCTTTCGCATCCTCGCGCTGCAATCGGCGACGCTGTACGCGAAGGTCTCTGGCTACCTCAAGACCATCATGGTCGACAAGGGCGACGCCGTGAAAGAGGGGCAGGTGCTGGCCCAGATCGAGGTGCCCGAACTGCAGGCGGACGAGACACAACTCAAGGCGGAGGCCGAGGTAACGCGCGGGAACTACGAGCGCATGGCCGCAGCGCGCCAGAAGGCGCCAGACTTGGTGGTGCCGCAGACGGTGGACGATCTTCGCGGCCAGTCGCAAGTGGCGGCGGCAAAGCTGCAGCGCACCGAGGCGCTCCTCGCGTTCGCACGCATTACCGCGCCGTTCACCGGAGTGGTCACGGCACGCTACGTGGATCCGGGCGCATTCATCCCCGCAGCAACGACGGGAAGTACGCCGCAAGGCGCCGCCCTGGTAACCGTGATGGACGAGTCGCGCCTGCGAGTGCAGGTGTACGTGCCCGAGGCGGAGGTTCCGCTGGTCCGCGACGGACTGCCGGCCACGATCACCGTTGACGAGCTGCCCGGGCGCACGTTCCGCGGCACGGTCACGCGCTTCGCCAACGCGCTTGATGAGTCGACCAAGACGATGCTCACCGAAATCGAACTGCCGAACGCGTCGGGCGTGCTGCGGGCCGGGATGTACGCGAGCGTTCGCCTCGACGTAGAACGCCGAGCCAACGCCCTGCTCGTGCCGGCGGAGGCAGTGGTGGTCGAGAAGGCCGGGACGTCGGTGTTCGTCGTCACGGGCAATACGGTCCACAAGCGCCCCGTGAAGACCGGCTTCCGCGACGCGACGCATGTGGAGATCACCGACGGCGTCGCCGCCGGCGACGTGCTCGCGGTCGCCGGCAAGCAGGGGCTCACGGATGGACAAACGGTGAGCGTGGCGAAACCATGAGGCGTTCTCTCGCGGTGGTGCTGTTCGTCCTGACCGCAGCACGCGCGGCAGCGCAGGCCGGGCCGGCCCTGATCGACCTGCCCTCGGCGCTGCGCCTTGCGGACGCACAGAATCTCGACGTGCAGCTCGCGCGCGAGGCGCTGCACCAGGCGGAAGCGGCGCGGACCGGCGCCACGGAGCTGTTCATTCCGTCCGTGTCGCCCGGCGTCGGCTATCACCGGCGCGACGGCCTCGCGCAGGCGTCACCGTCGGGCGTCATCTCAGGTGCCAACTACAGTTCGTATTCGCCCGGCGCAGCGTTCGGTGCGCAGATCGCGGTGGGTGACGCGATTTTCAACTCACTGGTCGCGCGCCGTCTCGTCACGGCGTCAGGCGAGGGGCTGTCGGCGCAGCGCCAAGTGTCCACGGTTCGCGCCGCCCAGCAGTACTTCGATCTCGCAAAGGCGAAATCACTCGTCGACGTCGTGCGCGCGGCGATCGCGACGTCGCAGGACTACCAGAACCAGATCCACGAAGCCGTCGCACTGGGCATCGCCTTTCGCGGGGACGAGCTGCGCGTCGAGTCCCAGACGGATCATTACCAGGTCGTGCTGCGCGATGCCATCGCGCAGCAGCGCGTCGCCGCAGTGGAACTGGCCAAGACGCTGCACCTCGACGCGAACGTCGAACTGGTCCCGCGTGACTCCGACCTCGTCCCGCTCGTGCTCGTGGATACAGCCTCGGCGTCCGACTCTCTTGTTGCCCGCGCGCTTCGTGGCCGGCCAGAGGTGAGGCAAGCGGCGGCCGTCGTCTCCGCATCGGAGGCGTCGCGCAGCGCGGCACGATACGGCGCCCTCGTTCCGGCCGTGGGCGCCCAGGTGTTCACGGGGGCTCTCGGAGGCGGGCCTGACAGCGGGCGTACGCGCGTCGGCGCGATGACCGATTACGCGGTTGGGCTGTCCTGGCGGATCGGCCCCGGTGGTCTCTTCGACCTCGCGCGCATCGACGCGTCGGAGGCGCAGCTCGCATCGGCGCGCCTGAACGACGCGAAGGAGCGCGACATCGTCGCGGCAGAAGTGGTCTCGGGCCTCGCGCGAGTGCGCGCGCTTGGCGAGCAGATCGCGCTGTCGGCCCGTGCGCTCGAGACGGCAACCGAGACGCTGCGCCTCACGCGGGCGCGCCGCGAGTTCGGCGTGGGGATCGTGCTCGAAGACATACAGGCGCAACAGGCGGTAACGCAGGCCCGCGGCGACTACGTGACGGCGATCGCGGAGTTCGACAAGGCGCAATACGCGCTCAGCAAGTCCGTCGGCGCGGTTACTCAGCGATGAGGCGCGCCAGCAAGAGGTAGACCACCGACGAAATGATCGCGGAGGCTGGGATTGTCAGGACCCAGGCCCACACGATCCGGCGCGCCACCCCCCAGCGCACCGCAGAGAGTCGGTTCGTCGCACCGACGCCAACGATCGTTCCGGTGATCGTATGCGTCGTACTCACCGGAATCCCCAAGCTGGACGCCGAAAGGATCACGAGCGCCGCTCCGGTCTCTGCGCAGAATCCGTTCACCGGACGCAGTTTGGTGATGCGCGAGCCCATCGTATGCACGATCCGCCACCCACCGAACAGCGTTCCGAGCGAGATGCAGGTGAATGCGCCGACCTTTACCCACACCGGAATCGTATCCATGCTCTCGACGTACAGGTTCGACATCAACCCGGTCTGCGCCGCGAACCTCCCCTTCGACGCAACGAGGAGCGCAACGATCACTCCGATGGTCTTCTGCGCGTCGTTGGTGCCGTGGGCCACACTCAGCAGCGCCGAACTCAGCAGCTGGCCCGGGCGGAACAGCTTGTCGATCCGGCGCGGCGAGGCGCGCCGGAAAACGTTGTAGACCAGCACCATCAGCACGAACCCGATCGCCATGCCAAGCATCGGAGAGACCACGATTGCGGACAGCGTCTCGATCCACTTGCGGCCCCACAGCAGCGCGCCGAACCCCGCCTTTGCGACCGCCGCGCCGGCGAACCCGCCGATGATCGCGTGCGCCCCGATCCAGGTGAACTGGTGCGCCCCGGCGAGACCGCCCATGAACACATGATCGCCGATGACGCAGTGGC
>JBOHTH010000262.1:0-6811 GCA_050733535.1 Gemmatimonadaceae bacterium | reverse complement strand
GTGCGGCGAGGTGGCGGCAAACGCACCTGCCGACCCCGCCTGCCGGAAGTTCCCGAAGAAGTCGCTCTCGCCCTGCGTGAGGAGGCCGGCCGTGCTTCCCCCCGCGAAATACGCACTGTCGTCGACTGAGATGGACGGCTGGTTGGTGTCTGTCATCCGGAGCGTGCCGTTGCCGTGCGTCTCGAGCGCGCCGCCCACGAACAGTTCGTCGGACTCGCATCCGAAGCAGCCGACCGAATCAGGCACGCCGATACGCAGCTGTCCCGAGCTCACGATGAACAGCGATCCGAACACTTCCACCTGGAACCCGTCGTTGGCGACGATTCCGAGCGCCGGCGACTTGACGATCACGTTCTCGTACGCGACCTCGCAGGACAACGGCCCGGGGCACTCTCCCACGGCAAACGACGGCATCGTCTGCGACCCTGCTGCGGAGAACAGCGTTGTGTCGGGCGAGAAGAACCCCGAATCCGACAGCGCGCTGAGCAGTTCGACTGCCTCGGGCTCGACGACTCCGGTTCCCGAGACGAACATGGAGTCGCTGATCAGCAGATGCCCATTGCCTTCGATGTCACCGGTCGTGTCGACGAGCATCTTGCCGATGACGTTCGCTGCCGTCAGCCAGTCCGTCTGGCCGCTCACGCGGACGTTTGCGAAGTGGTTCCCTGTTGTGTCGCCGAACGCGACGTAGACGGCGCTGTCACTCACACCCGGAATGTTGAAGCTCGTGCCGCGCGCCGGGCTGGCCGCGAGCGCGGTGCCGGTGCGCGGCGCCGTTGGCGCCACGACCGCGTGTGACACGCCCGCCCGCGCCGGGAGCGACCGCAGCGACGGCATGGACGGCAGCGCTCGCAGTGTCGGCATCGGCGCGTGGTTCGCGTTGATCCGCGCACGCGCCGCTGCGCTGATCGTTACCGGCGCGACCTTGGCCGCGCGCACTGCCGCAGGCCCAGCGACTGCGGCCCGGCGCGCGGAGAGTGCACGTGACGGCCATTTCGCCGCGAGCACCTGGCGCGCCGCCGCCAGCGCCGCCCGTCGTGCCGGCATCGTCTGCCTCGCGGCCGCCGCCTTCGCGCGCCGCGCGGCGATCTTCTGTGCAGCAGTGCCCGCGGGTGCCGCCGCACTCGTCGCACTGCGCGATGCCACCGGCGCGGTGGAGCAGAGACACGCGGACGGGACGGGCACTGGTCCCGAAAGAAGCGTCACATGATTGCCGCTCGCGCTGAACTGTCCCGCACCGCCTACGACGAGCCCCTGCCGAAGGCCGAGCGTGCCGTCCGTGAGCAATCCGGCCTCTGAGCCTCCGGCGAACGTCGCCTCGCCGCCCACGAACAGTGTGTCCGCGGGGTTGTTCATCGTGAGCGTGCCGCTGGTGGTCGTCGTGAACGGACCAGTCACGGCCATCGGCTCGCCGTTGAGCCGCAGGTTCCCGCCGAACACCGTCACTGACCCGAACACCTCGAGCGGTCCCTGCAGTGCCGCACCTGCGCCGGTGAACGTGACATTCGACGAGATCGCGAGCGTCGACGGATCGAGCGGGAACGCCGTGTTCGCGAGCGTGAGCGCGGGCGTGGTGAGCAGCGCCGCAGGATCCGTGAGCGCGCCGTCGATCGTGAGCGCGTTCGCCCCGGTGGTCACGGGACCGCCAATGGCGGCGTTCCCCAGGATGACAATCGGCGACGTGATCGTGACGAGCTGTGCGTTCGCGCTTACGAAATTCTGGAAGATCGCGGTGCCGGGTGCCGCGACGTTCACCGACTGCGGCGCGTCCGCCACCGTTGCGAACAGGTGATTACCGCTCGGCGCGAAGGTGCTCGCCGGGCCCGACTGCGTGAAGTTTCCCGAAACCGCAAGCTGGCCGTCCGTCAGGCGGCCGACGGTCGAGCCTCCGGCGAACGTGGCGTTCCCGGTGATGCTCACGACGTCGTCGCTGTTCGTCATCGTCAGCGTGCCGGTGCCCGACGTGGAGAAATCGCCGCTCACGGCAAGCACGCTGCCGTTGAGGACAATGCCGCCGGACTGGATTGCAAGGGTGCCGGCCACATCGAAAATGTTGCTCAGCGTGTAGCTGCCGGTCACCGTCACCGGCATGGAGACGAATCCCGTGGCTGTTTTCGAACCTGCGAGCACGACGCTGCCTGTGCCGACGATGCCGCCGGTCGCATCGATCGCACCGTTGACCGTGAGCGTCGCGCCGGTTGTGATCGTAAGCGGTGCTCCGGTGTCGACGACGATTGCGCCTACAGTGGTGCTCGCGGAGAGCGTCGGCAGCGTCGCGGCCACGGGAATGAACACAGAATCGGCGGAGCCGGGCACACTAGCCGGCGACCAATTGCTGGCCGTCGTCCACGCGTTACTGGTCGCGCCGGTCCACGTGTGTGTGGCCGCGCCCGCCACCGTGACGACCACATGCACGGTGTCAGCCGCGCCGTTGAGCAGCTGCGCGACGATGCGCGCGGTGCCGCCCACGTTCAGCGCAACGCCGGTGCCTGCGGCCGGAGCGGTGATGGTCGCGATGGTCGGGTCGAGCGACGTCCAGATGACGGGCGTTCCGGAGGTAACCTTGCCGCCCGCGTCTTTCGTGACGGCCGTGAAGCTGAATGGCGCGGCGCCGCCGACCGAGTCGATGCGCGGTGCGATGACGACCGACGTCGCGCTTGCGCCGGGTCCCGTGTAGGTGACGGGAATCTGGACGGGTGGGTTGATGCCGCCGCTGACCGGCGGTGGCGCGGCGATGATCGGGATCGGGCCGCCCTTGAATACGGTGTCGCTGGCTGCGTTGATGTACGCGAGGTCGAGCTCCATCGGTTCGCCGCTGGCCGGCGCGTCCGTGAGCAGGCGGACGCTGAGGCTGACGGTCAGCGAGTCGGTGCCGGAGGCGAACGAAATCGTCGAGTCGAGCGCGATGGTGCCGTCGCTGTGGAGGAGCACGACGTGCACGCGGTTGAAGTCAACGACGCCGGCGCTGAGGCCGCCGACGTCGCGCAGCGGCCGCGGAAAAACGGAATTCCACGAGAGACCGTGGACGAGGCGCCCGCCGTTCGGCCCGGTGACATCGCGGTTGCAGCTGAGCGTTGCTGCGACGCACGCCACGCCGAGAATGGCGAGGCGGCGGCGCGACGCGTGGCGGGCGGGTTTGGACGGAGCGGGCATGTGGTGTCGCGGGGAAGAGCGGCCGCCGTCCCGAGTGAGAGAGGGGCGGCGGCCGGCGTCATCGGAGCGGCGGGAACAGCGGGAAAACGTACGCTTGCCGGGCGCCGGGCGAAAGGACGACCCCGCGACGCGGTCAGGGTCGTCGAGCCGGTGCTGCTGGGGTGCGCCTTGCTGCCGGGAAAGTCACCGCGACGCCGCCGTGCGCATCGCACATCGTCGGCGACGGGGTGCCGGTGATGTACGTCGCGTCCTTGCAGCGCGCGGTTGCGCCGACCGGGGGCGCCATCGAGGCGCTGACTGCGCGAACATTCGAAAGCCGCTGCGCCGCAGCGGCCGCGGCGGCGGGTGTTCCCGGCGCCGGCGGCGGTGTTCTGAGGTGTGACGTGAACGCGACCCGCAGTCCGCCGCGGCCGGCACAGTCGGCAGGCGTGCCCGGCTTGTTCACGAACGTTCCGTTCATGCAGAGCGCGACCGCGTTGTCCGAGGGCGGCAGTGCGGAGGCCGGGGTGACGACTTTCTGCGGTGCTGGCGGGGTTGGCGCAGTCGCGGGCACGAGCAACGGTGCCGGCGTCGCACTCGCGGTCGATGCCGGCGCGGTGGTCGCGGGCGCGCGGGGTGCAACGCGCGGCGGCGGGCCCTGTGCGACCACGCGTGCAGGGCTCAACGCGACCAGCAACGCTGCTGCCGCGCCAATCACGTGCGTTCTGGTGGTCATGGATTCACCACGATGCTCGAAGTGTACGTCACATAGTTCGCGTTCGAGACGGTCACGGTACTCGTACCCGCGCTCGTTCCCTTGATCCAGAACGACGCCACCTGCTGGTCCGCCGGGATTGTGATGCTCGTAATCGGCGATGTGCCGTCGGAGAAGCCGATATGTGCGTCGGCAGCCAGATTGAACGTGGTCGCTGCCGTCACATAATGTGTGTTCCCCGACGCGTCGCGCGCGTAAATCGTTACGTGCACCGAGTCACTCGTTGCCAGACTGAGCGTGCTCGGCCAGCCGCTGTTCTGGTCGACGTGCCCCAGCGCCACCACCACGGCGCCCTTCACCGAGTTCTCACCCGTCGCCGACGCCGTGACCGTGTCGGTGCCGGCGCTGACGCCCGTCACGCGCACCGCGCTGTTGTAGTACGAGCTCACCGGAATGACCACACTCGCCGGCGTCGTTGTTGCCGAGCTGGCGTGCGCGAACGATACCGTCAGCGCGCTGGTCTGATAGTCCGCGGCGTACACCGTCTGGTCGGAGTACTGTCCGATGCCGAGCGCGATCGTGCCCCACATCGTGAGCGTCGGCGTGTTGACCGCCACGTTCTGTGTGGACGTTGTGTACCGATACGCGGCCGGGCGTGTGTCTGTCGCCGAGATCGTCGTGGTGCCGGCCTGGCCGCCGGCGATGAACCTCGCGTTGAAGTTGCCTGAGCTTCCGGCCGGAATCACGACGACTGACGAATCAATCGTGCCGGCGAGGGAGTTCGTCGATGCGAGCGTGACCGCGACGTCTTCATTCGCGTAGTGAACGCCGCCGTGCGAATCCTCGGCGTAGACGCCAACGGTCTGCGCCGGCGACGTCGTGTTGAGCGATGAGGTCATGTTGATCAGGAATTTCGGCTGCTCCACCTGCACGTTCGTGGTTGCTGCGCCGTACCCCGTGGCCGTCGCGGTAATCTGGATCGTGCCGGTCGCGTCATGCGCCGTGACGGGGAAATAGACGTAGTAAGCGCCGACACCAATTGTCACCGTGGCCGGAACCGTGGCGACAGTCGTATCGGAACTCGTAAGGGCGATGACCAGCGCCGACCCGGTGACGTTGTTCGGCACCTGCATGTTCAGGCCGGACGTACCACTATTTTGGCGCAGGCCGAGGTTCGGCGTGCCGTTGTTGATAGTGAGCGACGGGCCGGTGACGGCGACCGTGTTGGTCGTGACAGGCAGGTACACTCCCGCCGAATCGGAATACGTTACCGACGCTGATCCCGGCCCCGTGTACGCGACGATCGGCTGGACGTATTGCGTGCTCTTGA
Source organism: Gemmatimonadaceae bacterium (assembly GCA_050733535.1). GTDB lineage: Bacteria > Gemmatimonadota > Gemmatimonadetes > Gemmatimonadales > Gemmatimonadaceae > Fen-1231. Next base: position 1,634 of record JBOHTH010000262.1, on the reverse strand, counting down.
GCAGATGGATCAGTGCCGCGGTCGGCTGGATGACGGCCGAGTTGCTCGACAGCGCGTTGATCGCGATGGTGTCGAGCGAGTAGTGCACCTGGTTCACGGTGTCGGCCGCGTATACGGTGACCGTGGACGGCAGGCTGGTCGTCAGCGCAGTCCCAGGCAGTCCGCCACCACTGGTGTAGAGGCGCTGCGACGTGACCGTGAGCACTGCGGTGTCCGGGATGTAGCCCGGTGCGGTCACGATCATCGTGTCGGCGCCCGTATTGAGGCCGGCGTAGTTGAAATAGGTGTAATACGTGCCGGATGGAATGACGACTGTCGTCGCCGAGAGCGAGTCGACCGTTGGATGAAGCTGCGTGATCGTGGCGGTGAGCGGCGACGTCCGGTAGCTCGGCGTCTGGATGTACGCTGGATTCACATCGAACTGTCGCTTGCCGATATAGTTGTGGGCGAAGCTGAAGCTGATCTGTGGAGTCAGCACCGTATATGTCACCGAGTCGGGCAGGTACCCCGGTGCGCTCACAATCAGCTTGGCGGTCCCGGCGCCAGTCGGCAGCACCGCGCCGTGCTGGGTATAAATCGCTCCGGCCTGAATCGTGTCGCTGCCGGTGACCGTGAAGACCGTGGGATCCGAGGAGGTGTACGTGAGGATCAACGGCGCGACTGTGGAGTGCGTGGCGCGCGCCGAATCCGCCGGATAGACAGTGAACGTCTGCGCCGGTCCGAAGTTCTGCAGGTTGCCGCCGCCGGAGAGCACGAGTCGCGGCGTCGTGACGGTATATACCGCGGTGTCCGGCTGATAACCGGGCGCGCTGGCGATCAACGTGTCCTTGCCGAGCCCCGCGCCCTGCACGTCGAAATACACGTAATAGTTGCTGGTCGGAATAATGACGCTCGACGGCACGCTGACGATCGATGCGTGGGGATTCGCGATGCTCACCGTCAGCGGCGAGGTGACGTAGTTCGGCCCCTGCACATATCTCAGGTTCTGATCGATCTGCCCGAGGCCGATCAGGTTCGAGGTCCAGGAGAAACTCAGCTTCGGCCCAACGACGGTGTAAAGCGTGGAATCGGCGATGTGGCCGCTCGCGGTGACCTTGAGCCATGCAGAGCCCCCGCCGACGGGCGTCACGTTTCCCGTAGTCACATATTGCTGTCCGGCGGGAATCGTCAGCGATGACGAGTTCACCGTGAACACCGTTGGATCGCTTGACGACACGGTCACGGCGAGTGCGTTGGTGCGATAGTGAACGCCGAGCGTCGAATCTTCCGCGTACACGGTGAACGACGATGCCGGTGACGTCGTATTCAACGTCGTCCCGCCCGACACGCCGAGCTTTGGCGTCGTGACGCGCACCGACCTCGTGGCGCTGGCCCAGCTCGGTGCGCTCGCCGTGACGGTCGCGGTTCCCGGAATCAATGCCGTGGTACTGAAGTACTGATAATACGACCCGGACGGCATCACGATCGGCGAGGGCACCGTCACTGTGGTTGGGTCGGAACTCGTAAGCGTTACCGACACCGGGTTGTTTAGATACTGCGGGCTCGAAACGTAGTCGTTCGGGTCATACTGTCCCGCACCAAGCCGAAGGCTTAGCGGGCTGATCCCGAGGTTGGCGGCCGACGTGACGACCGTG
>JBOHTH010000261.1:0-2848 GCA_050733535.1 Gemmatimonadaceae bacterium | reverse complement strand
CCCGTGATCACCCGGCCGCGACGGCCGTTGTCGAACAAAGCGTCCACCGCTTCCTGCAGCATGCGCTTTTCATTGCGGATGATGATGTCCGGCGCCCGCAGTTCGATCAGCCGCTTGAGACGGTTGTTACGATTGATGACGCGCCGGTAGAGATCGTTGAGATCGGACGTGGCGAAACGGCCGCCGTCGAGCGGAACGAGCGGACGCAGGTCGGGCGGGATCACCGGGACGACGTCCAGGATCATCCACTCCGGCTTGTTGCGCACGTCGCCGTTTTCGCCCGAGTTGCGGAAGGCGTCGACGATCTTCAGGCGCTTGAGCTGCTGCTTCTTCTTGTGCTGGCTCGTCTCGACGATCACCTGCGCGCGGAGCTCGTCGGCGATTTTGTCGACGTCCAGGCGGCGGAGGAGCTCGCGAACCGCGGGCGCGCCGATATCGGCGGAGAACGCGGTATCGCCCTCGTCCTTCGCCTTGGCGCGCAGCGTGAGGTACTGCTCTTCGTCGAGCAGTTCGTTGGTATGCACTTCCTGGTCGCCCGGCTCGATGACGACGTAGTTCGAATAGTAGATCACCTTCTCGAGATCACGGAGCGTGAGGTCGAGGAGATTGCCCATCGGACTCGGAAGAGTCTTGAAGAACCAGATATGCGCGACGGGAACGGCGAGCTCGATGTGCCCCATGCGGTCACGACGGACCTTGCTCAGGGTGACTTCGACGCCGCAACGGTCGCAGATCACTCCGCGATAACGGATGCGCTTGTACTTACCGCAATGGCACTCCCAGTCCTTGACCGGACCAAAAATGCGCTCGCAGAACAAGCCGTCCTTTTCCGGCTTGAACGAGCGGTAGTTGATGGTCTCGGGCTTCGTGACTTCGCCCCATGACCACCACGAACGCAGACCGGCCATTTCGAGCCGTTCGCGTTCCTTGGAATCCCTGGGACCGCGGATCTCTTCCGGAGAAGCGATGCGGACCTGGATGTAATCGAAAGCGGATGCGCGAGTCTCGCGCGCGCTGCGGAAATCAATCATGTGTTATTCCTCGCCTGAGCTGAAAGGCAAACCGCTGTAACCACCCTCAGCGTTGGCATCCATGGTGACGTGGATACCGAGGGCCTGCAATTCCTTCACGAGCACGTTGAACGATTCAGGCGTGCCCGGCTCGGGCAGGTTCTGCCCCTTTACAATCGCCTCGTACACGCGCGACCGGCCGTTCACGTCGTCCGACTTCACGGTGAGAATTTCCTGCAGCGTGTGCGCCGCACCGTACGCCTCCAGCGCCCACACTTCCATCTCTCCGAAACGCTGGCCGCCGAACTGCGCCTTGCCGGCGAGCGGCTGCTGCGTCACGAGCGAGTACGGTCCGATGCTCCGCGCATGGATCTTGTCGTCCACCAGGTGCGAAAGCTTCAGCATGTACACGTTGCCGACCGTCACCGGCGAGGCGAAGTTCTCGCCCGTCCGGCCGTCGCGCAGGTTGATCTTGCCGCCCGGCATCAGCCCCGCCGCGCGGATGATCTCCTTGCTCGCCTCGTCCACGTCGCCCTCGGACTTCCTGCCGGCCATGACGGCCAGCGCGGGGAAACCCTTCTCGGCGAGCAGCTCCGAGGCGCTGAGCGCATTGCGATGCTCGAGTTCCTTGAGCGCCTTCTTGATGTCGGCGCGGCGTGCCGCCGGCAGTTCCTCGTTCGCTGACTCCGTCTCGTGGAACGCGATCGAGTTTCGGAGGTCCGCGTGCTCGCGATCCGCGAGCTCCTTGGCCGCGTCCGCGATGTAGTCGCGCACACGGTGGAACAGGTCCTTGGAAACCACGGACATGCCGCGCCCGCCAAGTTCGTTGACGTTCGCGTCATGCAGCAGCTCGACCTTCTCCTCGCCAATCGCGGGACGAAGCTCGTCGAGGAAACCCTTGATCTCGATATCCGAAATCGCGAGCTTCGCGCTCTTGAGTTCGAGCGCATGGTGCGACCACGACAGCGCCGCCAGGCGCAGCAGCAGGCCGATTTCCTTTTCACTCGCGCCGGAGAACACCGGCGTCTTGGCGTAGAAGCCAAGGATCTTCGCGGCCCACCCGAGGTGGGTCTCGAGAATCTGCCCGACGTTCATGCGGCTCGGCACGCCGAGCGGGTTGAGGACGATGTCGACCGGGCGTCCGTCGGGGAGGAACGGCATGTCCTCCTCGGGAACGATGCGCGCCACGATACCCTTGTTGCCGTGGCGGCCGGCCATTTTATCACCCACCGAGATCTTGCGCTTCTCGGCGAGATAGACTTTCACGAGCTGAATCACGCCGGGCGGAAGCTCGTCCGGCTGCAGGATGCGGTCGATGCGCTCTTCGGCCTTCTCCTCGATGCGGGCCTTCACTTCGTTGGCCGCCTCGACAATCTCGCGCACCTGCTCGTTCACCTTCTTGTTCTCGACGCGGAATGTCTTGAGATCGAGCGTCGCGAGCCGCAGGTCGCCGAGCACCTCGCCCGAGAGCGTCGTGCCCGCGGGGATCGCCTCTTCCACCGTGCCCGACTTGAGCGCGAGCGCGATGACCTGACCGTCGAGGATCTCCTTCAGTTCGCTGTCGCGCACGTCGTTCACGCGCACCTTCTCTTCGCCTTCGAGCCGGCGAACTTCGCCGATGCGCTCGCCGCGGTCCTTCTCGACCACCTGGTCCTCGATGCGCGAGAAGATCTTGCAGTCGATGACGACGCCTTCCATGCCGGGCGGAACTTTCAGCGACGAATCCTTCACGTCCTTCGCTTTCTCGCCGAAGATCGCCGTCAGCAGCTTCTCTTCCGGCGAAAGCTCCGTCTCGCCCTTCGGCGTGATCTTGCCGACGAGAATATCACCAGGGCGCA
>JBOHTH010000260.1:0-41970 GCA_050733535.1 Gemmatimonadaceae bacterium | reverse complement strand
GAGTTGGACCGATTCGCCTTATCAAAGCTCGCCTTGAAGATGATGCCGCCCGGGACGGTCTCCGCGAGGCGCGCGAGGTGATCCGCCACGCGGAACATCAGGTCGTCGCCCTCTACGACGCACGGCCCCGCGATCAGGAACAGGCGGTCTCCCGGAAAAAGCGCTCGCCGTGCGGTCATTCACTTCGCCTTTGCGAGCGCCGCGGCCGCCGTCGACGCAACTGCCGGCGCAACGGCGGCAGGTTCGCCGCGCTTTCGCTTCGCGGCCACCGCCGCGGCGACGAACGCCGCGAACAGCGGATGCGGGCGCGTCGGACGGCTCTTCAGTTCTGGATGAAACTGGCACGCCACGAAGTACGGGTGGTCCGGAAGCTCGATCATCTCCACGAGCGACGCATCCGGCGAGAGGCCCGAGAGGCGCATCCCCTTTTCCTGGAACAGGTCGCGATACTGGTTGCTCACCTCGTAGCGATGCCTGTGCCGCTCGCTGATTTCGGGCACGCCGTAGATATCGGCGGCTTTCGAGCCCGGCCGGAGCCGGCATGGATACGCGCCGAGGCGCATGGTGCCGCCCATGTCCTGCACGTGCTGCTGGCTTTCCATGAGCGACACGACGGGACTCGAGCACTCCGGCGCAAACTCGCTCGAATTCGAATCGTCGAGGCCGCACACATCACGAGCGAACTCGATGATCGCCACCTGCATGCCCAGGCAAATGCCGAAGAACGGAGTGCCACCCGTTCGCGCGGCGTGAATTGCCTCGACCATTCCCTCGACGCCGCGTACGCCGAAGCCACCCGGCACGAGGAGGGCGTCCACGTCCTTGAGGATGGCGCGCGCGGCGGCATCGTCGGTGAACAGGTCGCTCGAGGTCCATGCGATCTCGACACCGACGTCGTTGGCGATCCCGCCGTGGATCAGCGCCTCCTGCACGCTCTTGTAGCTGTCCGCATAATCGGTGTACTTGCCGACGACCGCGATGCGAACCTTCGACGGCGGGTCGAGCACCCGCTGCACCATCATCTTCCATACCGAGAGATCCGGCTCCTTGGCCTCGAGGCCGAGTTTCCGGCAGACGAGATCGTCCAGCCCCTGCTCCGCAAAGGAAATGGGGATTTGATAAATGGTCCGGACGTCGCGGCTCTCGATCACCGCCCCGAACTCGACGTTGCAGAACAGCGCGATCTTGCGCTTCACGTCTTCGCCGAGCGGACGCTCCGTGCGGCAGATGAGCACGTCCGGCTGGATACCAATTTCCATCAGCTCGCGCACGGAGTGTTGCGTCGGTTTCGTCTTTACCTCGCCCGCCGCGCTGATAAACGGGACGAGCGTGAGGTGCATGAAGAGCGCGTTCTCGCGCCCCACGTCGTGGCGGAATTGCCGGATCGCCTCGAGGAACGGCAGCGATTCGATGTCGCCCACGGTGCCGCCGATTTCGACGATCACCACGTCGTTCTCCGGGGCCATGCGCCGGATCGCGGATTTTATCTCGTCTGTGATGTGCGGGATCACCTGAACGGTTTACCCAAGGAACTCGCCGCGCCGCTCCTTGGTGATCACGTTGAGGTACACGCGTCCCGTCGTGACGTTGTTCTGCTGCGAGAGCGGACGGTCGATGAAGCGCTCGTAGTGGCCGAGGTCGAGGTCGGTCTCGGCGCCGTCGTCGGTCACGAATACTTCGCCGTGCTGGAACGGGCTCATCGTACCCGGGTCAACGTTGATATATGGGTCGAACTTCATCATCGTCACGCGCAATCCGCGTTCGACGAGGAGCCGCCCAAGCGATGCCGCGGCGATTCCCTTGCCCAGCGACGAGACCACGCCGCCGGTCACGAAGATGAACTTGGTGGACTGCTGGGGCTGCGTCGGTGTGTTTGGCATTAGTGTGTCCCGGCGACTTTGTGAGTGAAATGAACAGCGCTCCAGCGGGCGTTTGCTGCTATGAGATCGTCTTCGGTGTCGATGCCGCGGGCCTCGGCGGCCGCCACCACTGCCACTCCGATGGCAAGGCCGTCCGCGAGCGCGCGCAGTTGTTCGAGGCGTTCGGAGACTTCGAGCGGATGCGGCGGAAGCGAGACCCAGCGGTTCAGTGCTTCGCGCGTGTACGCATAGACGCCAACATGCTGGCGCACGAGCGAGTCCCGCGTTGCGCGATCGCCGGCGTCGCGCAGAAACGGAATCGGTGCGCGAGAAAAGTAGAGTGCGCGCCCGTGGCGGTCGGCCACGACTTTCACCACGTCCGGGTTCGCGAGCACGTCCGTTTCGGCGCGGCACGCGGCCGTGCCGAGCGCAAACCGCCCGGATACGACCTGATCGAGCGCGCCGCTGACGGCGTCCGCGCCGATGAATGGTTCGTCACCCTGCACGTTCACGAACGTGTCGTACCCGCGGAACTCGGCCGAGTTGGCGACTTCGGCGATCCGGTCGGTGCCCGATGGGTGGTCTTCGCGCGTCATGGCGACTCGCGCACCAGCGGCGCGTGCGGCATCAGCGATCTGCGGCGAGTCGGTCGCGACGACCACGGCGTCAGCAATCTCCATGCCGACGACCCGCTCCCACACTCTTGCGATGAGCGGTTCGCCGCCGAGGAGGCGGAGCGGTTTTCGGGGGAGTCTGGTGGCCCCCAGCCGGGCTGGGATCACGATCAAGGTGCTCATGGAAGCACCCTCGGCTCGGGAGGCGCGGACGCAAAATCCACGCCACGGAAGATAAACCTCCGCCGCGCCTAGCGCAAAGCTTTGGGAGAAATCGGGTTTACCCCTGGCTGCGCCACGACTGGCCTGCGAGCCATGTCAGCCAGAACGGCAAAAGCCTCCCACGGATTTCGCGGATCTCGCGGATAAGCAACAGAAAACAATTTGGGGAACTACAGCGGCCGTAGCGCGGCAGTTGCCGGTCCTTGGATTGTTTGTCGTTTGCGTATCCAAGAGATCCGTGAAATCCGTGGAGAGCAGTTGCAGTATCTCCTCCCTCAGGCGCGCGTGAGCTACCGGGGCAATCCCGCCGGTGCCGGTCCGAATCTACAGGATCAACTGCCTTTCCACGGATTTCGCGGATCTCGCGGATAAGCAACAGAAAACAATTTGGGGAACTACAGCGGCCACAGCGTGGTGGTGGTTGCTGTACCCTAATTTGTCTTTGTCTTGCGTATCCGTGAGATCCGTGAAATCCGCGGAAGCAGTTGCAGTATCTCCTCCCTCAGGCGGGCTCGAGCTACCGAGGCAATCCCGACGCTGCCGGTCGCGCGGCGAGCGTAAGGAAGTTCTGCAGGATACGCTTGCCGTGTTGGGTTAGAATCGACTCGGGGTGAAACTGCACTCCCCACACAGGGTGAGTTGCGTGCTGAACGGCATGAATTTCGCTCGCGTCATCGGTGGCGGTCGCCGTGACGACAAGCGCGCGCGGCAGTGAGGCTGCCTCGACGACGAGCGAGTGGTACCGCATGACCTCCAAAGGGCTTGGGATTCCCTCGAACAGCCCGCTGCCGTCGTGACGCACTTTGGAGGTCTTGCCATGCATCACGCCGCGCGGCGCGCGCACGACCTTCCCGCCGTATGCCTCGCCGATCGCCTGGTGCCCGAGGCACACGCCCAAGATCGGGATCGTCGGCCCGTAGCGCCGGATGACCGGGACACAAATCCCAGCCTCGGCCGGCGTCTTGGGCCCTGGACTGATCACGATCGCCGTCGCACCCAGCGCGTCAACTTCGTCCACCCCGATCGCGTCGTTGCGGATCACGCGCGGATTTTCGCCGAGCTCGCCGAGGTACTGGACGAGGTTGTACGTGAACGAGTCGTAGTTGTCGATGACGAGCAGCATCCAGCAACCTACCTGATCGGCTCACCCTTCTGAAAGTCGTAGAGCGTCTGCAGGCGCAGCTGGTAATACGACACCCAGTACTGCTGCAGCGCGGCGACAAACGCCTGCAACGACGCGTCTTTCTCCTGCTGCGATATGTACAGGTCCGCGTAGGTGATCTTGCCGATGACGTACCGGTTGTAGGCCACCTCGTACCGCTTGTTGCCGACCGTGTCGGCCTTCGCTGAGATGAGGAGACCGCGGCGCGCCTGATCGAGGCCGAGTGCGGCGTAGCGAGCGCCCTGTTCGATATTCGCGACCGACAGCTTGTTGCTGGCCAACACCGCTTCGCGAGTCGCCTGTGCCGCCTGAACGTCCGCGGAATGGGCGCCAAAGAGATAGAGCGGCGTGGAGAGCGACACGGCGACCGCCTGCGACTCGAGCGGACTCTGGTAGGCCTGGCTGAGCACGCCCGCTGTCTGGTTCACGCCGTAGCTGGCTGTGACCGAGGCGCCCGGGCCTCCGAACAACTTGGCTTCGGCCACCCGCCGGTTGGCGTCCACATCACCGAACTCATTCAGCCGAACCTGTGACTGGTTGCGCAGCGCCTGCCGTACGGCCATGAGCGTATCGACCTGAAAGTCGGGAACGTCCGGCGCGACGGTCACGTCGAGCGCCGCCGAAGGCGGAACGTTCACCACGATGCGAAGCGCGGACAGCGACCGGTCAAAATCGAGCTTGGCCTGATCCACCGCCGCGCGCGCCCGCAGGAGCGCGAGTTCGCTCTGCAGGAGATCGTTCTCGCCGATCTTGCCGACCTGAAATCGTCCCTTGTTCAGCGTGTACACCGTGTCGTTCACCGCGGCGTTCGCGACCGAGTTCGCGAGGTTGATGCGCGCTGAATAGAACGCGAAGAACGCGTTGGTCGTGGCGATCGCGATGTTCTCGCGCGTCTCCAGGTATTGGCGCTCGGCGATCTCGATGGTGATCGCCTGTTCCTGGTCGTTCCAGTGCGTCTCGTTCGGGCGGAAGAGCGGCTGCTGCAGCGAGAGCTGATATGGGACCGTCGTGTAACTCTTGTACTGCTGGCTCCCGCTAAGCTGGAGCTGCGAGAGCGACGATCCGAAAGAGAGCTGTCCGCCGGTGAGCGGGATTTGCTGCGTGATGTTCACGCCGAGATTCGAGCTCGTCTGCTGGAGCGGCGTGTAGAGCGTGGTGCCGTCTGGTTGGAGTACGGGGGTGATCGCGCGCTGGTACGACGGTACCGAACCGGCGAGCGAGATCTGCGGCAGGAGTCGCGCATTGAATGCGCGGTCGCGCTGGCGTGCCGCCTCGCGCTGCGCTGTTGCGGCACGCGCCAGCGGCCCCTGAGTCTGGGCCATCGCGATCGCCTGCTGAAGCGTGATCACCTGCGCGGGCGGCTGCTGGCTCCGCGCCACGGCGGGGGCGGATGCAGCGGCGAGCGCTGCGCAGAGCAGCGCCGAAATCCTTGGCATGGATGTCACAGGGTTATTCGTACCGGAGACAGGTGATGGGATCCTGCTGCGCCGCGCGATGCGCGGGGACGATTCCAAACGCGAGCCCAACGGCACACGACACGCCGAACGCGACCGCGACCGACATGAAGCTCACGATCGTCTTGATGTCCGCGAACCGCTCGATGCCCATGCTGATCGCCACGCCGACGATGATCCCCGCCGTCCCGCCGGCCACGCTGATCAGCACCGCCTCACTCAGGAACTGAAAGAGGATGTCCTTCTGTGTTGCGCCGAGCGCGCGCCGAACGCCGATCTCCTTGATGCGCTCGAGAATCGACGCGAGCATGATGTTCATGATGCCGATGCCGCCGACGATCAGCGAGATCGAGGCGATCGCGCCGAGCACGACGTTGAAGATGTCCTTGGTGTGCTGCTCCTGTTTCAGAAGCAGCTCGGGGACGGTGATCTCGAAATCCACCACGGTATTGTGCCGCCGGCCGAGCATGCGGCGCGCGACGTCGGCGACGGAGGGCACGAGCGCTGCGTCCTTGACGCGCACTATGATCCGGTCGAGCTGGTTGAAGTTCGTCCGCTCGGCCTGCGCATCCGGGTCAGCCGCCGCCGCGTTCGGGTCAGCGTTGAACTGGCTGGCGGCCGCCTCTATGTCACGCTGCGTGACCTCCGCGCGATTGCGGAACCGGAGCAGCATCGTGCGCAGCGGGATATAGACGTCGAGATTGGCGTCGCGGATGCCGAGTTTCTGTGAGTTCTGCCCTGCGAGCTTGCGATCAGCGAGCACGCCGACGACGGTGACCCATCCATTGCCGACTTTCAGCGGCTGGCCGATCGGGTCGACGCTCGTGAAGAAGCGCGTGCGCACGCCGTAGCCGATGATGGCCACGGAGCGCCCCTGCGCCACCTGCGCCTCCGTGAACGGGGCACCGCTTGCGACGTCGAGGTTCATCAGCCGGAAGTACGATGTGTCCACGCCGACGAGCTTGCCGGTGCGCCGCCGCCCTTCACGCGTGATCAGCGTGTTGAGCACGACCTCCGAACTCGCGGCGTCGACGTCCGGAATCGTCTCGCGGATCGCTTCGGCGTCCTCGGACGTGAGGCCGGGGGAGAATTTCTTCGGCTTTTTGTCGCCGTCGTCCTTGGCCTTTTCGTCCTTCTGCTCGACGATCGGCGTGATCATGATGTTGTTCGAGCCAAGGAGCTTCATCTGCGCGAGAATCTCCGACTCCGCGCCCTTGCCGATGGCGAGCATTGCAATGACCGACGCCACACCGAACAGGATGCCGAGCGAGGTGAGCGCGGCGCGCAGCTTGTTATGCCCGACGGCCTCGACGGCCGTGCGCATCGAGAACGTGACGTGTGCGGTGAAGGCGCCGCGCAGCTCTGCGAGGCGCTCCGGGTCGAGCTTCATCGCGTCAGCCTTTCTTGACCGCGGGTGCCGGTGCCTTGGCGGGCGCCTTGCCCGCTGGCACCTTGGCGGCCGGCGCGGGCTTCACGGGCACCGGCTGCGCCGTCGGCTGCGAGTCCGCGCTCGGGTTTGCCAACGGAACGTTTCGCGAGCCGGCAAGTCTTTCAATCTTGAGCTTGTCCTTGTCGGCCGGCGGTGAGAGCAGCACCCGGTCGTTCACGTCGACGCCGCGCTGGATGACCACGTCGTTGTCGTTCATCGCGCCGAGCTCGACTTCCTGCTTCACGACGCTCCCACCGTCCTTCTTGAACACGTACGGCAGGCCGCCCTCCGTGCTCACTGCCTCCAGCGGGACGAACACGACGTTCTTGAGCGCGAGCGTCTCGATGTTGTTGGCGGTCGTCATTCCCGGGCGCAGGGTGGTGTCCGGATGTTCGATCTCGACTTTCACCTCGAACACCTTTGCATCGGCGTTCGGCCGCTGCTCACCGACGTTGGCGACTGCAGTCACCTTCCCCACCAGTTTCTTGGTCGCGTCCGCGTCCAGCGTGACGGACACCGGCTGGCCGACGGAAAGCTTCCGCACGTCGATCTCGTTCACGTAGGTGATCGATTCGAGCTGCGTGAGGTCGGGGAGCGTCGCGACGCCGGGATCCCACGGGTTCACGCTCGAGCCCGCAGCGCGCTTCTTGCCGTTCCATTCCTTGATGTAGATCACCATGCCGGGCGATGGTGCTTTGATCGTGAAGCCCGCCATCACGTCCTGAATCACCTTCACCTTGTTCTTCTGGCGGTCGAGGTCGGACCCAACTTCGCGCATCTTGGCCTTGGCCTGCTCGGTCTTGGTGTTGTAATCCATCTTGTCCTGCGCGAGGGCGCGGTCGGCCTTCTCATAGTCAATGTCAGCCTGACGCTGCACGCTCGGCGCCTCGTACTTGGACTGTTCCTTGGCGAGCTTCTTTCCCTCGAGCTCGAGCTCGCCGGTGTGAATGTCTTCGCGTGCCTTGGAGAGGTTGAGCGTTGAGTCGAGCATCGCCTGCTCATACACGGCGTCCGCCTTCACCAACGCGAGCTGATAGTCGGCGAGTTTCTGCGCGACGGTTGTCCGGTCGATCTCGGCGACGACGTCGCCTTCCTTGACGACAGTTCCTTCCGGCACGAGCGACTGGATCTTCAGGTTGAACGATTCCGTCTGGCTTGCGTTCTGCGGCAATGTGATCTGCACGAACTTCGGCGCGTGGAGTTCGCCGGACGACGTCACGATCACCTTGAAGTCGCCGCGCTTCACCCTCGCGACGAGGGCCTCGTCGGTCCCCTTGGTGTCGCGGGCGATCAGCCACGCCGCGGGCGCGCCGATGATGACGATGAGCGCCGCAACGAGAAAACGGCGGGTTCGCAACAGACGCTTCATTTGGACCTGATCCGGTGGGAGACGCAATCAGCGCGTGCGCTAACCGTCGACGGACAAGTGTATCGTATTGGCCATACACTGGCAATGGCCCGTCGATCCGGTGGTAGCACCTCTAAGACACCGCATGGCGCGATTTGGTTGATTGCGCCGGGTACACCATGTGGCCTTCTGGTGTCTCGCGCATCGGCTTTAACCAAGTCGTAACGCGAAGCTAATTCGGGGGAAGGATTTGGCGTGATTCGACCCGCGGCTAATCAGTACTCTTCCAGGTTTTCATCCCCGCGGATGAAACTGCTTGTGCACCGACCGCAGGTACTCCCGGTCCACATGGGTATAGATCTGCGTCGTCGAAATGTCCGCGTGGCCGAGCATCTCCTGCACCGCGCGCAGGTCGGCCCCGCCCTCCAGCAGGTGCGTCGCGAACGAATGGCGCAGGGTGTGCGGGCTCACGTGCTTCTCGATCCCGGCGAGCTGCACGTATTTGCGCAGGATCTTCCACGCGCCCATGCGCGAGAGCGGCTTGCCGCGCGCGTTAAGAAAGAGGCGTCCCTTCCCTTCGCCCCGCTCCAGCCTCGGTCGCAGCTCGCGCAGGTACATCCCGACCGCGCCGATCGCCGACCGCCCGATCGGCACGAGACGCTCCTTCGACCCCTTCCCGAACACGCGGATTACTCCATCTTCGAGCATGAGGTCCTGCACGCCGAGGTCGATCCACTCGCTCACGCGCAGCCCCGCACCGTAGGCGAGTTCGAGCATCGCGCGGTCGCGGAACACGAGCGGTTCATCGAGCGAGATGGCGGCGAGCACTCGGCCAACCTCCTCCACCGTGAGCACCTCGGGCAGCGTGCGCCACTTCCGCGGCGTCTCGAGGCGCTCGCTGGGGTCGCTCTGCATCTGTCCTTCGCCGATCATGAACTTGAAATAAGTACGCATCGCCGACACCGAACGCCTTATGCTCGCTGGTGATAGGCTGATGTCCTTCAAGTGATACACGAAGTCTCTCAGGAGTGCCGGCGTGAGCGCCGCTGGCGAAGCGACCGCCTTGGCGGCGCACCACACGGTCATCCGCTCCAGATCGCGGCCGTAGGCTTCCAGCGTGCGTGGCGAGGCGCCATCCTCAAGCGCGAGGTATTCCTGGAATCGCTCCAGCAGGAAGGCGCGACTGTCGCCTCCATCCTCGGGCACGTCAGCCGTCCTTGGGCTCCGGCGTCTCCAACTTCGCGGCGGCTTCGCCCGCCCGCTCTGCCGCCATCACCTCCGCGAGCCGGTCCGCCGCGCGGCGGCGGAGCACGATGAATACGACGATCGCGAATAGCGCCGCGGCCACGAGCGCGACGACACCTACGCGGCGCGCAAAGTGGCGCATGGCGGCCTGCATCACGAGCCAGTCGTCGCCTACGCGGAACGCGATCCACGCGATCGCTCCGTACCAGATGGCCGAGGCGAGCACGAAGACGCCGGCAGTCCTGAGCGGCGGGATGCGCATCGCGCCGGCCATGGGCGGCGCCACCGCGCGGAACACGGGCAGAAAACGGCTGACGAACAGCGCCGTCATGCCATAGTGCGAGTACATCACCTCGAGCCGCTGCTCGACGTTGTCGATTCCTGCCTTCTGGAGGCGCGCGTGGAGCCACGAGGCGCCGAATCTCCGCACGATCCCGTAGATCACCATCGCCCCGCCCACGCTCCCCGCGACGATGCAGGCGGCGGTCACCGGGAGGCTCGCGCCGCGCCGCGCCGCCAGAAAACTCCCCAGCGCCACCACCAGGTCGGCCGGGACGGGCGGAAAGATTCCTTCGATGAATGCCGCCAGCCCGAGGACCGCGTAAAGCGCCGGGATCGGCATCGTCGCGATCCAGTTGCTGACGGTGTCGAGGAATGCAGCCATCGGTCAGGCCGGCTCGAGCGTCGCGACGGCGATCACGGCCAGCCCTTTCTCCTTGCCGATCCAGCCGAGCTTCTCGTTTGTTTTCCCCTTCACCATCACCGCGCCGGGTTCGATCCCCAGAGCGCGCGCGAGCGAGGCGCGGATCTCCTCGCGGTACGGGCCGACTTTCGGCCGTTCGCAGATGACCGAGATGTCCGCCTGCACCGGCGCCCACCCTGCCGCACGCACGCGGTGCAGCGCGAGGTGGAGCATCTCGATCGAATCGCGTCCCTTGTTGGCGGGGTCTGAATCGGGGAAGAGTTCTCCGATGTCGCCGACGCCTGCACCGCCCAGAATCGCGTCCGTCAGCGCGTGCGCGATGGCGTCGCCGTCCGAATGGCCGACAAGTTTGAACGGCGCCGGGATCCGGACCCCGCCAAGGACGACACCGGTCCCCTCGGCGAATCGATGCGAATCATATCCGATGCCGACTCGCGTCTTCACTGCCTGGACCTCACGCCGCGGCCGTCGCGGCTTCGTCGATGACCCGGTAGTCCTGCCGGCGCTTGCGCGGCGTGAAGCCGGCCTCGCGAATGAGCCGCTCCATTTCAGCGATCGACGTGCGGTACGTCGTGTTCGCCGCGGAGACGACATTCTCCTCGAGCATCAGCGACCCGAAGTCGTTGCAGCCGAAGTGGAGCGCGGTCTGCCCAACCTTCAGCCCCATCGTCACCCAGCTCGCCTGCAGGTTCGGAATGTTGTCGAGCACGACGCGCGCGAACGCGGTCGTGCGGAGGTAATCCACGGCGTCCGTCTTGGGCTGGGCGCTCATCGTCGGTGTGTTCTCCGGCTGGAGCGGCCAGCAGATGAACGCCGTGAAACCACCCGTGCGCCGCTGGAGGTCGCGGAGGCGCGTGAGATGCTCAAAGCGCTCCTCCAGCGTCTCGCCGATGCCGTACATCATCGTGCACGAAGTCTTCAGTCCCTCGCCGTGCGCGATCTCCATGATTTCGAGCCAGCGGTCGGCGCCGGCCTTTTTCTTCGCCACCTGATCGCGCACGCGCTGCACCAGGATCTCGCCGCCGCCGCCGGGAATCGAGTCGAGGCCCGCCTTCACCAACTCGCGGATCACGTCGACCGCGGGCATTCGATACAGGGTGCTCCAAAAATCCACTTCACTCGGGCTGAAGCCGTGGATGTGGATCGGATGGTGCTGTTTGATGTACCGCAGCAGGTCGAGGTACCACTCGAACGGGATGTACGGATTGTGCCCGCCCTGCATCAGGATCTGGACGCCGCCGAGCGCCTTCACCTCGTCGATCTTCGCGCCGATTTGCTCATAGCTGAGCGTCCAGCCTTCGTTGTGCTTGGGGCGGCGATAGAACGCGCAGAATCCGCAGTCCGCGACGCAGACGTTGGTGTAGTTGATGTTCCGGTCGACGATGTACGTGACGACACCCTCCGGGTGGAGGGCCTTGCGCACAGCGTCGGCTTCGGCGCCGAGCTCGAGCAGCGGGGCGTGTTTGTAGAAGTCGACCAGATCACGCATCTGAAGACCGATGACCGAGGACCGAAGACCGAGGACCGAAGACCGACGGCATCATGCGGCGCTCAGGAATGAGAGGCGGCCGGGGGCAACCTTTCCTGCCACCGTGAGCCGGCGATAGAACTCGGTGAGGCCGCCGAGGTGGGGATAACTCAAACCGTAGTCGAGGCCGCTCAGGTATTCCTGGCAGTTGGCGAGTGGCACCTTGGTGTTTTCGTGCGCTTGCTGTGCGAGCAAGTCGAGATGCTTCAAGCCCCAGTTGCGTGACTCGATGAGCGATGCGTGCACGGCGAGTGCCTGTTGTGTGTCCGTGGTGCGCTGCGCGACCCAAACGGCGAACACGAACGGAAGGCCGGTCCAGTTCTTCCACTCGAGTCCGAGGTCGTACACGTGCTCGTACGGCGAGGCGAGGGCGCCGGTTCCAAGCATGAGCGCCGCGTCGCCGATCACGAGGCGCGCGACGACGGACGAGTCAGCCCCGGCGTCCCGCAGGTCGCTTGCCTCGGCGTCACCGGCGACGAACACCGGCTTGGCCTTCCAGACATTCTCGAACAGCAGCTCGAGCAGGTGCACGCTGGTCATCGAGCTGCGGCTCACGAGCACTTGCTGCCCGTCGAGGGATTCGGCAGGACGCCGCGAAAACAGCATCACGCTGCGCACCCGGCCGTCGCACGAAATCGCGAGATCAGGCAGCAGCAGATACCGCTCCCAGTCGCGCGCGTACTCCACGGCGGAGACGACGCTCACGTCCAGCGTTCCGTCGGCCATGCGTTTGTTCAGCGCGGTCGGCACGCCGTCCACGAGCTCCGCCGCAAGCGGCACGGCGCCGCGGTCCACTGCGCCGTAGACCGGGTAGCAGTTGATGTAGGGGATGCGACCCACACGCAAACCCACTGCGGACTGCGGATGAGGATTGCTGATACCGGAAGGCATCAGACCGCAACCGGAAGGGGCGCGTCGAACACGCGCAGGACGTTGTAGAACGAGTCGCGTTCCGCCGGCACCTTTCCTGCGCCGCGGATCAGCGCGAGCAGGCCGTCGAGCGTCATCCCCTGAGGCGTATGCGCTCCCACCGCGTGGTAGATCTTCTCGCGCACCACGGTGCCCTCGAGATCGTTCACCCCGAAGTGCAGGGATAGCTGCGACAGCGGCGTGGAGACCATGATCCAGTGCGACTTGATATGCCGGAAGTTGTCGAGGAACAGCCGGCCGACCGCGAGCATCTTGAGGTCGTCGACGCCGGAGGTCGCCGTGCCCTCGCGGCCGAGTTCCTTGCCGAGTTCGTTGCCGTCCGGGTGGTACGCCAGCGGGATGTACGCGAGAAACCCGCCGGTCTCATCCTGCAGATCGCGGAGCATCTGCAGGTGCTCGACGCGGTCCTGATGAGACTCCACGTGACCGTACAACATCGTGCAGTTGGTGCGGATGCCGAGCTCGTGTGCCGTGCGGTGCACGCCAATGTAGTCGGCGCCGGCGAGTTTTTTCCCCGCGATCTGTTCGCGCACGGCGGCGCTGAACGTTTCCGCGCCACCGCCGGGCATCGTGTCGAGCCCCGCGTCGCGCAGGGCGATGAGCACGTCGCGCCAGGTCATCTTCTCGATGCGGGCAACGTGCGCGATCTCCACCGCGGTGAGCGCCTTGATGTGCACGTGCGGGAAGTTCGACTTCAGTGCGCGGAACATCTCCTGGTAGTAGGCGAGTCCCGCCTTCATGTCGAGACCGCCGACGATGTGGAACTCCTTCGTCAGGCCGTCAGCGGCGCTGGCGGCTTCGGCGAGCACTTGGTCGATCGTATACCGGTACGCCCCGGCTTCTTTGGGAAGGCGGGCGTAGCCGCAGAACGTGCACGTCGTGCGCAGCACGCAGACGTTCGTCGGATTGATGTGCTGATTGGCGGCAAAGGTGACGACGTCGCCGTTCTTCGCGCGGTTGACGCGATCCGCGAGCGCACCGATCGCGATGAGGTCGTGCGACTCATACAGCGCCAGCGCATCGGCCGCGTCGAGGCGTAGGCCCGCGTCGATCTTCTCCGCGATTCGCGCGACGACGGCGTCGGCCACGGGGCCCCGCTACTCCGCGAACCGCCGGATGGCGAGGCAGACGTTATGGCCGCCGAATCCGAAAGAGTTGCTGAGCACCACGTCCACGCGCCGCGGCACCGGCTTGTTGGGCGTGTAGTCGAGATCGCAGGCCGGGTCCGGCGTCTGATAGTTGATCGTCGGGGGAATGATGTTGTGCTGGATCGCGAGCGTGCCAAGGATGAACTCGACCGAGCCGGCGGCGCCAAGCATGTGGCCGGTCGCGCCCTTGGTGGAACTGACGTTCACGCCCGATGCGTGCTGTCCGAAGACACCCTTGATCGCCTTGGTCTCGTTGAGGTCGTTGGCAGGGGTCGACGTGCCATGTGCGTTGATGTACTGGACGCCGCTTGGGTCAACGGACGCGTCTTTCAGCGCGCGGCGCATGGCCCGCTGCGCGCCCTCGCCTTCCGGCGCTGGTGCCGTGAGGTGGTGCGCATCGCCCGTGGCACCGTACCCGGCCACTTCAGCATAAATGCGCGCGCCGCGTCGCCGCGCGTGCTCGAGCTCCTCGAGGATCACGATCCCCGCGCCCTCGCCCATGACGAAGCCGTCGCGTCCTGCGTCGAACGGGCGGCTCGCCGTGGCCGGTGAGTCGTTCCGCTCCGACAGCGCCTTCATGTTCGCGAAGCCGCCAATCGACATCGGGGTGACCGCCGCCTCCGACCCGCCGGCGATGATCACGTCGGCATCGCCGTACTGGATCGTGCGCGTGGCGTCGCCGATCGCATGCGCGCTGGTCGCACACGCCGACACGGTGGCGTAGTTCGGTCCCTTGGCGTGGAACCGCATCGAGACGATTCCGGCTGCGATGTCAGCGATGAACTTCGGGATGAAGAACGGCGAAATCTTGCTCTGGCCGCGCTCGCGGTACACGTCGTGCTCCTCCTCGAAGCTCGACAGGCCGCCGATCCCGCTCCCGATGATGACCCCGGTGTCCTCCGGAGTGTACCCTTTACCGTCCGAGAGTCCTGCATCCTGCATCGCCTGCACCGCGGCGGCCATCGCGTACTGCGTGTACGGATCCGCACGCTTGGCTTCCTTGCGATCCATGTAACCGAGCGGATCGAAGCCCTTCAGCTCGCATGCGAAGCGCACGGGCCAAGCCGAGGCATCGAACTTGGTGATCGGTGCTGCGCCCGACTTGCCGTCGAGGATGGCAGCCCACGTCGTCGCCACGTCGTTGCCGACGGGCGTGACGCACCCGATCCCGGTCACAACGACGCGACGCTTCATCAGGCGCCGATCTTTGAGTCCAGGTATTTGATCGCATCGCCGACGGTCCGGAGCTTCTCTGCGTCTTCGTCCGGAATATCGATGTTGAATTCCTTCTCGAACTCCATCACGAGCTCGACGATGTCGAGGCTGTCCGCGCCAAGATCCTCGATGAAGCTCGCCTCGGGCGTAAGCTTCTCACGTTCGACACCGAGTTCCTTTTCGATGATGTCCTTTACCTTCGCTGAATGATCAGCCATGACTCAAATCCTCGGTGCGTAGGGGGTGAATCAACCTGCGGAAATATAGTTCGGGTGGTGCGACTTCGTCACATCACCAAGCCCCCGTCCACCACCAGAACCTGACCGGTGATGTACGAGGCATATTCTGAGCACAGAAAGGCGGTGGACCAGGCAATATCGGCCGGGGTGCCGAGGCGTGCCAGCGGGATCTGCGCTATCATGCCCGTGCGGGCCTCGTCGGTCATGGCGGCCGTCATGTCGGTCTCGATGAATCCCGGCGCGATCGCGTTGCAGAGGACGTTGCGCGACGCCAGTTCCTTGGCGACGGACTTCGTGAGCCCGATCAACCCGGCCTTGCTTGCGGCGTAGTTGGCCTGTCCCTTGTTGCCGGTGAGGCCGACGACGCTCGAGATGTTCACGATCCGCCCCCAGCGGCGCTTCATCATGCCGCGGCTGGCGGCCCGGATTGCGAGAAAGGCTGAGCGGAGGTTGGCGTCGAGGACGGTGTTCCAGTCGTCATCCTTGATCCGCAGCATGAGGTTGTCTTTGGTGACACCCGCGTTGTTCACGAGAATGTCGAGCGCGCCGAACTCTTTCTCGACGTCCTCGACGAGGCGCAGCACGTCGGCCGGAACGGACACGTCGCATGCAAACCCGCGTGCGCCCTCAATTCCCGCCGCGACGTCTTCCGCTTTGGCCTTGTCGCGCCCGACCACCGCCACTCGTGCGCCGCACGATGCCAGCGTCCCCGCGATGCCGCGGCCAATGCCGCGCGTACTCCCCGTCACGATCGCGGTCTTTCCCGTCAGGTCGATCTTCACGCGGATACCCGTTGGAGGAGGGCGTTGACGTCGGCTGCGGTGGCGCATGCCATCGCGGGATGGTTCGGAGCGAGGCGCTTCAGGAGGCCGGTGAGCACGTTCCCGGGACCGATCTCGACGAACAGCGCGCCGGGGTGCGCCGCCGCCATGGCGTGCACGACCTCCACCCAGCGCACTGGGCTCGTCAGCTGCGTGAGCAGCAGCGCGCGCGCGTCTCCGGGTGCGGTCACGGGTTTCGCCGTGACGTTCGAGTAGATGGGCCACTCGGCCGGCGCGAAGGTCGCCGCGGCGAGCGCGGCTTGCAGTCCGGCTGCGGCCGGCTGCATCAGGGGCGAATGAAATGCTCCGCTCACGCCGAGTCGCACCGCGCGCTTGGCGCCGGCGGCCTTCGCGAGCTCCATCGCTTTCTCGACGCCGGCGATTTCGCCCGACACGACCACCTGCTCCGCCGCGTTGTAGTTCGCCGGCACGACCTCGCCCGCCCTGCTCGCGTCGCGGCAGATGTCCTCGATCGGGCGCTGCAGATCGCCGAGGATCGCAGCCATGGTTCCTGCGCGCTTCGTTCCCGTCTCGTACATGAGTTCGCCGCGCTTCCTCACGAGGCGGACTGCATCCTCGAGCGGCAGTGCGCCGGCCGTGTGGTACGCGGTGAGCTCGCCGAGCGAGTGGCCCGCCGCACCGCGCACGTGCGGCGCGACCGCGTCCCGCACCACCGCCCAGATGGCCGCGCCATGCGTGAGGAGCGCAGGCTGGGCGTTGTGCGTTTGTGTGAGCTCCTCAGCGGGCCCCTCAAAGGCGAGGGCGCTCAGTTTTGTTCCCAGAGCGCCGTCGGCGCGCTGCCAGACATCGCGTGCCTCGGGAAAGGCATCCGCGACGTCCTTGCACATGCCGGGCCTTTGCGAGCCCTGACCGGGAAACAACAGAAGGATGTTCAATCGGGTAGACGGTGATCGGTCTTCGGTCTTCGGTCTTCCGTCAAAAACGCACGACCATCGAGCCCCACGTGAAGCCGGCGCCGAATGCGACGAACATCACGATCGACCCGTCCTTCACAAGGCCCCGCCCGAGGGCTTCGTCGAGCGCAATGGGGATCGAGGCCGCCGACGTGTTGCCGAACCGGTCCACGTTGACGAACACCTTGTTCATGGAAATCCCCGCATGCTTTGCGGTCGCCTCGATGATCCGCACGTTCGCCTGGTGCGGGATCAGCAGGTCGATGTCCGCCGCGGAGAGCTTTGCACCGTCGAGCGCGCGATCACACGCGTCGGCCATCGAACGGACGGCGTTCTTGAACACTTCGCGTCCCTGCATGCTGACGAAGTGCGACCCTTCCTCGAGGATCTGCTGTGTCATCGGTTCCGCCGCGCCGCCCTTGGGCCGGTAGAGCAGGTTCGCAAGCGTGCCGTCGCTGCGCATGTACGTCGAGATGATGCCGCGCTGCTTGGTGCTGCGCCTGACGATCGTCGCGCCAGCGCCGTCGCCGAACAGCACGCAGGTATTGCGATCTTTCCAGTTGACGATCCGGCTCAGCAGCTCCGCGCCCACCACGAGTATGGTCTCGGCGTTCCCGGCGGCCATCATCCCCTCCGCGACCTGCATGCCGTAGAGCCACCCGCTGCACGCGGCGTCCACGTCGAACGCGACCGCGCGGCTCGCGCCGAGCGCCGCCTGAAGGTCGACGGCCGCGGCTGGGAGCAGGCGGTCCGCCGAGCACGTGCCGACGATGATCATGTCGATTTCCGACGCGGTGACGCCGGCGGCAGCCATGGCCTTGTGCGCCGCGCTGGTGGAAATCGATGTCAGCGTCTCGTCGGGGCCGGCGATGTGACGCTGGCGGATTCCCGTGCGGTCGCGGATCCACTCATCGCTCGTGTCGATGCCGATCGCGGGGAACTCGTCGTTGCGAAAGATTCGCTTGGGCACCGCGTGTCCCGTGCCGGCGATCATCGTCCAGGGGCGCTTCATGTCCGTGTCGAGCTTGCCGGCCCGGTCATGCAACCCCCTGCCGCGCCGCCGCCCGCTGCGCGAACCGCTGGCCGATGTGCCCGCTCATTCCGGTCTCGACCGTGCGCGCGGCCACGTTCAGCGCGTTGCGGATCGCGGTCGCCGACGACTTCCCATGCGCGATGATGCTTACGCCGCGCACGCCGAGGAGTGGCGCGCCGCCGGTGGTCGCGTAGTCGAGCGTCTCCATCGCACCGGTGAGCACCTCGCGGGACACGCCGCGCTCGCCGATCAGTTTCACGATCATCGGCGCGACCGCCTCGTAGAACTTGAGGATCACGTTGCCGACAAAGCCGTCGCACACGACGACGTCCACCGGCCCGCGTTCGCTCGCGCCCATCGGGAGATCGCGCCCTTCGACGTTGCCCTGGAAGTTGAGCCCCGCGGCGCGGAGCAGGAGGTTGGCCTCCTTCACGACGGCGTTTCCCTTTTCGGCTTCTTCGCCAATGGAGAGCAGTCCGACGCAGGGGTTCTTGCGGCCGAGCACGTCTTCTGCGTAGACGCAGCCGAGGCGCGCGAACTGCACGAGTTCGTCCGCGGAGCAGTCGACATTCGCGCCCGAGTCGAGGACGACGATCGGAATGCGCGCCGTTGGAAAGAGCGTCGGGATGGCGGGCCGCGTGAGGCCCTCATGCAGCTTGAAGATGAAAATCGACGCGGCCATCTGCGCCCCGGTGCTCCCGGCGGATACAAACGCGTCGGAGAGGCCATCAGCCTGCATGCGCAGCCCGACCACCATCGAACTCTTTTGCTTTCCGCGAATCACGGCGGTCGGCTTGTCCGCCATTTCCACGACGTCCGGCGCGTCGACGACCTGAATCCGAACGGCGTCGGCCGCGTGCCGCGCGAACTCGCCGGCGAGGAGCCGGGCAAGTTCCGCGCGAATGACGTCCTCACGCCCGACGAGTTGGATCACGTGCTTCGACCCGAAGTCGCCAAGAGCGAGCAGCGCGCCCGCGACGGTCGCCACCGGCGCGCGATCTCCTCCCATCGCGTCGAGCGCGATGCGAGCCAAAATCAGGCTTCCTTTGCCGCTACCCGCAGTTTGCCCGCGTAGAACCCGCACTCAGCGCACACGCGGTGCGGACGCTTCTGGGCTCCGCACTTGGGGCACTGCTGGATGGCGGCCGTCGCCGCCTTCTTGTGCGTATTGCGGGCACGCTTCTTACGCTTCGATGTACGTCGCTTCGGTACGGCCATGGTTCACTCTTTCGTCGTCAGGCGCAGCTGCAGGCGCCGAGGTTCAGGTTCGCACCACACGTCACACACAACCCCTTGCAGTCGGGGCGGCAGAGCACGAACGCGGGAGCTTCGAGGAGCCACTGTTCACGCAAGGCGGGACGCAGATCCACTTCCATCCCGCTGCGCCTTCGGCTCAATGGGAACACATCGGGATCTTCGCCGCCTTCTTCTTCTGCTTCGGAGTCGGCAAAGATGAGATTGGCGTCCCCGCCGACCTCGGTCCGCACCTCCACCAGGCAGCGCCGGCACTCCATCAAAAAGGCACCCGAGAACTTGCCGTTGAAGTAGTACCGCCCCGCCCCAGCCGTGGAGAGCCGCCCGGTCACCCGGACGTCCTCAACGGGACGCGCATCGCCTTCCAACCAGACATGATCGTCGCGGTCCAAACTGCCCTTGACCTGAACTGCAGCGACCGAAAGCGACTGCGTTGGAAACGACAGCATAGCAGTCAATTATACCTGATGCACCCGCGTCGGGCAACTTCGCTAGTTTCTGTGACTTAGCTGTTGCGACGATGTCATCGGATGAGGTCCGTTTCCGAGAAAAAGAACCGAGCCTCCCGGGCGGCGTTTTCGTCCGAGTCCGAGGCGTGGATCGCGTTCCGCCCCTTTGATTCCGCGTAGAGCTTCCGCACCGTTCCCGGAGCCGCCTCGGCGGGATCGGTGGCGCCGATTGCGTCGCGCAGCGCGAGAACGGCGTTGTCGCGCTCGAGGACCATGGGCATGCAGTAGCCGCTGGTCATGAACTCGACGAGCTCAGCGTAGAACGGACGGCCCTTGTGAACCGCATAGAACTCTCCCGCCTGCTCACGGGAAAGCTTCATCACCCGCGACGAGATAAGGCGGAAGCCCACCTTCTCGAGGTGGGCAAGAATAAGCCCCGCCTTGTTCGCGCTGAAGGCGTCCGGCTTGATGATGGCGAGTGTACGGTTTGCAGCCATGTATGTGCGAGGCGGAGTGCGGAGGAGGAGTGCGGAACTCGGGCAGTTGTCTTCATCGTCGCTCGTCGGTCTTCGGTCTTCGGTCTTCGGTCTTCGGTCTTCGGTCCTACTTGAGCCTCGCCCGAATCAGTTCAACGAAATCAATCGGCCGCTTCGCGACGCCCATGCCGGCGGCTTCGAATGCCTCGATTTTCTCAGCGGCTGTGCCGGCGGAGCCCGAGATGATCGCGCCAGCGTGTCCCATGCGGCGGCCTGGCGGCGCGGTCTGGCCGGCGATGAAGCCAACCACCGGCTTCTTCATATTTTCCTTGATGAACTTTGCCGCATCCTGCTCATCGGTGCCGCCGATCTCGCCCATCATCGCGATCGCCTTCGTGTGCGGGTCTTTCTCGAACGCGGCCAGGCAGTCGATGAAGTTCGTGCCATTGATCGGGTCTCCGCCGATGCCGACGCAGCTCGTCTGGCCGATGCCGGCGCGAGTAAGCTGGTAGACGATCTCGTAGGTGAGCGTACCGGAGCGGCTGACCACGCCCACATTTCCTTCGGCGCAAATTCGGCCGGGAATGATTCCCACCTTGCTCTGCCCCGGCGAGATGAGCCCCGGGCAGTTGGGACCGAGGAGCCGCACGCCGCGCTCCTTCACGAACGGATACACGCGCGTCATGTCGAGCACAGGCACGCCTTCCGTGATGCACACGACAAGGCTGACGCCGGAGGCGGCAGCTTCCATAATGGCGTCGGCCGCGAACGGCGGCGGCACGTAGATCACGCTCGTGTTCGCGCCCGTCGCCTTCACCGCGTCTTCAACCGTGTTGAAGATCGGCACGGTGCTCCCCTTCCCGCTCCCCGCTCCCCCCTCAAAGTGCTGTCCGCCCTTGCCCGGCGTGACTCCGGCGACGACCTGCGTGCCGTACTCGATCATCTGCTTCGTGTGGAACGAGCCATCGCGGCCCGTGATCCCCTGCACCACCAGCTTGGTGTGCTTGTCGATGAAGATGCTCACGCGGCCTTTCCTCCCTTCGCGAGCGCCACCGCGTGCCGCACCGCTTCGTCCATGTCGCTCGAGGCGGAGAATCCGTTCTCGGTGAGAATCTTCATCGCGAGCTCTTCGTTCGTGCCGGTCAGTCGGATAACCAGGGGCACCTTCAGCGGGTTCGCCTTTGTGGCGGTGACAATCCCGTTTGCGACGTCGTCCGTCCGCGTGATGCCGCCGAAAATGTTGAACAGGATCGCTTTCACGTTCGCGTCTTCCGTGATGATGCGCAGCGCGTTCACGACCTTCTCGGGGTTCGACGATCCGCCGATGTCCAGAAAGTTCGCCGGCTCACCGCCGTAGTATTTCACGAGGTCCATCGTCGCCATCGCGAGCCCCGCGCCGTTGACCACGCAGCCGACGTTCCCCTCGAGCTTTATGAACGTGAGACTGTGCTTGCGGGCGTCGACTTCGCTTTGTGCCTCGCTCGAGTCGTCACGCAGCGCCTCGATGTCGGGGCGGCGGTCGAGTTCGTTGTCGTCGATCACCATCTTGCCATCGACGGCGAGTATCTCACCCTGCGGTGTCACCACCAGCGGATTGATCTCGGCGAGCGAGCAGCCGCTTGCGATGAACGCGGCATACAGTTGCTGCATCACCTTCGCCGCGGCACGGGCAAGTTTCACGTCGGGATACAGGAAGAAGCCGAGCTGCATCGCTTCGTAGGTCTGCAGTCCGTAGCGCACGTCCACCGGATGATATTTGATTTTCTCCGGCGTCTTGGCGGCGACCTCTTCGATGTCGATGCCGCCGGCCGCGCTCACCATGAAGACCGGCTTCTTCGACGCGCGGTCGACGATAATGCCGACATACGCCTCGCTGCCGATATCGGCAGCGACGGTGACGAGCACCTTCTCGACCGTGAGCCCCTTGATCTTCATGCCGAGGATGGCCGTCGCCTTCTCCTTGGCGTCGGCGGGTGTCTTGCAGAACTTCACGCCGCCGGCCTTGCCGCGCCCGCCCGCGTGGACTTGCGCCTTCACCATCACGGCCGTGCCGAACTTGATCGCGAGTGCCTCGGCTTGGGCGGGCGTGGTCGCAACCTCGCCCGGAGGAATCGCCACGCCGAACCGGCGCAGGATCTCTTTCGCTTGATACTCGTGCAGATTCATCCGAATGCGGGGGGCGGAGATGGAAGGCGGAGTGCGGAATGACAGATCAACAGATAGCCCCTAAACCTAGCTTAGGGGACGGTGCGGAGAAGCCTCCCTAACTGCGAGAATGCATCGCCGAATGCGCGCCAGTCGCCGCGTCGCATGGCGTCGCTCATCGCGTCGTACAGCGCGGTCACCCGGGCGCGCAGCGATGCCGTTCCACTCGCCGCCAGCGGGCGCGTGACGCCGAGCGCCTGACCGAGAGTCGCGCCAGTCCTGAGCTCGCCGTGCTGGAGTACGACGACGCCTGCGATCGATGGCGGCGCGTCGGGCGGCCACTCGTAAAAAGTCTGCACGTACGCGGTGCCGTCCGGACCGGGGATCATCTGCACATGCCCTCGTCGTGCGAATCGCCGCTGGTGACCGAAGCCCGCGCTGTCGGCACCGTGCTGCAATGTTCCGAGCAAGTCGATCCACCGCTGGGCGGGCGTGATGCGGTGCCATTCCACACTGGGGGTCGCGCCGCCGCGCGCCACGAGCATGCCGACGACGCGGTCGCTCGCATCCACGACTCCGGTGGACCAGGCGAGCGGTCCACGGTCCCCCAGCGCGGCGAAGAAGACCGGGCCGCCACCAGTCAGGTCGGCGTCAGCGTCATCGGTGGGAGCAAGCGCATGCGGCGGGATCGTGTCGCGCGGAAAGCCGGTTCGCGAGAGCGCGTTGCCCTGCACCGTGGCCCAGTCCACCGACGGCGGTCGGAGCGCGTTGAGCCCGCCAGAAAGCTCTGATGCGGGAACGAACAGCCACGGGAAGCGCTGCATCCAGCTCCGCGTGATGACGTCCGGATGCGCGACCGCGACAATCGTCACCCGGCCCGTTTGCGCCTGCACAAACGCCGTCGCGGCCTTCCGCACGTAATGCCGCGCGTCGCCGGCGAACACGACGGCCTCGGAGAGCGGGTAGTCGTCGCTCGTCACGAACAGATCGGCGACCCAGTACAACGAGTCGCCCCGCACGATTGACATGACCGTCGGACCGATCGTGAAGAACGGCGCGAGCGCTTCGATGCGCTCGCGGATGTCCCGGTGGAAGACGATGCGCGGGCGCGGCGTGGGAAGGGTCATCGCGAGCATCCGCGGGCTCTGCTCATGCCACGCGTGCGCGAGGCGCTCCTGCCAGGTGACCAGGGGCGGAGCTGCCAGGCGGCCGGTGCTGTCTGCGGTCACCGTCCACCCCGTCGCGCCGTCTTCTACCAGCACGGCGGGGATCGCGGCCGCGGTGGCAGGCGGGAACTCGGCCACTCGCGGCAGTGCGCGCCCGCGCTCATCGGCACTCGTCGCCTCCGAGGTCGTCACCATCCACGGCGTTTCGCCCGGGGCGCCGTCGGCGGATCGCTGCGCGATCGCGACGGTCAGTCCCGCCGGGGACGGGATCCACGCTGACGCGGTGACGGACAGTCCGTGCCGGTCGAGCGACGCCGTACGGATCAGGGCTCGCGGATCCCAGGACGAAACGCCGCGCGCCATGCCATCGCGCGTCATGGGCGGGACCGCTGCGGAGTCCGCGTCGACGATCGCTTCGATGCCGAAGGCACGACGCGTGAAGAGCGTGCGCGTGCGCAGGTACGGCTGTTCGCGCGCGCGCGCCTCCGACTCAGGTGTGGACCACCGCAGCACCGCCGGGAGCACGCTTCTCGCGCCCGGACCCGCGGCGAGAAGCACCGCGAGGATGATGACCATAAAGCGACGGTGCCCGTGCCAACCCGACCAGAACAGCAGCGGCGCGGCGACGAGCGAGCCAAACGAGAGGCCGGTCAGGAGCGGGAGCGCGACGCGGCCGTCGAACCAGGTGAACGTGCCGAGCGGTCCCGAGCCGTTCGAGAGAATCGACAGACTCTCCAGGCGGTAATTCCACGCCACGAGCACGAGGCCGAGCGCTCCGAGCGCCGCGAAGTGCCGCCGCACGTACGCCGAAATGTAGAGGCGCCCCTGCTGCCACCGGAGGCTCGGCGTGATCGCGTAGAGGAAGATCACGACGATCGCAATTGTCGCGAACGCGCCCACGGCCCACGAGAACAGCGAGCGTTCGAACGGAAGCCGGTACATGTAGAAGCCGAAGTCGCGGTCGCTGAACGGATCGGTCTCGCGAAACGGGAGGCCGATCCGCGCGAGGGCGAGGATGGTCCAGTCGTCCTGCTGGAGCGACAGCAGCACCGCGAGCACTGCCGCAATCGCAAACACGAGTCCCGTGAGCCTGCGTCCGGGCACAGCCTCTGCGAACTCGATGTTCGCGACCTTGCGGGGGAGCACGAGCGAGACGATCGAACTGCGCACGGCGTAGAGGTTCGCGAACGCGAGTGCGAAACCGGCGAGCGTGGTGCCGCCCAGCAGCACCGCCTCGTGCGCGAGCTTGCTCCGGTAGAGCGGAAGCGCGCCCATCGCCGCGTACCACGCCCACTCCGCGTAAATCCCCGCCATGAGGCGGCCTGCGAGCATCAGGAGCGCGAGCGCGGCGAGCGAAACCAGCACCCACCTTCGCCGCGTCATATTAGCCTTCTGGGAAGGCGACGCCCTGTGTGGCGAGCCAGCCGGCGATGTCGGCGCGGATCGCGTCGAGACGCTCCTGCGTCAGTGCTTCGAAGCGCGCGACGATGATCGGCTGGGTGTTGGATGCGCGGATCAGCCCCCATCCGTCGCCGAACAATACGCGCGCCCCGTCGACTTCGATCACGTCGTGCGTCTTCTTGAAGTGCGCGACCGCCGCGGCGACGACGGCAAACTTGCGCTCATCGGGGCAGTCCACGCGGATCTCGGGCGTCGAGACATAGCGGGGGATGTCGGCGAGGAGTTCGTCCACGCCCTTCCCTGCGTCCGCGACGATGCGCAGCAGCCGCGCCGCACCGTACAGCGCGTCGTCGTGTCCGTAGAAACCTTCGGTGAAGAACATGTGGCCCGACATCTCACCCGCGAGCGGCGCGTGCAGCTCCTTCATCTTTTCCTTGATGAGGGAGTGGCCGGTCTTCCACATGACGGGAATGCCACCGGCGGCCTTGATGGCCGTCGGCAGTGCCTGCGAACACTTCACGTCGAAGATGATTGACTGCGCCGGCGCGCCCTTCGCCGCCCGCGCGAGGACGTCGCGCGCATAGAGGATGAGGAGGTAATCGCCCCAGATGATCGTGCCATGCCGGTCGACGATCCCGATGCGGTCGGCGTCGCCATCGAAACCGATGCCGAGGTCCGCGCCCGTGCGGCGCACTGCGGCGATGAGATCCTGCAGGTTCTCGACGACCGTCGGATCGGGATGATGGTTGGGGAACGTCCCGTCACTCTCCGCGAACAGGAACTGCGGATCGATCCCGAGGCGCGGAAAGAGCGTCGGCGCCACGAGTGCGCCCACGCCGTTGCCGCAGTCGAACACGACTTTCAGCGGACGCGAGAGCTTCCCGACCCGCGTCGCGATGTCCGCCTCGTAGCGGTCGATCACCGCCTCGTGGCGGACGCTGCCGGTCCCGGACGGATACCGTCCAGCCTCGACGATCGCGCGGAGGCGCTGGATCCCCTCGCCATACAGCGACGCCGTGCCCACGCAGAGCTTGAAGCCGTTGAACTCCGGCGGATTGTGCGAGCCCGTGATCTGTATGCCGGCACGCACGGAAAGGTGGTGAAGGCTCCAGTACAGCAGCGGAGTCTGCACCACGCCGATGTCCACGACCTGCGCGCCGGACGCAACGAGCCCATCCACCAGCGCGTCGCGAAGCATCGACCCGTGCGGGCGGTTGTCGCGGCCGACGGCCACGACCAGCGGGATGTTTCGCTCGGAGAGCAGTGCGGCGAACGCGTGACCTATCGCGTTCGCCGCCTCCGCGGTGAGGTCCTTCCCAACCACTCCGCGGATGTCGTACTCCCGAAACAACCCGGGCGCAATCAGCGGGCCTTCACCGCGCTGAGCGCCTGTGGCGCGATGGGCTGGTTATCGCGCGCCCAGTTCACGACGCGCGACGGGACGAGACCGCCAAGCAGCACGAGCGCCACCGAGACCGCGAGCACGACCCGCGTGAGCGATCCCATCGGCGCCGGCTCGATCGCGCCTTCGGGGCGCGGCTTCATGAACATCACCCGGACGACCTGCAGGTAGTAACCCGCCGAGACGACCGACGCGAGCACGAGGATCACCACGAGCGGCACCAGATGCCGGAACGGTGTCGCTTCCGCGGCCGCAATGACGTACACCTTCGCCCAGAAGCCCATCCCGCCGAACAGCGGGAAGCCGAGCAGTGCGAGCATGCACACCGCCATCCCGGCCGCCATCCCGGGCCGAACGCGCCACAGTCCTTCGTAATCGGAGATCTCCAGGTCGCGCTCGCCGGGGCGGCTCATCGCGCACACCACGGCAAACGCACCGTACGTCGCGAGCGTGTAGGCGAATAGGTAAAACAGGAACGCCGACGAGCCGCTGCGCGTCCCCGCGGCGATGGCGACGAGCAGGTATCCGCTGTGCACGATGCTCGAATACGCGAGCATGCGCTTGATGTTTCGCTGCGCCAGCGCGACGACGTTGCCGTAGACCATTGTCGCTGCCGCGACCCAACAGAGTGGGACGAGCCACGCGGCGTCGAGCAGGTCGAATGATTCGCGCCACACGCGCAGGAACGCGGCAAACGCGGCGGCCTTCACGGCTGCCGCCATGAATGCCGTGATCGGCGTCGGTGCTCCCTCGTAGACATCCGGCGCCCACATGTGGAACGGCACCGCCGCCACTTTGAATCCGAAACCCACCATGAGCATCCCGATCCCGATCAGCAGCATCGGCTGGTGCGCCAGCCTGTGCGTGACGATCTGCGCGCCGATCGTCGATAGGTTCGTGGACCCGGTTGCGCCATAGACGAGCGCAATGCCGTACAGCAGGAACCCCGTCGCGAACGCGCCCAGCAGGAAATATTTGAGCGCGCCCTCGGCCGACCGCCGGCTGCGCCGGTTCATCCCCGCGAGCACGTACACCGCGATGGACATGATCTCGAGCCCGAGGAACACGATCATGAGGTCGCGCGCGGCGGCCATCATCATCATTCCGGATGTCGCGAACAGCACGAGGACGTGCGACTCGGCGCTCCAGATTCCCTCGCGCCCGTTGTACTCGATGCCGAGCGCGACCGCGCCGAGCGCCGCGACGATGAAGATCGCATCCGACGCGAACCGGAAGCCGTCCACGGCGATGGCGCCCGGACCGCTCGAGTAGCCCAGCCCGTTGAACCAGAACACGATCACGAGCGTTGCGAGCAGCAGCGCGATGCTGCCGTATCCCACGAGCCGCTGGTGGCGGTCGCTGTCGGGTCGCCAGGCGGCGGCGAGCATCAGCACCATTGCGCCCGCGATCAGGAAGAGATCGGGCGTCAGCGCCTGCATCAGCTGCGACGGTACCGCGAGATCGAAGCGCATCAGCGGATCTCGGCGTTGGAGGACAGGCCGACATCCAGTGCGGAAGTCTGCACTTGATGCACGATGCGCGCGGCTGCTTCGCGGGTCCGGTCGAGCACGGGCGCCGGGTACACGCCCATCCATACGATCGCGAAGAGCAGCGGCACGAGCAGGCCGATCTCCCGCCAGTTCAGGTCGGGCAGGACTTTGTTCTCCGGATGCGTGAGCGGGTTGTAGATGATTCGCTGGATGGCCCACAGCAGGTACGCCGCGGCAAAGATTACCGCCGTCGCCGCAATCAGCGCGAAGACAGGCTGCGTGCGGAACGATCCGATCAGGACGAGGAACTCTCCGATGAATCCATTCGTTCCAGGAACGCCGATCGAGCTGAACGCGACGATGGTGAGCGCCACGGCGAATACCGGCATCACCTTCGCGATGCCGCCGTAATCCTCGATCAGGCGCGAGTGGCGCCGCTCGTACATCATCCCGACGAGCAGGAACAGCGCGCCAGTGGACACGCCGTGCGTGAGGTTCACGAACAGCGCACCCTGCACCGATTGTGTCGACATCGCGAAGATGCCGAGCATCGCGAAGCCCATGTGACTGACGGACGAATACGCGACGAGTTTCTTGAAGTCGGGCTGCACCATGGCGACCAGCGCGCCGTACACGATGCCGATGACGGCCAGTGTGAGGACGACGAACCGCACGGGCGGATATCCGACAGCTCCGGGGAAGAGGGGCACCGCAAACCGCAGGAAGCCGAACGTGCCCATCTTCAGCATGATCGACGCGAGGATCACAGATCCGGCGGTGGGCGCCTCGACGTGTGCGTCGGGCAGCCATGTGTGGAACGGCCACATCGGCACCTTCACCGCAAACGCGAGGAAGAACGCGGCAAAGAGCCAGAGCGTCGTCGACCCCGTGAAGGTCGCGTGCGTCATGATGTAGTCGTAGCTGAAGCTCGGATACCCTGCCGCGTCGGCCGTTTTCACGCCGATATAGATGATCGCGGCCAGCATCGGCATCGAGCCGAGCATCGTATAGATGAAGAACTTGAGGCTCGCGTACATCCGGCGCTGTCCGCCCCAGACGCCGATGATCAGGAACATCGGGACGAGCATGAGTTCCCACATCACGAAAAACAGCATCAGGTCCAGCGACATGAACACGCCGAGCATGCCGGTCATGAGCACCAGCAGGCACGCGAAATAGCTGTGCAACTTTTCGCGCACGCTCGTCCAGCCGCCGAGGACCGCCAGCGGCATCAGCAGCGTCGTGAGCAGGATCAGCAGCAGCGAAATGCCGTCGACGCCAAGCGTGACGTGCATGCCCCACATCGGGATCCACGGCCGGGTGTAATACGCCTGCCAGGCGACCGCCGTCGTGTCGACCGACCACCAGAGGCCGAGCGAGAGCACGGCTTCGAGCACGAAAATCGCGAGCACCAGCGCGCGCAGTGTGCTGGTCGGGGCGTCGGCCTGTCCGGCGGGAGACATCCGTCCGTGCAGCCACACGAGCACGGCGCCCGCGAGCGGAATCACCAGCAGCACGGGCAGGATCCAGGCGTTGTAGTGCAGCGTCGTCAGAAAATCATTCATGGTGGTTGGCGGCGCTTAGTGGACGCGGACGAACGCGCCGAGCAGCGCGATCACGCCGAGTACCAGGACCCACGCATACGTGCCCAGCTGTCCCGACTGAACCTGCGATCCGATCCAGCCCATGGCGCGCGCGAGCAATGCGGCGCCGTTCACGAACAGGCCGTCGATGATCCCGACGTCGATCCCCTTCCACAACACGAGCCGCGACCCCGTCACCACAGGTTCCACGATTATCCGATCGTAGGCCTCGTCGACGTAATACTTGTTCTCCAGCACCCGGCCGAATCCGGTCGCGTCGGGCGAATCCTTCTTTGGCACGAGCGCCGCGGGCTTGAGCCGCACGACCGCGATCGCGATGCCGGCGATTGCGATCGCCACCGCTGCGCCCACGAGCGTCTGCTCCGTCGAGGGCGCGAGACCGGAGCCGCCCGCCGCAACACGAGCCGTGGCGGCACCGACAACCGGGGCGAGCCATTTGTCGAACACACCCTGCGGACCGAGCGGCAGGAATTCGGGAAGGTTGAGCCAGCCGCCGACGGCGCTCAACACGCCGAGCACGACCAGTGGTCCGGTCATCAGCCACGGCGCCTCTTTCAGGAACGGCTCCGCCGCGCTGCCGGTACGGTTCGGTCCGTGGAACGTGTAGAGCATCATGCGCGTCATGTAGATCGCCGTCAGCAGGGCGGCCGCGAGGCCAAACGCGTACACGGCGTAGAGCACCGCGCTTCCCGGAATCCCAAGGAGCGACGCGCCGGCGAGCGTGGAGCCCTGCGCGCGTTCGAACACGGCGCCGAGAATCGCGTCCTTCGACACGAACCCCGAGAACACGGGCACGCCCGCGATGGCCAGCGTGGCGATCCACATGAGCACCCATGTCACCGGCAGCTTGGTCTTGAGGCCGCCCATGTTGCGCATGTCCTGTGCGTCATCGGAATGATTGTGCGTCGCGTGGTATGCGGCGTGCATCGCGAAGATCACCGACCCCGACCCGAGGAACAGCAGCGCCTTGAAGAACGCATGCGTGACGACGTGGAAGATGCCGGCGGCGTACGCACCCACGCCGACGCCGACGAACATGTATCCCAGCTGTGAGACGGTCGAGTACGCGAGGACCTTCTTGATGTCCCACTGCTTGAGGCCGATCGTCGCCGCGAACAGCGCGGTGAGGCCGCCGACCAGCGCCACGGTGAGCGACGCGACGGGCGCAATCGAGAACAGGAACGAGCTGCGGGCGATCAGGTACACACCGGCGGTGACCATCGTCGCTGCGTGGATCAGCGCCGACACAGGCGTCGGACCCGCCATCGCGTCCGGGAGCCACACGTACAGCGGGATCTGCGCGCTCTTGCCGGTGCACCCGAGGAACAGGAACAGGCAGATCGTCGTGACCACGGCGCCGCCAACCGGGAGCTTGTCCATGTTCGCGGCAATGCCGCTGAAATCGAGCGCGCCCGTGTTCGCGAACAGCATGAACATCGCGATGAGGAATCCGAAGTCCCCGATGCGGTTGACGATGAATGCCTTCTTCCCCGCGTCCGCGTTGGCCTTGTCGTTGAACCAGAAACCGATCAGCAGATATGAACAGAGCCCCACGCCCTCCCAGCCGACGAACATCACCGGATAGTTCGCGCCGAGTACCAGCAACAGCATGAAGAACACGAACAGGTTGAGGTACGCGAAATAGCGCGGGTATCCGGGGTCGTCCTGCATGTACGCGACGCTGAAGATGTGGATCAGCGCGCCAACGCCCGTGATGATCAGCACCATGACCATCGAAAGGGGATCGAGCTGCATGGCGACGTCGATCTTCATGTCGCTCACCGGCATCCAGCGGAACAGCGTGTCGACGAACGGCCGCGCCATGTCCACCGACCGCATCGCCGCGAAGATCGCAACGGCGAGCGCGAAGGCGAGCACCATCACGCCGGGCCCGATGATGCTCACCAGCGCGGCGTACTTGTGCCGCACGGGCGCGTGGTCGTCGTGCGAGATGTGCCTGTAGTCCGTATGATGGACGCCGGCGCCTGCGGAATGCCCGTCGCTGGAGTCGTGGTGGCCGGCGGCCGACGGGTCGGCGGGGCCGATCTTCGCCGCCGCGGTGACCGACAGCGCGCCATTCAGCACGAAGCCGAGCAGCGGCAGCACTGGCAACAGCCACACGTATTGCGCGACCGTGTCGGCCAGCGGGTGCCCAGTGGGCATCGGGAGCTGGGCCATCATCAGCCGCGCAGCAGGTTGATGTCCTTGAGATTCACGCTTTCCTGGTGCCTGAAGATCGAAATGATGATCGCGAGTCCGACTGCCGCCTCAGCAGCAGCCACCGTCATGACGAAGATGACGAACACCTGCCCTGCCGCGCCGTAGAGCCTGGAGAACGCAATGAAGCTGAGATTGACCGCGTTGAGCATGAGTTCGACGCACATGAACACGATGATTGCGTTGCGCCGCGTGAGCACGCCAATCACGCCGATCGTGAACAGGACCGCTGAGAGGGCGAGCGCTTCGGTGAGCATCAGTTGGCGCTCCGCTTGCGGCCGAGCACCACCGCGCCGGCGATCGCCACCAGCAGCAGCACGCTCGTGAGCTCGAAGGCGAGGAGATATTCGCGGAACAGCGGGCCGGCGACACCGCCGATGATCCCGCCGGTTGAGTTCACCGTGACCGGCACGGGCGGCGCGACGAGGCGCAGGTCCATCGGGCTCCGCGTCAGCGCCATGATCTCGGCAAGGAGCGCGAGGCCGAGGAAACCCGCGAGCAGGCTTCCCCACTTGCTGCGCACGTCGGACAGCGCCGCCGGTTCGCCGAGGTTGAGCAGCATGACCACGAACACGAACACGACCATGATCGCACCCGCATACACCAGCACCTGCATAATGCCCACGAACTGCGCGTCCATCATCACATAGAGCGCGGCGAGGCAAAACATCACGACGACGAGCCAGAGCGCCGCCGCGACGGGACTCTTGCGCGTCACAAACGCGATCGACCCTGCCACGGCGATCAGGCCGAACAGGTAGAAGTGGAACGAATACAGGAGCGGCAGAAATTCGTTGACCATTTCACTCGCCCCTAGGATCCGCGGGATCCCACATTTCGCACACCGGATGGGTCTGCGTGCTCAGCCGCTCCAGGTCATATACGAACTTGTCACGCGAGTACTCGGCGTTCTCGTAGTGGCGGCCGAGGTGGATCGCTTCCTCCGGGCAGACTTCCTGGCAGTAGCCGCAGAAGATGCACCGGAACTCGTCGATCTCGAACAGCAGCGGATACCGGTTGCCGTCCTCGTCCTCTCCCGGCACGAGCTTGATGCAGTTCGCAGGGCAGACCGTCGGGCAAAGGCCGCACGCCACGCACTTGGACTTGCCGTCCTCGGTGGTGAGCATCCGGTGCGTGCCGCGCCACCGCGGTGAGAGATCCCATTTCTCGTCGGGATATTGCACCGTGACCTTGTGCGGGTCGACGAGGTGCTTGAACGTGAGCGCCATGCCGCTGAGCGTGGCGCGGACGTAGCTGACCTCTTCGACCGGACGGTCGAGGACCTTCACTCCGATGGTCATGCCTTCTTCTCCGCGAGGTTCGAATTGCGGCCGCTGATCGCACGCAGGCGCGCCACTTCTTCACGGTCGAGCCGCGAGTATGCCGGGCTGACAATGCGCCCGCGGTCGAGCACGATGAACAGCAGCGCGACGAGCACGACGTTCACGCCGAACATGATCCCGCCGTACATCGGGCCGCGTGCGATCCCGGCGCGGTCGAGCGCCAGGATCAGCGCCGCGACGATCGTGATGTACCCGAGCGCGAGCGGGAGCATGAGCTTCCATCCGAGCGACATCAGCTGGTCATAGCGGAATCGCGGCAGCGTCCAGCGGATCCACATGAAGAAGAACAGGAAGAACAGCACCTTCGTCACGAACGCCCCCAGCGTCAGCACGGTCTTGAGCACCGTGAACGGCGGGAGATTGTCCCACTGGGTGAACGGAATGTCCCAGCCGCCGAAGAACAGCGAGGCAATCAGCGCGCTCGCCGTCACCATGTTCGCATATTCGGCGATGAAAAAAAGCGAGAACTTCATCGCCGAATACTCGGTATGGTACCCTGCGATCAATTCCGACTCCGCCTCGGGCATGTCGAACGGGAGCCGATTCGTTTCGGCGAACGCGGCGATCAGAAAAATGAAAAATGCAATCGAGAGAAGCAGGACATTCCATCCCATGGTCGCCTGCTGCTGCACGACCACGCCCAGCGAGACGTTCCCGGACAGCAGCAGCACGCAGACGGTCGACATCCCCATCGCGATCTCATAGCTGATCATCTGCGCGCTCGAGCGGAGCCCGCCGAGCAGCGCGTACTTGTTGTTTGAGCTCCAGCCCGCGAGGACGATACCGTAGACGCCGAGCGAGGAAATCGCGAGGCAGAACAGAAACCCGACCGGGAGATCCGCGACGACCATGTCGATGCGGCCCCACGGTGTGGGGAGCGGACTCGCGAACGGAATCACCGCCCACGTAATCATCGCAGGGATGAACGAGATCGCCGGCGCCAGAATGAACAGCGGCAGGTTCGCCGCGTCCGGGTACGTCTCTTCCTTCATGATGTTCTTCACGCCGTCGGCGGCGGGCTGCAGCCATCCCTTCCCCACGCGGTTCGGCCCGTGCCGATCCTGAATCCACGCCGAGATTTTGCGCTCGGCCAGCGTCAGCATGGCCACCCCAACCATGTACACGGTGAAGACGATCAGCATCTTCACGACGGTCGCGACGAGGAAGATTCCCTCGGTCGGCGGGAGCTGCGAGTTGCCGACCTGCAGGAACGGATGCACGCCCATCGGGAGGATCATCATGCGGCCGCTCCCGCGCGCACCGCAGGCGACTCGACGCCGGTGAGGGCGAGTGCGTCATAGGACATGCCGGCGAACGCGTTCTCCGATTTCGCGAGCGCGTCGAACACCGCGCTGGCGGCCGCGAACTTCGCGCTGTCGCCGACGGCGTTGAGCAGGTCTGCCAGCACGTACCACGCGGGCCGGGCGATACCCGGCGCCGCCTTGGCTTGCAGATAGCGCTGCACACGGCCGCGCAGATTGGTGAGCGTGCCCTCCTCTTCTGCGATGTTCGCGATCGGGAGCACCGCCGCGGCCGACGTCACGATCGCCGGCATCGCGGTGCCGATGACGATCACGGCGTCGGCCTTCGCAAGCGCGTCGGCCGCGGCCGTGTGCGGTTCGACGTCGACCAGGATCGCGACGTCACCCGCGCCGACCTTCGCGAGCGGCTTCGCTTCGCGCGTGAAGCCGAACAGCGCCGCCGCGGTGCCGTTCGCCGCGCGATCCGCGCGCAGCGAGAGGTCCGGAACGCCGGGCAGCGGCGCTTCGTCACCCTGCGCGACGTTGTAGTACACCGCCCCGCCGGTCTTTGCCGTAATGCGCTTGAGGAGGTACATCGCTTCGTTCGAGAGCGAGGCGTTCGCGACGACGAAGGCGCGTTTCCCCTTCAGCGCGGCGGCGGCGGCGGCGATCGCGATTTCCCAGTCGACGTTCTTCCCAGCCGCCATTGGTATCTCGAGGCGGTCCGGCCGGTTCATCCACTTGTAGTTCAGGCGTCCGTGGTCGCACATGAAGAACTTGTTCACGTCGGCGTTGCCACGCGGGCGGATGCGCACCACCTGCTGGTCGCGCAGCTCCAGCGTGACGTTGCAGCCCTGCGAGCAGCCCGTGCAGATGCCCGCCGTGCGGTCGAGCTCCCAGGCACGAGCCTTGTTCAGGAAGTCCTTGGACAGCAGCGCGCCCACGGGACACAGATCTACCACGTTCGCGGCCCACGGCTGCGTGAGGTCGGCGTCCGGCGCCTTGCCGATGTATGCGCGATCGCCGCGCTCGCTCACGTTCAGCACCGGTGCGTCGTGGATGTCATCCATAAAGCGGACGCAGCGCGTGCAGAGGATGCAGCGGTTGGGCACGTACATGACGTCGCCGCCGAAATCCTCGACCGGGTTGAAGCGCTTGGCCTCGCGGTAGCGTGAGTCCGCGCGCCCCTCCTGGAACGTGTAATCCTGCAGCTCGCACTCGCCGGACTGGTCGCAGACCGGGCAATCGAGTGGGTGGTTGATCAACAGCATTTCGAGCACGCCCTTGCGGGCCTCGAGCGCCTTGTCCGTGTAGACGTGCACCACCTGCCCTTCGGCCACGGCCGTGGCGCAGCCGGGCGCGAGTTTTGGCGCCTTCTCGACTTCCACGAGGCACATGCGGCACACGCCGGCCACCGGAAGGCCCGGATGGTAACAGTAGTGCGGGATGAGGATGCCGACGGTCTTTGCGGCCTCCAGAATCGACGTGCCGGCGGGCACCGACACGGGCCGCCCTTCGATCGTGAGGTTGACCATGTTCTCAGCCATCAGGCCACTCCCGCCGCTGACGTCTTCTGTCCGGCCGCTTGCATCTGACCGCTCACCGTGACCGATGCGCTCCTCTTGCCGGTGATCAGGGCTTCGAATTCGTGGCGAAATTTCTGAAGGCCGCTGACGACTGGTGCGGCACACGAATCGCTGAGCACGCAGATCGTTTTGCCCGTCATGTTCTCCGCCATCTCGAGCAGCGTGTCGAGATCTTCGTAGGTGCCGTTGCCCGCCACGATGCGGTCGAGGATTCTCGTCGTCCACGACGTCCCTTCGCGGCACTGCGTGCATTGCCCGCAGCTTTCATGAGCAAAGAAGCGCGTGAGGCGCGCGACCTGCCGCGGAATGGACTGCGCGTCGTCGAACACGATCACGCCGCCAGACCCGAGCATCGTGCCCTGCGCGACGAACCCTTCGTAATCCATGAGCGTCGCCTCGGCCTCGTCCATCGTCTGGATCGGAACGGACGCGCCGCCGGGGATGATCGCCTTGAAACGGCGCCCCGCCGTGGGGCCGCCGCAGAGATCGTAGAGGAAATCCTTGAAGGGGAAGCCGAGCACGATCTCGTAGTTGCCCGGCTTCGAGATGTTGCCGCACACGGAGAAGAGCTTCGTCCCCATGCTCTTCGGACTCGAGAGCGACATCGCCTTGTACCACTCGGCGCCGTTCACGAGGATGTGCGGCACGGCGGCAAGCGTTTCGACGTTGTTGATCGTCGTGGGCTGGCCGAACGCGCCGGAGACTGCCGGGAACGGCGGCTTGATGCGCGGATTGCCGCGTTTTCCCTCGAGCGATTCCATCAGCGCTGTTTCTTCGCCGCAGATATACGCGCCCGCGCCCTTATGCACGTAGACGTTGACCGTCTTTCCCGTGCCCATCGCGTTCTTGCCGAGAATGTTGGCGGCGTACGCTTCCTTCAGCGCCGCCTCCATGCGATCGATCGGTTCCTGGAACTCGCCCCTGATATAGACGTAGGCGGTTTCCGCGCCAATGGCATACGCGCCGATCGCGCACCCTTCGACAAGGGCGTGCGGTGTCCAGCGCATGATCTCGCGGTCCTTGAACGTTCCGGGCTCGGACTCGTCCGCGTTGCAAAGCAGGTAGTGCGGCTTGCCGTCTCCCGGCTTCATGAACGACCATTTCACGCCGGTCGGGAAACCTGCGCCGCCGCGGCCGCGCAGGCCGGAGGCCTTCACGATGTCGACTATTTGCGCAGGCGTCATCTGCAGCGCGAGTTCGAGCGCTTTGTAGCCGCCGCGCTTCTTCCACCCGTCGAGTGAGCGCGCCTCACCCTCTCCAAAAAATCTGGAGAGAACGGGTGTCTCGCGAGGATGTGACTTGTGCGGATATCCCATGTTCAGTGCGTTCTCATTTCAGTCCGGAGAGGATCATCGGGACCTTGTCTGGCGTGACGTTCTCGATCGTATCCGCGTTGATCTGAACGGGCGTGGAGAATCCGCAGGCGCCGAGGCACTCGACCTCGATCACCGTGTACTTGCCGTCGGCCGACGTGATGCCGAGTTCCTTGCATCCGGTGTGCTCGAGAAACGCGTTCACGACTTTGTCCGCTCCGTTGCAGAGGCATGGCGACGTCGTGCACACCTGGATGAAGTGTTTCCCAACCGGGTGCTGGTGATACATCGTATAGAAAGACACGACACCCATCACATACGCGGGTGTGAGCTCGAGCACCTCGGCGACTTCGGTCATCGCCTGTTCGCTCACCCAGCCGCGGTCGGCCTGCACCATCCAGAGCGCCGGGAGGAGTCCGGCCATCTTGGTCGGATAACGGGTCAGGAGCTCGTCCAATTCTTCCCGTCGTTTTCCAACAAAAACGGGCGCGTAGGCCTCGGTATGGGCGTTCATCTATCGATCTCAGCCGTGTCCAAGGTCGTGCTCTCCTTCTTCACTGCGTTCATCGGTCGATCTCTCCCATCACGATATCGATAGATGCGTTGATCGCGATGACATCGGACAAGAGGTGTCCCTCGACCATTTTCGGAATTGCCGAGAGGTTTACGAAGCTCGGCGGACGAATGCGCCAGCGCGATGGCTTCGAGGTGCCATCGGAGACGAAATAATATCCCTTCTCACCTTTCGGGCTCTCGACCGCGACATAGGACTCGCCAGCCGGCGGCCGCGGACCCTCCATCACGTTCTTGAAGTGATGGATCATCGACTCCATTTCACTTGTCGCCTTGTGCTTGGGCGGCAGGATCACGCGCGGGTCGTCGACGTTCACCGGGCCGTCGGGAAGACGCTTCACCGCCTGCTCGAGAATGCGCACCGATTGGCGGAGTTCTTCCACGCGCACGAGGAACCGGTCGTACACGTCGCCGTTGGTGCCGACGGGAACGTCGAAGTCGTACGTCTCGTAGTCGAGATACGGGAAATCCTTGCGCACGTCGTACGCAACGCCCGACGCGCGCACCATCGGGCCGCTGAGCCCATAGTTGAGCGCCTCGTCGGGCGACATCACGCCGAGGCCGACGGTGCGCCCGACCCAGATCGCATTCTTTGTGAGCATGCGATCGACTTCGTAGATGGTCTTCGGGAACGTGCTGATGAAGCCGCGCAGACCCTCGAGCCACTTGTCGGGGATATCGGCCGCCATGCCGCCGACG
Source organism: Gemmatimonadaceae bacterium (assembly GCA_050733535.1). Classification (GTDB taxonomy): domain Bacteria; phylum Gemmatimonadota; class Gemmatimonadetes; order Gemmatimonadales; family Gemmatimonadaceae; genus Fen-1231. The sequence continues at coordinate 3,747 of JBOHTH010000260.1, read as the reverse complement.
CGCGTGGCACTCGTGGTGAGCCGCGCGCCCACCCAGCCCTCGAGCAGGTTGTAGATGTTCTCGCGCTCCTGGAACGACCACAGGAACGGCGTGAACGCACCTATATCGATGCAGGTGGTGCCGAGCCACACGAGGTGCGACGCAATGCGCGAGAGCTCCATCGCGATCACGCGAAGCACTTTGCATCGCTCCGTGATTTCGATTCCGAACAACCGCTCCGCGCCGAGCGCAAACGCGACGTTGTTGCCGATAGAGTTCAGATAGTCCTCGCGATCGGTCCACGGGATGATCTGATTGTACTGCCGATACTCGCCGATTTTTTCGAACCCGCAATGCAGATAGCCGACGTGCGGGACGCAGCGCACGACAGTCTCGCCGTCGAGTTCGAGCACGAGCCGGAGCACGCCATGGGTCGCCGGGTGCTGCGGCCCGATGTTGATGAGCATGTGCTCACCTTCGAGCTCGAGCGACGGCGGCTCGGCGAGCGCGACGCCGGTATCCCCGCCGGTGACGAGCGGAACCCTTTGCGGGCGGCCCTCTTTCGTGAGGCCGCTCGTGGAGAGCTCAACCTCGATCGTGCGTTTGGTGGCCACGCTTACTCCCCCGTCTTCTCGCCCGACGCGATGCGGGCGCGCATGTCGAGCGGCAGTTCTTCAAATGCGTCGGCGACGGTCAGCTCTTCCATCGAGTACTTCGCCTCGGGGTTCGCGTCGAGCGCCTGACGGAGCTGTTCAGAGCGGCTGAAGCGGCCGCGGAGCGGGAAATCCTTGCGGAGCGGGAATCCCTCCTTGTACTGCTCCCACATCAGGATTCGGCGCAAGTCCGGATGCCCCGCAAACTGGATGCCGAACATGTCAAAGCACTCGCGCTCCAGCCAGTCGGCCCCCTTGTACACGGGCCACACGCTCGGCACTTCGAGCTTCGCACCCTTCTTGAGCTGCGTCTTGATGCGAACGAAGCGGCGATGCTTGAGCGAGCGCAGGTGCCACACGACCTCCATCGGCATGGAGAGGTCACGGTGCTCCACGGCGGTGACGTCGGAGAGGTATTCGTACGATTGCCCGGGGTCGTCGTGCAGCCAGCGGACGATGTCGAGCACACGCGCGGTCTCGACGAGAACGTTGGTCTCGCCGTTCACCACGTCGATGCGAAGCACGGCGGCCGAGAACTGCTCTTTCAGCGCCGCGCCCGAAGGGTTCGCCGCGCCGCCCCGGTTCGGCACATTTTTAGGGGTGACCGGTTCGACGGAACTGCCGACGCCCGGCTTTACGATTTCAAACCTGGTCACGGCGCGGATCTCATCTGATGCACGGAGTTTCCAAAGGGCTCGGAGAGCTCGTCGATGCGCGATGCCGGGATATAAAGCTTGGACGAAGGATCCGGCTCCATCTCCTCCCGGAGCGATTTGTTCGACATGCGCTCGGTCATGATCTTCTTCTGGAGCATCATGATCCCGTAGATGAGTCCCTCGGGGCGTGGCGGGCATCCGGGGACGTACACGTCCACCGGAATGATCGTGTCGATCCCCTGGACCACGGCGTAGTTGTCGAACATGCCTCCGCTCGACGCGCACGCGCCCATGGAAATCGCCCACTTCGGCTGAGGCATCTGCTGCCAGATCCGGCGGAGCACCGGCGCCAGTTTGAACGGCACGCGGCCGGCGCAGATGAGCACGTCGGCCTGACGGGGAGAAAAACTCATCCGCTCCATGCCGAAGCGCGCGAGGTCGAACTTGCTCGCCGCGGTGGCCATGAACTCGATCGCGCAGCATGCCGTGCCGAAAGGCATTGGCCACAGAGAGTTTGAACGTCCCCAGTTGACCAAGAAATCAAGCCGCGTAGCAATCCACCCTTCTCCTCCGGCGGGCTCAGCGGAAACGATCCGCTGCGATCCGGCTTCCGCGCTTCCGGCCTCCGGCTTCGTAATCAATCCCATTGCAACGCCCCCTTCTTCCACACGTACACATACCCCACGAGCAGGATCAGCATGAACACCAGCATTTCACCAAGGCCAAAGAACTGGACCTGCGCGGCGGGACACGCACCGTTCACGAGCGGCACCGCGCAAGAGAGCTGGCGGTAGTACACGCCCCAGGGAATCATGAACACGGTCTCGATGTCGAACACGATGAACAGCATCGCGACCATATAGAACTTGACCGAAAACCGCTCCCGGGCATCACCAAGCGGCGGGATGCCGGACTCGTACGGAACCTGCTTTTCCGGCGTCGGGCGTGCTCTCAGCGTAAAGTGCGAGAGCGCGAGCATCATCACCGCGTTGGCGACGACGAACCCGAGGAGGATGAGGACTGGAAAGTAGTTGCGATCCATGTCTAATAGTTGCTCGTGAAAAATTTCACGAACAATGTAAAGTTACGGAGGGGGTCCAAGGAGTGTCAACGCTTCACTTTCACGTGCGGGGGTTTAGTGCCAGTATCATGACGCCGCGGGACCGATACATTCCGCACCAATATCCACTGCACCCCCACCATACGAGACCGTCGCCCCATGAGCATCAAGAACGACCGCTGGATCACGAAGATGGCCAAGGAACACGGCATGATCGAACCGTACGAGTCCAGCCAGGTGCGGTCGGGCGTGATCTCCTACGGCGTGAGCTCGTACGGGTACGACATGCGCGTGGCGCGTGAGTTCAAGATCTTCACCAACGTGCTCAGCTCGATCGTCGATCCCAAGCACTTTGACCCGAAATCGTTCGTCGAGTTCGAAGGCGACGTATGCATTGTCCCGCCAAACTCGTTTGCACTCTCGCGGTCGGTGGAATACTTCCGCATTCCGCGGAACGTCATGACGATCACCGTAGGGAAGTCGACGTACGCGCGCTGCGGCATCATTACGAACGTCACGCCGTTCGAGCCGGAATGGGAAGGACACGTCACGCTCGAAATCTCCAATACCACTCCCCTGCCCGCGAAGATCTACGCCAACGAAGGGATCGCGCAGGTGCTGTTCTTCGAGGGGGACGAGCCGCCGGAGACGAGCTACCGCGACAAGAAGGGGAAGTATCAGTCACAGACCGGCATCACGCTTCCCAAGATCTGAGCGTTCGGCACACCACCTTCGGGGGCCCGTCATGCCAGACCATCGTCGTGTCGTCGCGTGTGTGCTCGCACTTGCGCTGGGACTTGCACTGGCCGCATGCGGCCCTTCCAAATCGGCCATGACTTTCACCGCATCAAATCCGTTCGCGAGCGCGAGCACCCTGCCGTATCAGGCGCCGCCGTTCGACAAGATCCGGAACGAGGACTATCAGCCCGCGATTGAAGAGGGCATGCGCGTGCAAATCGCCGAAGTGGAGCGGATTGCGGCGGACGCTGCGCCGCCGACGTTCGACAATACAATTGCGGCGCTCGAGAAGACGGGGCTTCTCCTCGCGCGCGCGAACAACGCGTTCCAGGCGATCACCCAGGCGAACACGAACGACACGCTGCAGCGTCTGCAGGTAACGCTCGCGCCAAAGCTGGCGGCGCACTACGACGCGATCCACATGAACCCCGCGCTTTTTGCGCGTCTCAAGACACTGTACGATGGCCGCCCGACACCCGGCCTCGACAGCGTTCAGCAGTTCCTCGTGGCGCGCTATTATCGGGACTTCGTGCGTGCCGGAGCGCAACTCGACGCCGACGCGAAGGCCAACCTGCGCGCGCTCAACGAAGAGGAGTCGAAACTCTCGGCCGACTTCCAGAATCGCCTCCTCGCCGCGACGAAAGCGGCCGGCCTGGTGATT
>JBOHTH010000259.1:0-2730 GCA_050733535.1 Gemmatimonadaceae bacterium | reverse complement strand
ACGCGGAAACACCGGCGCGAGCGACAGCGACCGCGCCATGCGCGCACCGGCGCCGTATGGCGCGGTCAAGTCGCGTCCGCAGCTGATGAGCGCAAACGCCCACGCGCAGATGACGAGGAGACGACGGAACCCCGCGGTGTTTGTGCTGCGAACACTCATGAAAAAAACCCTGAGGATGTGCGCCTGATGCTGCGAACGGCGCAATCTAGGGCTGCAGGGGAGTGTCCTAATAGTGGTGCTGGATCACGCTTAAAGAAGGCAAGACCGCGTCAGTGATTCATCTCACCGAACGCGGTCTTGCGCGTAGTCCACTGGCCTACTTCAGCGCGCCCTGCACTGCCTCCACGAGTTCGTCCGGCGTGAAAGGTTTCTTGAGATACGCGTGTTTCGACTTTCGCACCTCGGTCATCTCCTCGGCGTCGTACGCGTGTCCCGACGCGAAGAGCACCCTCGTCGTCGATCGCTTCGACAGGAAGCCCGCAGCGAGCGACAGGCCGCCAATGCCGGGCATCACGACGTCCGTGAGCAGGAGGTGGATCGGACCGCCGCGCGTTTCCGCGATCCGCAGCGCGGTCTGGCCGTCGGGCGCCTCGATGACCACGTACCCGACGCGCTCGAGCACGCGCCGCGCGACCGCGCGCACCGCAGGTTCGTCCTCGACGAGCAGCACCGTGCCTGCGGCGTTCGGATTCTCCGCGGGTTCGTTGGCCGCCGACGCGGCGTCCGCGCTCTCGATCGCCGTCGGAAGATAGATCTCGAACGTCGTGCCAACGCCGAGCGCACTCTTCACGCGCACGAGTCCTTCGTACTGTTTCACGAGTCCGTACACGGTGGCCAGGCCGAGGCCCGTGCCCTTGTCGAGTGGCTTGGTCGTGAAGAACGGTTCGAACATCCGTTGCTGCGTGGCATCATCCATGCCCGTGCCGGTGTCGGCGACGGAGACCATCGCGTACCCCCTCGCGCCCGCGGCGGTCTCGTCGTGCAGCTCGTGCGCACCAACCTGGCGCGTCGAGATCGTGAGCTTGCCGCCGCGCGGCATCGCGTCGCGCGCGTTCACCGCGAGGTTCATCACGATCTGCTCGAGGTGTCCCGGATCGGCCTTCACCGGGCCGGTCGCGGGACTGAGATCGGAGACCATTTCCACGGTCGTTCCCACGAGGCGCGAGGCGAGCTTCGTTGCGCCCGCCACGATTTCGTTGAGGTCCACGACGCGCGGCTCGATCACGCGCTGGCGGCTGAACGAAAGCAACTGGCGCGTCAGCGCGGTCGCGGCATCGGCGGCGCGCTGGATTTGCGCAAGGTCATCGTCGCGAGGGTCGTCCGTCTTGGTTTCCGCGCGGAGAAGCTCCGCGTAACTCGTGATCACCGTGAGCAGGTTGTTGAAGTCGTGCGCCACGCCGCCCGCGAGCCTCCCGACGGCCTCCATCTTCTGTGCCTGGAGAAACTGCGCCTGCAGCTGCTTCCGCTCGGTGAGGTCCTGATACACGACGGTGACACCGTCGGGCACTCCGTCCGGGCCCCGGGTGGCAGCGACGGTCACTGTCACGTCCACCTGTGACCCGTCCTTTCGCAAGCGGCGCGCCTCGGCCTCGGTGATCGTCTCACCCTGGCGCACGAGCTCACGCCGCGCCTCGATCGTCTCACGCGCGTCCTCCGGCACGACCGGATTCTCCCTGCCGAGCACTTCGTCGCGCTTCCATCCAAAGAGGTGCTCGGCGGCGGGATTCCACAGCGTGACGAGGCCGTTGACGTCGGTCGCGATGATTGCGAGCGGCGACGCGGCGAAGACCGACCGGAGCATCTCGCCGGTCGACCTGAGCTGCTCCTCGGTGAGGCGCTCGCGGCGCCGCGCTTCCGACTCGCGCAGTTCGCGGTTGATCGCGGGCGCGAGGCGGCGGATGTTGCCCTTCATGACATAGTCCTGCGCGCCGGCACGCATCGCCGCGACGGCGATGTCTTCGCCGATGGACCCGGACACAAAGATGAACGGCAGGTCCGGTGCGATGCGCCGGACGATCTGCAGCGCCTCCGTGCCGCTGAAGGCGGGCATGCCGTGGTCGCTGATCACGAGGTCCCACGTGTGCTTCCCGAGCGACTGCTCGATGGCGTCGGCGGTATAGACACGCTCGTGCGCGACATCGTAGCCCGCGCGCTTCAGCTCGCGCAGCAGGAGGGCGGCGTCGTCCTCCGAGTCTTCCACCAGCAACACGCGCAGCTTCTCGGCCATCATCCCTCCCCGAACAGAGCACGGTGGGGTCCGTCAAACATCACGATAATCCCGGCACCGGAGTCGCGGAAGACTCTGAGGGCATTGAGTCTGGGTGGCGACCGGGGTGGCGCAAAAGTGTCTCGGACCGAATGGGGCCGGCGATTCGGTGGCCCCATCTCGCCTGACCCACGCACGCACCATACCTTTTTGGCTGCGTGCATCGCCGGGCGAGCAGTGTTGCTGAGCTAATACGCGCTCGATCGGCAAGACGTTATTTCGCGAGTTTCCACGGAGGCCCGCATGACCAGCACCGCGTCCCGATCGACGGCCGGTATGTAGATCCAGCAGAAGCTGCCGCTGTTGGTGAGCGGATTCCTGCTTCTCGTCATCGTGCTCTATTCGTGGGCTTCGTATGCGACGGTCAAGGCGGCGAGCGTGGATGTGGCGCGCCAGCGACTGCTGACCCTCACTGGGGAAATCGGGCAGATCTACGACCAGAACATGAAGACGGAGATGAAGAG
>JBOHTH010000258.1:0-8276 GCA_050733535.1 Gemmatimonadaceae bacterium | reverse complement strand
GGTAGTCGCTACGTGGGACTGGACCGCGACGTCCGCAAAACGCTTAGGCCGATATTTGCGCGCCAGTGCAAGCGACATACGAATGAAATTACTCGATTGCTCGCTTAGTCGCTAATGCGGGATTGCTAGCTGATGCAAAATGCAAAAGAGGAATGCGGCCCGCATCGCCCACCGCATTCCTCTTTTGCATTTTGCATTTGCTGGCAATCCCGTATTAGCGACAGCCGCGTCAACCGAGTAATTTGAACTGTATGTCGCTTGCACTGGCGCGCAAATATCGGCCTAAGCGTTTTGCGGACGTCGCGGTCCAGTCCCACGTAGCGACTACCCTGAAAAACGCGATCGCCAACGATCGCATCGCGCACGCTTACCTCTTCTGCGGTCCGCGCGGAACGGGGAAGACCACGCTCGCGCGCGTCCTCGCGATGGCCCTCAACTGCGAGAACAAGCAACCGGACCATGAGCCCTGCGGCACCTGCGACAGTTGCACACGTATCTGGGCCGGGTCGGCGTCGCTGGATGTCGTGGAAATCGATGCCGCGTCCAACCGTGGCGTGGACGACGCGCGTGACCTCCGCGAGCGCGCCATGTACGCGCCCTCCGGCGACGACCGCTACAAAGTCTACATCATCGACGAAGCGCACATGCTCACGCGCGAGGCGTGGAACGCGCTCCTGAAGATCCTCGAGGAGCCGCCGCCGCGCGTCGTGTTCGTGTTCGCAACCACCGAGCCGCAGAAAATTGCGCAGGCCGCGGCGCCCGTCCTCTCGCGCGTGCAGCGCTTCGATCTCAAGCGGATCGGCCCCGCGGACGTGCGCGAGCGCCTCGCCGCCGTGCTGAAAGCAGAGAAAGTTCGCGCCGAACCCGACGCACTCGGCATGCTCGCGCGCGCCGCCGACGGCTCCATGCGCGACGCGCTCTCGCTCGCCGATCAGGTCCTCTCGCTCGGCAGCGGTGACATCACCGCGCAGCGGGTGCGCGACGCGCTCGGCCTGGTGCACGAAGACGAATACATCGCACTGCTCGACGTGATCGGCGAGCATCGCGCTGGTGACATTTTTGCGGCGGTTGGACGGCTCGCCGATTTCGGCATCGATTTCGGGCTCCTCATGAGCGGCTTGGCGGACACGCTCCGCGCCCAGCTCGCCATGGTGCTCGGCGGCGCCGTGCCCGACCTCTCGGAGCACCTCCGGGGCGCGCTCGAGGCGCGCAAAGCGCTCTTTTCGTCGGGCGACCTGCTGCGCATGCTCACGATGCTGGTGGAGATCGAGCCGCACTTCAGGCGGAGCGGCCAGCAGCAGCTCCTGTTCGAGACGCTCCTGGTGCGCTTCGCGCTGCTCGACCGGACCATCGCGCTCGAGGATGTGCTGCGCGGTCTGGACGCATCGGGTACAGGCTCAACGGGCGGCGGCGGTACCCGGCGGGAGGCGCCGCATGCCGGCGCGCCGCGGCTGGCTTCGCCTCCGATCATGAGCGATTCGCGCCGCGTGTCTGAGCCGCAGGTCGCGAAGCCCGCCGAGGCGCGCCCTGAGGCGCGCCCTGCGGCGCGACCTGTGATTGCCGACCGGGCGCCCGCCGCGCGCAAACGGCAGCCGCTCGATCTCAATCGCCTTGCCGAGCATTGGGACGACGTCGTCGAGCAGGTCCGCGCGAGCGGTCGCGGGATCGTCGCGTCGGCGCTCAACGAGGCCACGCCGAGCGCCGTGACGGCCGGCGGCGTCGTGACCATCGGTGTCGCCAGCGACGCGCTCGCCGAAGCGCTCCAGAGCGGCAGCGAGAGCATCCTCGCCGCGCTGCGCACGGTATTCGATGGCGTGGAGAAAGTGGCGGTGAAGGCCGTTTCTGATGGATCCGCGGCGGCACGCCCGAGGCTTACGGCAGAAAACGTGATCGCCGACCGCGTGGCAACACTGCGAAAGCGTGACCCGCTGCTCAACGCCGCGATCGATGCGCTCGACCTGCGATTGATCGAGTAGGTGCGTGGGCACGGGGCAAACGGCGCCTTGCGGGTCGTATCCGCAACGGCCTAACTTATTCCACCGGACATACTTGGCGCGGCAGGGCAGGAGAGAGCGTGTCGGCAATTGAAGATCTCGTAACCGAACTTTCAAGGCTTCCGACCATCGGCAAGAAGTCGGCGCTGCGGCTGACGTATCATCTGCTCAAGCAGCCGCCGGAGCAGAGCCGGCGCCTGGCGCAGGTTCTCGCGACCCTCACGGATCGCGTGCGGCTATGCGAACGCTGCTTCAACCTGACGGAAGAGCAGCCCTGCACGATTTGCCGGGACGCGCGGCGTGACTCGGCGACAATCTGCGTCGTCGAAGAGGCCAGCGACATCGCGGCGATCGAACGAACGGGCGAATATCGGGGCGTTTATCATGTGCTCGGCGGGCGGCTGTCGCCGCTCGATGGAATCGGGCCGGACGAATTGACCGTAAGTGCCCTTGTCGCCCGGGTAGGTTTGGGTGGTATTCGGGAAGTGATCGTGGCCACCAACCCAAAACTCGAAGGGGAGGCGACCGCGCTGTATCTTCAGGAGCAGTTGGCGCCGCTCGGCGTGACCGTCTCGCGCATCGCGCTCGGGATGCCCGTCGGCGGAGATCTCGAATACGCCGATGGCGTGACGATTGCTCAGGCGATCGCTTCGCGGCGGCTCATGCGGTGACCGAACGAATTCCCTCAACGCCCCTCGAACCATGTCCGTAGGCTCGGCCAGCTGGTCATTCACCGAAGACGACTTCGGAGCGATTACGACCTCGCTCCAGAAGTTTCTCTTCGAGAGCAACGCGCGCTGCGCGCTGCTCGTAGACCGTTCGGGTCAGCTCGTCGCGACGGTTGGCGAGCCGCCGCACTTCGACCCCACCGCGTTTGCGACGCTGACCGCCGCAGACTTCAGCGCCAACGACCAGCTCGCCAAGCTGATCGGCGAGACGGACTTCAACTCGCTCTTTCATCAGGGCGAGAAGGAATCCATGTACCTCGCGGACGTCGCCCGGCGTGTGATCCTCGTGGTGCTGTTCGACACGCGCACGACGCTCGGGCTCGTGCGCCTCAAAATGAAGGAGACCGTGGGCGAGCTGACGAAACTGTTCGACGAGGTGTTCTCGCGAGGGACGGGTGGCCGGGCGCAACCACAGGGGCTGCTCCACGGCGCGGAAGATGAAATCGACAAGCTCTTCGGCTAAGGAGACACAGCCATGTCGATGATCAACTACGCGTCACGCGAGATCAACTGCAAAATCGTGTATTACGGTCCGGGGCTGGGCGGCAAGACGACCAATCTCGAGCATGTGTACGGCAAGGTGAAGCCCGACACGCGCGGGAAGCTCATCTCGCTCGCGACCGAGACCGAGCGCACCCTCTTTTTCGATTTCCTGCCGGTGGACCTCGGCACGATTCGCGGCTTCAAGACGCGTTTCCATTTGTACACTGTGCCCGGTCAGGTGTACTACAATGCGTCCCGCAAGCTCATCCTCAAGGGCGTCGACGGCATCGTGTTCGTCGCCGATTCCCAGATCGAGCGGATGGAAGCGAATCAGGAAGCGATGCAGAACCTGTACGACAACATGGCCGAGTACGGCTACGATCTCACGAAGATGCCGTTCCTCATTCAGTACAACAAACGTGACCTTCCCAACGCAGCGCCGCTGAGCGAGTTGCAGGCTGCGCTCAATCCTGGCTGGGAAGTGAGCGATCAGGCCAAGCAGCGTTTGGTGCCTGATCCGTATCACGCGGGTGAGAATCTCATCGAGCAGGTGCCCACGGGTGAGTGGATCGAGCGCGCGACGTACTTCGAGGCGGTGGCGGTGACCGGCGACGGTGTGTTCGACACGCTCAAGGCGGTCAGCAAGCTGGTGCTGAAGACGCTCGCGTGACGCATGCGCGCGGTGGTGGAGCGGCGGTGGCGCACGATCAATTCGTGAACCTGCCGAACGCGATCACCGCCGCGCGCATTGCCATCTCACCGCTGATTGCGCTGCTCCCGCTGGTTCCGTCACCGCTCTGGCGCGGCGTGGGATTCGTGCTCTATGTCGCAAGCGCGGTGTCCGACTATTTCGATGGGTGGTTCGCGCGCACGCGCGGCATGGTGACAGACCTCGGCAAGGCACTCGATCCGCTCGCCGACAAGCTCCTGCTGGTCGCGACATTCATTCCGCTGGTCATCCTGCAGGGGCGCGCGAGCGATCCGCTGGCGTCTTTTTTCGCCGGCACACTGCGGATCAGTGCGGCGAGCGCGTTTCAGTTTCCGTTTACGACGTGGTTCGGGACGTTCTCACTGCCGTGGTGGGTCGTGGCGGTCGTGCTGGGCCGCGAGCTTTTCATGACCGTGTTTCGCCAGCTCGCACAGGGCAAGGGCGTCGTGATCGCGGCGAATTATCCCGCGAAGGTGAAGACGGTGACGCAGTACATCTGGGTCGGCACCGCATATTTCTGGTTCGGCGCTGAAACACTCGCAGCGCGAGACGTCTGGGCCGGGAAGCAGATATGGGACGTTTTACGGCCGGTGATCGGCGCGATAGGCGCCGTCGCGATGTTCGCGGCGGTCGGGCTTACGATCGCGTCGTTTGCGATCTACCTCAAACGGTATGGGACGCTCTTCACGCGGTAGAGAGGATGCGGGAGGCGGGACTTTCCTGCTTATGCGAGACGCGGGGTGTGGATTCGAGAAGCGGGATGCTACTCGATCCGGGAAGCGGCCCCCGCCTCTCGCATCCAGGAGCGTCCCGTCTCGCGCATCCTAACCCCGCTTCTCGCATCGAGCAGGAAAATCCCGCCTCCCGCCTCCGGCCTTAGGATGAATGTTGAAGTAGTGACCATCGGCGATGAACTCCTCCTCGGGTTCACCGTCGACACAAACGCCGCGCACCTCGCGCGTGAACTCGCCGCTGCGGGCATCGGCGTTGCACGCCGTTCCACGGTCGGCGACGCACCGGACGAAATCGCGAAAGCCGTCCGCGAGGCGCTCGATCGCACCGGCGCGGTAATCACCACCGGCGGCCTCGGCCCGACTTCCGACGATCTCACCAAGCCGAGCATCGCGGCGCTGTTTGGCCGCGCGATGAAATTCGACGAAACGATCTGGGAAGACCTGAAAGTTCGCTGGCAGAAGTATCGCTGGACGGGCACGATCCCCGAATCCAACAAGCAACAGGCGATGATCCCGGAGGGCGCGGTGATCCTCGTGAATCGCCACGGCTCCGCTCCGGGGATTTGGCTCGAGGAGGCACGGCCGAGCGGCCAGCGATGGGTCGCGATGCTCCCCGGTGTGCCCCGCGAAATGCGCGGCATGCTCGCCGACGAGCTCATGCCGCGGCTCCGCGCTCGTGCGACCGGCACGCCAGTCGTCGTCGCGTCACGCACGCTGCGCACGATTGGCATCGGCGAGTCCGCGCTCGCCGACCTGCTGGGACCGCTCGCGAAGGGACCACCGGGACTGCCGCTCGCCTATCTCCCCTCGGTGGAAGGCACGGATCTCCGCCTCACCACTCGCGATTCGAACTCAGCCGAGGCCGAGCGGCGCCTCGACGCCGGCGCAGCGGAACTTCGCGCGGTGCTCGGCGCTTATGTGTACGGCGAGGGGAAGACGGACCTCGCCGAAGTCGTACTCGATCTCCTGCGAGCACGCGGACTGAAGATCGCGGTGGCCGAGAGTTGCACCGGCGGGATGCTCGGCGCGCGCATCACGGCCATCGCGGGGTCGAGCGACTGTATGATCGGCGGCGTGATCGCGTACGCCGATGCTGTCAAGGAAAATCAGCTCGGCGTGCGTCCGGAGACACTCGCGGCGCGTGGTGCCGTCAGTGAAGAGACGGCGCGCGAAATGGCGGCCGGCGTCCGTGAGCGCTTCGGCGCACAGGTCGGCGTCAGCATCACCGGGATCGCCGGTCCGGGTGGCGGCACTCCCGAAAAGCCCGTCGGCACGGTCTGTATGGCGGTTTCGGCCGGCCCGTCGATCCGGGCCGTAAAGGTGCAAATGCTCGGCGACCGCGACGAAATCCGCCGGCGGAGCGCCCAGGCGGCCCTTAACCTCGTACGGCGCGTCCTGACCGAAACGCCGTAAGCGTCCCCAACGTAGTTTACATCCGATGATCGACGACAATTCCCCACCGGGTTCGAACCCCTTCGACGACGCGTTCCTTCAGGCCGACGGCGACACCGCCGCCGACCTTTCGCCGCCCGAGGTCATTTCCAAGCTTGAGTCGGCGCTCCTTGAGACCGGGACTGCGCTCGCCGAGCAGAAGGACAAGCTGCTCCGTCTCGCCGCCGAGTACGACAACTTCCGCAAACGCAGCGCGCGCGAGCGGCAGGAGGCCGAGGCGCGCGGGATGTCCGTGCTGGTCCGCGGGATCCTCGACGAGCTCGACGATCTCCGGCGCTTCGCGCATGTCGATCCGGCGAAGACGGACTCGCTGACGCTGCAGCAGGGCGTGGAGATGATCGAGAGGAAACTGCTCAAGTCGCTCGCAGGGCACGGGCTGGAGATCGTGAACCCGGTGGGCCATCCGTTCGATCCCGCAGTGCACGAGGCCGTGACCACAACCGCCGCGGCCAGCCCCGAGGAGGATCACCTCGTCGCGCAGGTGTTCCAGGTCGGCTACGTGTTCAACGGACAGCTGCTCCGCCCGGCGCGCGTCGTGGTGAAGCAGTGGAAAGACGGGACCGAAGGCTAACTCTCCCCAATGGCACAAAAAGATTTTTATAACGTCCTCGGCGTCTCGGAAAAAGCGACGGCCGACGAGATCAAGAAGCAGTACCGGCGTCTCGCCAAGCAGCATCATCCGGATACCAACAAGGGCGATGCAAAGTCGGCGGAGCGCTTCAAGGAGATCTCCGAGGCGTACCAGGTCCTGAGCGACGAGAAGAAGCGCCAGCAGTACGACGAAATGCGGCGCCTGGGCGCATTCGATTCGTTCACCTCGCGGTCGTCGCGCGGGGGTGGCGGCGGCGCACGCCCCGGTGGCGCGCGTGCCCGCAGCGCGGGCGGCGCTCCGGGCGGCGCGCAATATGAGGAGTTCGACGTCGGCGGTCTGGGCGGACTCGGCGACCTGTTCAGCTCGATGTTCGGCGGCGGCGCGGGGCGCGCGCAGCGGCCGAGCGGGCCCGAGCAGGGGCAGAGCGTGGAGACCACGCTGGAGATTCCTTTTCGCACGGCGGCGCTCGGCGGGAAGGTGCCGATCGAGCTCGAGCTGAACGAGGAGTGCGTCACGTGCCATGGCAGCGGCGCGGCGAAGGGCGCGAAGATCCAGACGTGCCCCGAGTGTGGAGGGCGCGGAACGATTTCGTTCGGTCAGGGCGGGTTCGCGGTGAACCGTCCGTGCCCGATGTGCCTGGGGAAGGGAACCGTACCGTCGGAGAAGTGCCCCACATGCGGCGGCTCCGGCGAGCAGCGCAGTCGCAAGAAGGTGAACATCACGGTTCCGTCCGGCGTGGATTCGGGATCGAAGATCCGCTTGAAGGGACAGGGCGGACGCGGCGTCCGCGGGGGCGCGCCGGGTGACATCATGATCACGTTCAACGTGCGGCCAGATGATCACTGGACGCGCGAAGGGCTCGATCTGATCGTGCACGCGCCGGTGAACATCGCGCAGGCTACGCTCGGCTCGAAGGTGAGCGTCGAGACGCTCGACGAGAAAACGGTGTCGATCAAGATTCCGGCGGGCACGCCGAGCGGAAAGCGGTTCCGCGTGCGCGGCCAGGGCATCGCGAAGGACGGCAAGCGCGGCGACCTTCTCGTTGAAGCGGCCGTGACCGTGCCTGACAAGCTGAACGAGAAGCAGGCGCAGCTGATGAAGGAATTCGCGGAGGCGGCGGGACTCGCGCTCTAGGAGCGGCGTTGTACTCCACCTGCATTTTTTGTCACGCCAGCCTCGGGAGTAACGAGGCGATAGAGCATTTTCCGGTTGGCCGTCGCCTGGCGTTCGATGCCGCGAAGGGCCGGCTGTGGGCGGTGTGTGCGTCGTGCGAGCGCTGGAACCTGAGCCCGCTCGAGGAGCGCTGGGAAGCGATCGAGGAGTGTGAGAAACTCTTTCGCGACACCCGCCTGCGCGTTTCCACCGACAACATCGGTCTCGCAAAGCTAAGAGAAGGGACGACGCTGATTCGCGTCGGCGAGCCGCAGCGGCCCGAGATGGCGGCGTGGCGCTACGGCGACCAGTTCCACCGGCGCAGGCGCAAGCATATGGCGATGGTGGCGGGCGGCGTGGCGGTCGTCGGCGGCGTCATCGTTGCAGGGCCGATCATGGGACTCGTGAGCGGCACCACGCTCACGCAAGTGC
>JBOHTH010000257.1:0-4062 GCA_050733535.1 Gemmatimonadaceae bacterium | reverse complement strand
GTCGTAGGCCGCGACAGCTTCGCCCACTACTGTGCCGCTTTTTCAAAGTGCGTTTCGAACCAGGAGAACATGCGCGTCCAGTGATCCCGGAAATCGGCTTCGTTGCCCGCGCGCCCCGCGCCGTGACCGGCGTCGGCATACTGCACCCACACGGCCTCCTTCCCGAGGCGCCGAAGCGCGTAGTACATCTCGCGCTCGTTGGTGTCCGGCACGTTCCAGTCCTGCTTTCCGGTCAGCATGAGCAGCGGTGTGTGGATCCGGTCGGCGAACATCACAGCCGAATGCTGGATGTACTTGAGCGGTGCTTCCCACAGCGTCGCGCCGATGCGGTCCTGTCCCTTTTCGGCGGCATTGTAATTGCGCGTTCCGATCTTGGGACTGTCGCCGAGGAACGAGATGATGTCGACCTTGCCCGAGATGTTCACCGCCGCCGCGAAGCGATTGGTTTGGGTGATCAGCAGGTTGGTCGCGTAACCGCCGTAGCTCGTGCCTTCGACGCCGAGCTTGGTGCCGTCGACGAGTCCTTTGTCCTGAAGGCTGTTGATGCCGTCGGTAACGCCCTTCACCCATGCCTCACCCGGATAGCCGATCTCGAAGTCGACCGACGGATGAAACACGAACCATCCGCGCGAGGCGAGCAGGTTCATGTTCTCGTTGAACCCGTTGTCGAAGAACGATTCGTAGATCTCTGCGACGAGCGGATATTTTTTCCCGGGCTGATAGTTGGCGGGATAGTACAGCACGCCGTAGAGCTTCTTCCCGTCGGCGTCGAGGTAGCTCACGAGCTCGGAGTGCGAGAGCGCAACGCCGGCGAGCTGCGGGTTGAGGTTGGTGAGCGCATGCGGGTTCGACAAATCGGCGCCCGCGGTGAAGATTTCATTGGGGCGGTCGCCGTCGGAGCGTTCGAATACGAAGCGCGAACCGTCCGCGGACACGTGCCATGACGCATAAAGGTTGGCGTCCTGCGCGAGTTCGGCGGACTGGCGCGTCGTGAGGTCGAAGCGCTCGAGCCCGCGCGCCCAGTGATCCTTGGCGGATCGCGCGATGTAGAGGTAGCGCCCGTCGCGGCTCCATGATTGCACCGTGCGCGTCGGCCGCATGGCCGTGTCGGCCTCGATCGGATACACGAGCGACAGGGAGTCCGTGCGCGCATCGAGCACGTAGAAGCCGTCTTTGGCGCTCACGAGCAGCGCGGCGCCGTCGGGGCGCCAGTCAACGACGGAGAACGAGAGGCGCGTCGTGTCCGTCTTCGATGACGGTTTGCGATACTTCGCCGTGAGGTTGCGCGCGCTGTCGGCCGAGAGCCAGCGAACGAACACATTGCCGCGGTCAGCGTACGCGAATGCGCTCGCACTGTCGTTCCAGCGCGGCGTGATGCGCCGCTCAGCGGGCTTTACGAGTGTGTCCGGGTGCGAGCCTGCCGCGAGCGTCAACCGGAAGACGCCGTAGTCGTTGCCGCCGTTGTCGTACGATGTCTTCTTCGGCTCGACGGTTGCGTACGCGAGATACGATCCGTCGGCGGAGAACTGCGCGCCGCGGATGGGCGTTTCAGGGAGAAGCTCGCGCACGGCGCCGTCAGCAACCGTGACGATCGCCGGGATCTGGCGATCGCCGAGGTTGCGTACGGCGTCCCACGAGAGAAACGGCTCCTTCGCGTCCTGCACGACGATCGGCCCCTCGGTGATGTGCACGAACGCCGCGCGCGCGGCGGCTGCCCACCCTTCTGGGCGGAGCGTGACGAGCACCGACTTGCCGTCGGGCGCCCACACGAGGGGAGAGTTGGCGGCGACCTGCTTGGTGGTGTGCGCCGCAACTTGCCGGACGCGGTTGGCGGCGATGTCGTAGATATCGACGGCCCAGTCGTCGCCTTTCAGCAGGAGGAACGCAAGTTTGCTGCCGTCCTTGGTGAACGTCGCGCCGCGGACCTGAACCTTGCCGGGGAGAATCGGCCGCGCCTGACCGCTCGTCGCGTCGATCAGCTGGAATTCTGCCAGCGCCGGCGTGATGTAGGTGGGATCGCCGTAGCGCGAGTTGTCCGCGCCGAGTGCGTCGCGGCGGACGCGGACGGTGTGCGCGATCCAGCGGCCGTCGGCGCTTACTGCCTCGATCCGCGACGATCGGAGATTGAGATTATCGTCGATCGTGTACGGCCGCAGCGCAGCCTGCTGCGAGTATGCGGGGAGCGCGGCGAACGTGAGCGTCAGCGCGGCGAGA
This sequence comes from Gemmatimonadaceae bacterium, assembly GCA_050733535.1. Lineage (GTDB taxonomy): Bacteria > Gemmatimonadota > Gemmatimonadetes > Gemmatimonadales > Gemmatimonadaceae > Fen-1231. The sequence goes on along the minus strand of JBOHTH010000257.1, from coordinate 1,848 downwards.
ACGAAAGGACGTCGGAACATTGGCGAATCCCGTGCGGGTGGGCGTGGTGCGCGGCAAGTGAGTATGTGCACCGTGCAAACAGTAGTTGGCTCAGAGGTCAAAGTTCAAGCTCACAGGTCACAGGTCGCGAGTGTCAGAGCTCTGCGGTTCAAAGCCATCAGCTCGCTCGAAGTCTGGAACGGCAGAGCTTTGACCCTCCCGAACAGACGGGCTGATGGGTGAGCCGTAAACCGGGCTGATGGGTGAGGCGTCGAGCGACAGCGAGGATCATCATCCGGGTGATGCTGTGCAGTATGAGGATGCAGACGTTGGCGCGTCAATCCAGCGGACGCCCGGCGTAAACTCGTGCGTGTGGAGATCGAGGTCCCCGAGTGCGAGCGCGGCGTAGCGGATCGTGATGAGGTCGGCGACCGTCTCGTCGAGGCCCACATATTGTCCGGCGAGATTCGTCGAGAGAAACATCCGGTGATTGCGCCACTTGAGGACGCCGGACGCGGACACGAGGCGTACGTCGGTGGCGGCGGGATACCAGAGCGCGGGCAGCCGCGCGGGATAGGCGCGCGGGGACGGCGTGTAGAGCTGCGCGGGCGGGCGGTGCTGCGGGAGACTCGCATGCGGGCGCTCGGTGTTGTATTCCGTGCCAAAGTGATCGAAGCGCCGCTGCTGGGCCGTGAAGGAGGGGGCCGCGGGCCGCGTCGTGGCGGCCTTGAGGGTTTTGTGAAAGCGCTCGTGCGCGCCATTCTCGGACGGCGTCGCGGGCGTCGTGTGCTCCGGCCGAATCCCCAGGCGCACCCACCAGAAGGCGAGCGCGCCCAAGCGCCCGAGCGCATTCGGCTGCGCAAAGGGGACGCCGTTATCGGTGCGCAGCACGTCGGGCACGCCATACGTGCGAAACAGCCGCACAAACGCCGCGCGCGTCGGCGCCACGGCGGTGGTCGGCTGCGCGACGCAGTCGAGCAGATAATGCGAGTGCAGGTCGAGGACCGTGAGCGGGTAGCAGTAGGGCCCACTCGTCAGCCGGAACTCGCCTTTGAAATCGGCGGTCCACACGTGATTGGGCGCCGTCGCGGCCGTGCGCCCTGGCAACGCGCGCGCGACGGGCGACCGCCGCCGGCGCGGGGCGATCAGCCCCTCGCGGTGCAGCAGCGCCCCAATCGAACTCGCCGCCGGCCAGGGCTGCGCGGGCTCGTGCTGCATCAACCAGTCGCGCAACTTCACCGGCCCATAGGCGCGATGTCGCTTGCGCAGGGCGATGATCGTCGCGGCGACCGCGGGACTCATGCGATGCGCCTGCGCGTGCCGCGCATGCGACCGCTCCGCCAGCCCCGCCTCCCCCTCGGTGCGAAAGCGGTGCAGCAGTTTGTAGCCCGTCTTTTCGCTCACCCCGAATCGGGCACAGATCTCCTCGATCGACGTCGTCCGATCTAAACACGCCTGCACAAATGCGAGTCGTTCTGACATAGTGGATCGCTCCCGCCACGGCATCGGACACCTCCCCGGAGGATGTCCGAATGTGAAGCCGTCGCGTCGAGCTCACCTATCAGCCCGGTTTGTTACTCACCTATCAGCCCGGTCTGTACCTCCCGAGCATTGCCCTGTGAGCTTGACCTTTGAGCTCCGTGCTAGCCTCTCAAACACAAACCCCGCGAGCCGGTTGGCTCGCGGGGTTCTTGATCGCAACGCTTCCTATTGCTGGCAGCGCGCAAACGGGCTGTCCGGCTTCGCCTTGTCCACCACCACCCGGTGGTCGAGATCGCCCACCTTCAGCGCGATGTCGTACACGAGCTTGTCCACCCGCGCCATGTGCTCGTACTGGATGTACTCCGGTTCGTCGGTCACCTGGTGATA
>JBOHTH010000256.1:0-2149 GCA_050733535.1 Gemmatimonadaceae bacterium | reverse complement strand
CGGCCATGCTCGTACCGCCGAACGACGCCGGTGCGCTCGTGCGCGCGATCGAAGCGCTTGTGGGCGACCCGGGCCGCGCCGCCCAGATCGCGGCGCGCGGCGCGGCGCGCGCGCGTGCCGAGTTCAGCGTGGCCGCGATGGTGCGCGGTGTCGAGGAGGCCGTGTGCGACCTGTTGTGAGCGGCGTATGATGAGCCTGCACGATGCGCGGCTCCGTGGCGAGGCACTGCTCGCTGGCACGATGCCCGGAGTGTATCGCGCGCTTCTCCGGACTCGCGGCCGGTCCAACCCGATGAAAGTCCTGCTGGCCAGCCTAGTGCGTCGCGGCGACGTCGTGTTCGACGTCGGCGCCAATCAGGGAATCTTCGCCGCAATGATGTCGAACCTCGTGGGCCGCGATGGCCGCGTGCACGCCTTCGAGCCATCGCCCGATACCTGCAAACTGCTCCTCTCGACGCTCGCGGCGCGCGCGCGAAATCCGGCGAACGTTGCCGTCAACGCGATGGCCGTGGGCGCGGAGGACGGTGTGGCGATGCTGCACACGCCTCAGCGCGATCATGGGCAAGCCTCGATGCGGACGCACGACAGCGGATCGTGGTCGGGCGGCGCGGCCGTTGAATCGCGCGAGATCACGGTGCGGAGACTGGACACGTACGTCGCCGCGCAGCAGCTCGCGCGGATCGATGTCGTGAAGATGGATATCGAAGGCGCAGAGCTGCCGGCGCTCCGCGGGTTTGCCGGCAGCCTTCACACCTTTCATCCGGTCGTCGTGTGCGAGCTGTGCGGCGCGTGGACGCGAGCCTTCGACTACGAGCCGGCGGAGGCGCTGGAGGAACTTCGATGCGCGGGATATACGGCGTTCTACCTCGTCACCTCGCGTGGCGACCTGAGCCCGCTTGCCTACGTGCGTGCGCTGAACGACGGTGAATCGCGCGACATCGTCGCGACCGCGGGCGCGGTGCACGCCGGCCGGATCCGGCCGCTGGTGCGGTAGGCCAAGTGGGCTGGAAAGGCGCGCTCATCGAGGGACCACTCGCCGCGGCGAGCCGCTTGATTGCGCCGTGGCCCCCGCTCCCCGCGGCGCCACGCGAGATTCTCGTCCTGCGGACGAACGACCTCGGAGACCTTCACACCACCACGCCGGCCTTCGCTGCGCTCCGCGCGCGGTTTCCATCGACGCGCATCGTCGCGGCGGTGGGATCGTGGGCGCGCCCGGTGCTCGCGAACAATCCGAACGTGGACGAGATCATTGAGCTGGATGCGCCGTGGAACAATAAATTCGTCGCCGACCAGTCTTGGCGCGCGGTGGCGCGCTTTCTCTCGCGTTCGGAGCAAGTCACTGCGCTGCGCCGGCGCGGCGGGTTCGACGCGGGCATCGACGTGCTCGGGAGTCATGTCGGCGCGCTGCTGATGATCCGGCTCGGCGTGCGCTTTCGCGTCGGCGTGCGCGGATACCGCGGCGGCTGGTCCGCATGCCAGCGCTACATCCGGTTCTCGGATCGCGTACACGTCGCTCGCGCGGCGCTCGATCAAACCTCGCTGCTGGGCGCGACAGAACTGCCGGCTGCGATTCCGCAGCTTTTCCCGACGGTTGCGGAGCTGTCGGAGGCCGAGCGCTTGTGGGGAGCGCGCAACGCGGGCGCAGCGCGGCTTCTGGTCGGGTGCGGCGGCGGACTGGAAGGAAAGTGCTGGCCGGCCGATCAGATGGCGCGCGCGCTCGCGCAGCTGTCGCGAAGCCCAACGGCCGGCGGACGCTCGCGCTTTGACGTATTGATCGTTGGCGTAAAGCGGACCGCGACCGCGGACGTTTGATCGCGGAACTCTCGGGCGGCGCGGCGCGATCGGTGTGCGGCGAAACATCGTTACGCACGACGTTTGCGCTGGCCGCCGTTGCCGATGGCGTGCTCACCAATGCGAGCATGCTGGCGCACACGGCCGCGGCGTTTCGTAAGCCAACGGTCGTGGTGATCGGCGGGATGCACCGGGACAGGGAGGCGTATGACAGGCTCTGGGGATATCCACCGCCGTATCAAAGCATCGGGCCGGCCGGCGGGGCGGAGTGGCCGGAGGCGGCGGTGGTCGTGGAGGCGATGAACTCTTCCTGCTGATGCGAGAAGCGGGATTGCGGGACTTTCCGGCTGATGCGAGAA
>JBOHTH010000255.1:0-3801 GCA_050733535.1 Gemmatimonadaceae bacterium | reverse complement strand
GTAATCTGCCTGAGCGACGTGGTGCCGGACTGGCGCATCACAATCTCCAGCTCCCGCCGCAGGATTGCGAGCACCGCCTCGACTCCCTCCTGCCCGAACGAGCCGAGCCCCCAGATGTAGGGTCGTCCGATCCCCACCGCGTTCGCACCGAGCGCGAGCGCTTTGAAAATGTCGGTGCCACGGCGCACGCCGCCGTCGACTTCGACAATCGCCCGCCCCCGCACGGCCTTCACGACTTCCGGCAGCGACTCGATGGTCGCGCGCAGTGTGTTGTCCGCGCGCCCTCCGTGATTGCTCACGAACATTCCCGTCGCGCCGTGCTCGATCGCGAGCTCCGCGTCGTCGCTCGTGACGAGTCCTTTCACGAATACTTTCATCGACGTCGTGTCCTTGATGCGCTTCACGAAGTCCCACGTCGGCGTTCCGACCTCGGGGATCGGCGTGCCGGGCGCGGTCACCGCCAGTGCGGGCTTTCTGCGATTGTCGCGGTCGTCGACCTTTCCGCTCACGCCTGGCGCGGGGTGCCCGCCGAGGTGACAGTTGGAGCACTGACGCGTATCGGACATCGCCTCGCGGAACATCGTCTCGCGGTTGCTCCCGCCGATGAGGTCGACGGTGAACACCACCGCTGGTGCGCCCGCTGCCTCGGCACGCTTGAGCATCGCGCGCGTCTGGTTCCAGTCGTCGCGCGCGTAGAGCTGGAACCACACGGGCGCGCCGCGTGCGGCGATGACATCCTCGATCGAGGTGGTCGCGACGGTCGAGAGAACCTGCAGGTGGTTCTTCGCCTTCGCCGCTCGCGCGACGGCGATTTCACCGAGCGGGTTGAACGCCTTCTGGCTTCCCAGCGGGCAGAGAACGATCGGCGTGGAGTACGTGTGGCCGAGCAGTTCGATCGAGGTACTGAGCTTGCTGACGTCAACCAGCCGGCGCGGGCGCAGCGCCCACTTTGAGTACCCGTCGCGATTCGCCTTGATCGTCGCGTCGTCGTCGGTGCCGGTGATGAGGTAGCCCCAGTGGGCGATCGGGATTTTCTTTTTGGCGACGGGCTCAAAATCGAAAACATCCAGAGCCTCACCGGGGGCGCCGATGAGGTGCGGATCCTGCGTGCCCTGGGTGAGATCGTCGATCAGGTCGAACCCTTCGGACTGATCGCGTGCGGTCCCGGTAAACAGTCGGCTCAGCGAGTCCTGATTGAGGCCGGCCGCGGCGAAGAGCGGCGAGCCGGCGAGAAAACGGACGAAGTTGCGGCGGGAGGAGTCAGGCATAGTCGCGAGGGGTTGAGTCGGAGGACGAACGTAGTCTTATGGATCGGCGAGAGCCAGGCTGAGATTTACGGCATAACTGTGAGACGGGACCTATCAGAACACGACAACGGCATACCTTTCAGACGGGACCTGTCAGAAACCAAAGCTGTCTGAGAGTTGTGGTCGTCTGATAGTTCCTGTCTCACAGTTATGCCGTTGTCCTCTCCGGGCAACGATCCTCGGAAGTAGAGCGTATATCGATTCAGCGCGGAGATGCGCGAGATTAGATTCCCTCCCGCATGATTCCGCCCTTGCGCCGTTTCCCCCTCACGGTAATTGCAGTCGTCGCCACGCTCCCGGTTCAGGCGCGGGCGCAAGTGACCGGCGCCACCGGGAGTTCGGCGCAGAGCGCCCAGGGCGTGGAGGCGCTTCCCGCGCCGCGCGTCGATTCCCTGCTCGCCCTCGACGCCGTCGTCCAGCGCGCGCTCGCGGTGAGCCCCGCCGTGGCCGGAGCACGCGAAGGCGTACGCACCGCGCAGTCGGCATCGCGCGTCGCGCTCGGCGAGTACACCCCGAACGTGTTCGCCACATCGCAGGCGCTCAGCTCCAACTCAACGGCGGCGGGAACCGTCAGCAGCATTCCGCCAAATGCCTACTCGGCGGGCTTGTTCGCATCGCTCGACGTGCTCACCGGGGGGCGCCGCGGCGCCGACCGGGCGCGCGCCAAGGCCGACGTGACGTCCGCGCACGCCATCGACGTTTCACAGCGCTACGCGACGACGCTCGTCGCGCAAAGCGCGTTTTACGAGACGCTGCGCACGTCCGATCTGGTCGACGTCGCGCGCGCGAGCGTCGCGCAGGCGCTCCAGGGACTTCGGTACGCCGAGGACCGCATCCGCGCCGGAACCGCCACGCGCTCCGACGTCCTGCGGGCGCAGCTTCAGGTGACGACGAGCCGGCAGCAGCTGGTGGCCGCATTCGACACGCTCCAGAGCGCGGCCTACGCGCTTGGCCGGATCGTCGGCGCCAACGGGCCCATCGGCGGCATGCGTCCTTCATCGCTCGAACCGCGCGTGCTCTCGCTCTCCGACAGCGACATCGTCCGGCTCGCGGTCGACGCGTCGCCCGCGGTGCAAGCCGCACGGGCGCAGGAGCAGTCGGACCGCGCGTCGCTGAGCGCGGCGCGCACCCAGTACGTCCCTGACATCAAGCTGAGCGCGGGGTACAACTGGGCCGGCCAGTCCACGTTGCTCGAGGCGGTGCGTCCCGGCTGGAACGTCATCCTCGGCACGACCTATCCGCTCTTCAACGGCTTCGTCCGCGAGGACGCCATTACGCGCGCCGACGCCGTGTCGTCGGTGTCGCGCGTAGTATCGCTCGACGCCGCGCGCCAGGCGCGAGCCGAGGCGGCGCGCCTCATGTACGGCCTTCGGTTTGCGCAGCAGAACATCGCCCTCGCCAACGAAGCCGTGCAATCGGCGCAAGAGGATTTGCGCGTGCAGACCGAACGCTACCGCGCCGGCATTTCGACGGAGCTCGACCAGCTCACGTCACAGCTGGCGTTCACTCAGGCGCAGCTCAGCCTGGTGGCGTCGCGATACAACTATCAGATCACGCGGGCGCAGCTCGAAGCGCTCGTGGGACGTTCGCTGTGATGGCGAGGGAGACGTAGAGCCGTGTGGCTGGTACACCTGGCGCTGCGGCGCCGCTATACGTTTGTCTGCTTCTCGATCCTCGTGCTCGTATTCGGCGTGGTGGCCATCGACAACATGGCGATCGACATCTTTCCGGCGATCAACATCCCGGTGCTCTCCGTGATGTGGAACTACGGCGGCCTCTCGCCCAAGGAAATGGAACGGCGCGTCGTCACACTCGCCGAGCGCGTGTACTCGAGTTACGTCAACGACATTGAGCACATTGAATCGCAGTCTCTGAACGGGATCAGCGTCATCAAAGTCTACTTCCAGCCTGACGGCAACCTCGAGTCCGGCATCGCACAGATTGCCGCGGCGTCGCAGGCCGTGACGCACAATATGCCGCCGGGGATCACTCCGCCGTTCATGCTTCGCTTCAACGCGACGGACGTCGCCGTTCTCCAGCTCAGCCTCGGCAGCCCAAAGCGCACGGAAGCCGAGTTGCAGGACTTCGCGACGAACTTCGTGCGGATCCCGCTCGCCACGGTGCATGGCGCGACCGTGCCGCCCGCCTATGGCGGCGTGCCGATGGTGGTGAACGTCGACATCGATCCGCAGGCACTGTACGCCAAGGGCCTTTCCGCGCAGGACGTGAGCGCCGCGCTCGCGGCCGGGAACGTGCTCGTGCCCGCGGGCACGGCGCGGATGGGCACGATGGAGTACTACGTGAAGCTCAACTCCACTCCCGATTCGCTCAAGGACCTCGGAAACATCCCGATCAAGCAGGTGAACGGCGCGACGGTCTACGTTCGCGACGTCGCGCAGGTGCGGCTCGGCGCGGGCGTGCAGACGAACATCGTGCGGCAGGACGGGCACCGCGGCACCTATCTCTCGGTGCTGAAGAACGGCAAGGTATCCAC
>JBOHTH010000254.1:0-28571 GCA_050733535.1 Gemmatimonadaceae bacterium | reverse complement strand
GTTCTGCAGGAGGCGGATATCGTCGTTGGGCTTGAGACGCATGATGCCGATCGCGACGACGACTGCCGCGGCGGCGGCTGCGACCGCAGTCGTCGTCGAGCGGCTGACTGTCGGCCAGTGGGCTCGCGTGCCTCCCAGCCAGAGCGCAAGCCGGGAAGGCCGGATTGCATCGCCGCCCATGAACGGAAACCAGAGTGCGACGGTGACCCACGCGAAAATCAGTCCGACCGCCGCGAACACCGCCATCTGCCGCAGGCCAGGGAACGGCGTGAGCGCGAGGCCGAGATACGCGACCACCGTCGTCGCGACACCGCACGCCAATCCCGGAAGCAGCGCGCGCATCACGGTCCATGGGTCCCGGCGTTCGGCGACGCGCGCGCACAAATAATTGAGGCCATAGTCCGCCGCAGTGCCCACGAGGCTCGCGCCGAACACGAGTGTGATCAGGTGCAGCTTTGGATATAGCAGCGCCGTGACGGACAGCGCACCGAGAGTTCCGACGCCGAGCGAAAGCAGCACGAGGCCAATCGGGCGGAACGATCGCAGGGCGAGCCATACCAGCAGGACGATGCCGAGCAGTGAACCCCATCCGATGGTGGACATCTCGCGGTCGGCCTGACGCGCCGCCGCGGCTGCGGGCAGGATCACCCCCGCAGAAAGCAGGCGCACGCCTGGTGCCGCGTGCTGCGCGGCAGAATCCGCCGCCTCTAACAACGGCACCACGGCCTGCTGGGCAAAAAACGAGAACGCCCCGCCGCGCAGGCGAATCGGCAGGACCGCGTAGTGCATCGAGTCGTCGTCGACGCGCAGCAGTCCGTCCACCGGGCGCACGGGCGTCTCGGCGGCGCGTTCCTGCAACCAGTCGCGGAAGATCCCGAACGGATCGTCCTGCCACGCTCCGATGCGTCCCGTGCCGAGCGGGCTCGTCAGGTTCTGCATCGCCGCGTTTGCCCAGCTCTCGGCAGTTCCGGCGGCCAGAAGACGTCGGTCCGCGGCGGTGAGCAGGCCGGCGCGGTGCGACCACCACGGCGCCATGGCCTGCTCCTCGTCGATCGCGCCTTGCTCGACCGGACCGAACCATTCGGGATGGAGTGCGAGCACATGCGAGTATGCGGCCGCGGCGGCGCGCGCCCGATTCCAGTCCGCACTGCCGACGAGCACGACGAAATACTGCTGCGCCGCGTCGGCCACGCTCGCGACGGCACGCCCCACGGTCGGATCGCGCTCGTCCGCCGGGAGCAGTGCGAGCAGGTCGGTCTCTGGCGTGCGCCGCTGCACCACCCACATCCATCCGTTGTGGAGCACGGCGGCGACCACGACGGCTATCCAGGCCCGCGCCAGCCCGCGCCGGACGGCGTCACCGCTCATGAACGCCGGGATGCGCCGTCCCCGCGGCGGGCAGCTCGAACTGTCGGGATTCCTCCGGCAGGAGCGCCGCCGGCCCCGTCGCTACGCCAGAGAACGAGATTTCCGTTGCGTCTCCGGACGCCTCGCGGATCGTGATTTGCCGCACGAACGCTCCGCCGCTGAGTTCGATGCCGCCAATCACGTGCTTCATCCCTCCGTCCCTCGGTACGAGCTTCGCGCTCCATTCGCGGTCGTTGACCGTGCTGGTGATGGCGAAGCTCGCCGTGAGCCGCGCGAGGTCGCCCTGCAGGAGCGAAAACAGCAGGTCGTTAATGATGCCGACGGTCGGCTCCTCGCGCGCCGACAGGCGCTTCGTCACCTGCGCGCCGTGCGATTCGACGATCTCATCCTTCGACAGGCGCAGCGTGGAGGGGAAAGGAAGCACCGTCGTCCACAGCACGCCTTTCTCGAGGACGACGCAAAAACGGCCCGATGATCGCACGGGCCGCCGCAGACCGACGAGCGTCTTTGCCTGCTCGAACCGCCCGCACATCACCGCCGGCTTGGTGAGCAGTGCCTGGATACGCCGGAGATTCGGATCGCCCTGCGCCGACAGCACCGGTCGCGCCGCGACGAACATCAGCGCCGCCGCCAGGATTCCCCTCACGGCTGCGGCAGGCCGAGCTTTTCGAACAGGATCGGCGGTGAGGTGAGGCACATCTGGCGTGCCGACATCTCTACGGCAACCTGCACCGTGCTGGCCTTGGTGAGCCGCAGCCCCGTGGCGGCGTTCGTGATCAGGTACTGTAGCTTGAGCCGGTTTTCCCACTCGACCAGCTCCGCGCGAACCCGGATTTTATCGCCGAACGCGGAGGGCTGCAGGTAGCGGATGTGCATGTCGATCACCGGCCACGCGTACCCCGATGCCTTCATCTGTGTGTAGTTGTAGTCGATCTTGTCGAGCAGCGCGCAGCGGGCGAGCTCGAGGTATTTCGCGTAGTTGCCGTGCCATACGATGTCCATGGGGTCGAGATCGTAGAACTGGACCTGCGTTTCGATTTCCGCGAAGATCCGTGCGCCGGGAAGTGCACCGGCATCAGTCATAGAGGCGCCACTCCTGGCGGTCGAGCAGCGCCATCACGTGCCGCAGGTCGCCCTCCAGCGCACGATCCTCGTCTATCATCGGCACCGCAGCCTCGAGCTCCGCGAGGTGCGCGGCCAGCGTGTCACTGAGCATCACAGGCGACACGCGGCCGCGCAGCGCGACGCCCTGCCGTACGGCGATGACCAGCGCGGCAACGACCTGCTCCGTCAACTCGAGCACGCGCACGCAGTCACGCGCCGCGATCGTCCCCATGCTCACCTTGTCCTGATTGTGGCACTCGGTGGACCGCGAGAAGACCGACGCCGGCATCGTAAGCTTCAGTGCCTCCGCGGTCCACGCGGACGCGCCGATCTGCAGTGCCTTCAGGCCGTGATTGATCGGCGCGCGCTTCTCGCTCGCACCCGACAAATTGGCCGGGAGCCCATGGTTGAAGCGCTGATCCACCATCAGGGCCAGCTGGCGGTCGAGCAGGTCCGCAATGTTCGCGACGGCGTTCTTGAGACTGTCCATCGCGAATGCGATGTGCCCGCCGTAAAAGTGCCCGCCATGCAGCACGAGCTCGGCGTCCGCGTCGACGATCGGGTTGTCGTTGGCACTGTTGAGTTCGTTCTCCACCCAGGTGCGCAGCCACGGGAGCGAATCCTGGAGCACGCCGATCACGTGCGGTGCGCAACGAATCGAATACCGGTCCTGCAGCCGGCGCTCATTGCGCGCCGGGCGCCCCGACGCGAGATCCGCGCGCAGCCGCGCGGCAACGAGTTGCTGGCCGGCGTGCGGCTTGACGGAGAACAGCGACTCGTCAAAGTGATGCGGATTGCCGTCGAGCGTGACGAGCGCAAGCGCGGTAATGCGTGTCGCGAGGCGCGACAGGTACTCCGCGCGATCGAACGCGAGACATGCCAGTGCGGTCATGACCGACGTGCCGTTCATCAGCGCGAGCCCCTCCTTGGGCCGGAGCTGAATCGGGCGGAGTCCCGCGGCATCGAGCGCGCGCCGCGCGGGCATCCGTTCGCCGCGGTACAGCACCTCGCGCTCGCCGCACATGACCGCCGCCACGTAGGAGAGCGGCGTGAGATCGCCGCTCGCGCCCACCGACCCCTCAGCCGGAATGAGCGGCAGGATGTCGTGCTGCATCAGCGCGGCAAGTTGCTCGAGCAGCACGATGCTCACGCCGGAATATCCGCGCGCCAGTGATGCGAGGCGCGTCGCCAGGACCGCGCGCGTCTGTGGCGGCGTGAGGTGCGCGCCGAGGCCGCAGCCGTGATACGTGTACAGCTGTTCCGGCAACTCGGCGACCAGCTCGGGCGGAACGATGACCGTGCACGAGTCCCCATATCCGGTCGTGACGCCGTAGATCACGCCGTCTTCGCGGAGCACGCGGTCCACGAAGTCGGCCCCGCGCTGGATGAAGGCGCGAAACGCCGCCTCAGGCGACAGCTCTGCGCGGGCGCGACCGTGGGCGAGATCGACGATATCACCGATCGTCAGCTGCGTTCCGCCGAAGCGAACCGTGCGGAGTGGCGCTGCGTCAGCGCGGGGCATCAGTCGAAAGCGAACGGGGCATGGACCAGAAGTCGTAGAAGTTGAACCACTGAAGCGGCGCGAGCCGGCAAAAATGCATCAATCGCTGCGCGTACGCGCCTGCCAGTTCCGCGAGCGCGGCTTCGCGATCGGGGCGCCGGAGTGCGATCCGCTCGCGGAAAAGCTCGTAGTACACATGATAGGCGCCATGGCGCTCCAGGCAGAATAGCAGGTACGTCGGGCACTGCAGAAGGCTCGCGAGCACATACGGTCCCACCGGAAACGGCGCGGGCTCTCCGAAAAAGTCCGCGACGGCGACGCGCGGGCTGGCTGACACCGGGACCCGGTCCCCGGCGATCACGACGAACTCGCCCTGCTCGATCTTCTCGCTGAGGCGAATGGCCGTTTCTGGCGAGATGTCCGTCACCTGCCACAGGTTCAGCCCGCTTTCAGGATTCATCTCCTTGAGCAGCGCGGTAAAAAGCTGGGAATGCTTCGTATGTACCAGCACCGTCACCTTCACGCCGTCGCGCCATTTCAGGAGGCCGCGCGTCATCTCCATGTTGCCGAGATGCGTGGTGATGATCAGGCCGCCCCGGCCGTTCGCGATCTCCCCGCTGACAACGTGCTGGTCGTGAAATACCAGCTCGCGGAATTCCGCCTCGCCGCTCCAGACCCGCACCTTGTCCAAAATGCTCTCGGCGAACGCGACGAAATGGCGAAACACAAGCCGCGCGTTCACCTCGCGCTCATCCCTGCCGAGCTGGCGGTATACCCGCAAAAGGTACTTCCGCGATGACGCGCGGGCGAACGGATTTCGCAGGGCGTAGTAGAGGACCACCGGGTAGATGAGCACGCGGAACGTCCATCGTCCGCCAAGCCGGAACATGAAGAACAGGAACCGGATCCCCGCAACAAACGTGATTTCCGGAATCTGTGCCCAGTGGCGTTCTCTCACCGCGCGCTCCAGTGGCGCGCGATGAGGCGCGGCGCGCGCACGAGCATGCCGAGCAGCAGGCGGATATGCATTCGCGTCATGTGCACGTTGTCGCGAAACATGCGGAAATGTGAGACGCCGTCGGGTGGATACCGTACGGCGGTGCGCCGGGTGATAACCTCGGTCCCTGCCCACCACGACCGGACCAGCACCTCGCTGTCGAAGTCCATCCGTCGGCCGATGTACGCGCGTCGCGACAAATCCAGTGTGGGCGCGATGGGATACACGCGAAAGCCGCACATGGAGTCGCGAATTTCCAGCGAGAGGGTGTCCACCCACACCAGGATATGCGTGAGATACCGGAAGTAGAGACGGACGGCGGGAACCGACGCGTCGAAGACCGGCTGTCCCGCGATGATGGCCGCCGGGTGTTCGCGCGCGAGCGCGACGAACGCCGGGATATCGCTCAGCGTGTGCTGGTCGTCGGCGTCAATCTGCACCGCGTGCGTGTGCCCGAGTTCGTACGCCCGCGCGAGCCCGCTCATCACCGCGGCACCCTTTCCGAGATTGCGCGCATGGCGCACGAGCGCCACGCGTCCGGGGTTCGCGGCTGCCAGCCGCGCGAGCGTCGCCGCACACCGTGGCTCGCTTCCGTCGTCAACGAGTATGCACGGCAACCCCATCGCGGTGATCGCATCGACACGCGTGGAGATCACGTCTTCGTGATTGAAAACGGGGATGACGACCGACGGATCGAAAATGGTTCAGCTCGTGAAGAAAATGCGTCCGCTCGAGTGGCGACCGGCCGCTGACGAGAATTGAAATGTCAGCTGGGCACGGTCGGGCCGCCATTCGAGTTCCAGACGCATGGCGGGGCCGGGTTGGAATATACGATGGAACTTGAGCGCCTCCATCCGCATGAAGCCACCGGCAACGGCGAACTGCCGCCGCCCGTGTGCGATCGCCCAGTCGATTTGCACGACGCCCGGGAGCACCGGCGCCCCGTCGAAGTGCCCGTCGAAGTACACGAGGCTGGCCGGGGGGTGAATCTCGATCACAGCGCTCGTGGCGGATTGCTCCACGAGCCTCGACGGTGGCAGGGTCGGCGCGCCCGCCGCGAACAGGCGGACGATTCCGGCTTGCGTGACTTTCCCTTGCGCGGTCAGCGGCAGCTCGTCGATCCACCGCCAGCGCCGCGGCAACGCCACGCGTTCCGTCGAGTCGGCCAGCAGCCCGCGCAGTTGTGCACTTACGGCGCCCCCGCCCAGAGTGCGCAGCGCCGCCCAGCCGTCGTCGCTGAGTACGACGGCCGCGCCCAGAAGGTCCCGGCTCTCCTCCAGCAGCACGACGCGCGCGTCGCGCACCAACGGCGAGGCGACGAGGGCGCGCTCGATGGCGGCCAGCGACACGCGCTTCCCCTCGATCTTGGCGACGCGATCGGCCCGCCCGGTGAGCGTGAAGGATCCATCGTCGTGCACGGCGCCCGCGTCGGCCGTGACGAACCAGGAGTCGTCGGGAAGATGGCGCGAGCGCACTGCAAGCGTCGCCGTGTCGCCGCGCACGTCGACCCCGGGGAGCGGCGTCCAACGCTGCTCGGTGCCGCTCGTGCGCTGGCGCCACGCGATCCCGCCGGTTTCTGAGCTGCCATACACTTCCACCGGAGCGGACCCGAGCAGCCGCTCGACACGTGCGGCCGCGTCCGCGGCAAGCGGGCCGCCGGACGAGAATATCGCGCACGTGGCGCGTCGCGCGTCCGTCCAGTCGAGCGAGTCCGGAAGCCGCTTCAAGTGCGCTGGACCCGACACGAGCACCGCGCGCCGTTCCGCGAGGCGCGCGGCGATCTGCTCCGGATACGCGAGGCTCTCGGCAAGAAAGGGACGGCCCACGCTCAGCGGCCATAGAATCTTGAATAGCAGTCCATAAATGTGCTGATGCGACACGGTTGCCATGACGATCGCGGCGTCGCGCACGCGGTCGCCGAACTGCCGGTCAAGCGTCTCGACTTCGGCGGAGAGCTGCGACAGCTGCTTGGGCAGCGCCTGCGGGTCGCCGGTCGACCCCGACGTGTAGATCACGGCGCCGGTGAAATCGGCGTCGAGCGTCATGAACGCTCGCGCGGGATCACCGTTGGCCGGCCGCGGCAACGGCGAGCAGTCCGCCGGGAAGTCGCCGGCGAACAGCACGCCACGGTCCGCAAGCGCGCGGCAAGTGGCGGGGAGCGTGTCGCCCGGGAGATGCACGGTCGTGCCCGAGTGCCACGCACCGAACAGCGCGGCGGCAAACTCCGCGCCGTCCGGCAAGAAAAAGGCGACATCGCGACCGCGGTTGGCGGAGAACGCCTCCACCCATCCCGCAACGCGACCGCGAAACTGCAGCTCGCTGACGACGTCTTTCCCGCACAGGGCGACGGGCCGGTCGCCCTGCACGGCGGCCGACAGCCGGTTCAGCAGGCGCCCGGGCTCAGGTGAGCGTCGGCGCGGTGGCGCGGTCGCGGGGTGTTCCATCCGGCACGCGCAGCTTGGCCACGGCGTCGATGAGATCGCGCACCGTGTGCACCGCCTTGAAGACGTCCGGTGTGATCCGTGCGCCGGTCGCGCGCTGCAGTTTCACGGCGAGATCCACGGCGTCGATGCTGTCGATGTCCAGGTCGGAATACAGATTCGCATCGATGGTGATCTTTGCCGGATCGAGCTGAAACGTCGTGTGAAGCCCGTCGACGATCAGGGCGTAGATCTCATCGCGCGTCATGGCCGCACCGCGCCGGACGGCTGGCTCGCGATCAGCGCCATCAGCGAGCGCACGGACTTGAAGTGCTGGCGCGATTCCTCGGAATCCCCGCTGAGCTGGATGTTGTAACGCTTGCGAATCGCCACGCCGAGTTCGAGCGCGTCGATCGAATCCAGTCCGAGCCCGTCGACGAAGAGCGGCGCGTCGGTGTCGATGTCGGCGGGTGTCATGTCCTCCAGCTGGAGGGCATCGATTATCAGTTGCTTCACTTCGTCCTCAAGCGACAGCATCGGCGCGGGCCTCCGTCGTGAAATATTGCTGCAAGTAGGCAGTCAGCTGTCGAACGGCGATCGCCGGCTCACGCGAACCCGCGAGGAACGGCGAAACGGGAATAACGTCACGAACTTCGAGCACGTACTCTGCCTTGCGCGACGGAACATGCCACCATCGCTCGCCCTTGGTCAACGTGCGCGGGGTGCAGTGTACGATGACCGGTGTGATGTCGCGGTGCCCGCGGATGGCGATGTTGGCGGCGCCGCGCCGAAGCGTGATCTCGCCACTGAGCGGTGTCCGCGTTCCCTCCGGGAATATGAGGACGTTGCCGCCCCGGTCCAGCGCGGCGATGCACTCCGCGATGACCGCAACGCCCGAGTCGCTCGTAAGATATCCCGCGGCGCGGACGGCTCCAAGCGTAAATGGATTCCGGGAGAGCGCGGCGTTCACCACGCAGTTGCAGCCGCGCACGAACGCGAGCACGAACAGGGTGTCGATGAGCGACGGATGGTTCGCGAGAATCAGCAGCCCCCGCCCCTCCAGGCGCTCGAAGCCGATCAGCTCGTAGGAGAGCACTCCGACGCGGCGCATCAGTTCGACGAAGAATCGAAACGCACGCCGCAGAATCTCGCGCGAAATCGCGTGCCGCCTCGGACCATCCGACACCAGCAGCCGTACGACCGGGAACACGAGACCGCCCAGAACCAGGCCTCCGAGCCCGAACACCAAAAAGCTGAGCCCGGTGCCAAGCACGCGCCGCCGGCGTTTGATCGACTCAGGCATGGCGGCTCCATCGCCAGCGCAGGTCGCCCGCGTCGTGGATGTGCTCGTGCGCATCAGCCTGCAGGAACCGCAACGCGCCCATTGACGCAGGCGGCCCGACGGGACCGCGCTCCCGCCGGGGCGCGGCGCCCCACGAGAGCGAGATCACATCCGCCCTCGGCGGTTCGACGAGACACGCCCACGCGAACGCCGCGGCATCCACATCAGCGAACTGTTCATAGACCGCCGGGAGCGGACTGTCGCCGACCACGAGCAGCACTCGCTCAATGCCCTCGGAAAAAAGCCCGCACGTCTCCACGACGCCGTATTCCGCCGACTCGTCGCCGCCGGCAAGCGCGACGCAGTTCGCCCTGTCGTGGCGGCTCATCGCGAACAGCCCGGCCACCGCGTTGTGCACCGAGAGGCCGAACGACGTGGGCGAGAGCGCGGTGCCGCGTGCAAGTGCCGAAAGCAGGTCGACGGACCGTCCCACCTCGCCGTACCGTGAACAGAACACGATGGGAATGCCCGTCGCGCCGTCGAGCGCGCGATAGGCGACATCGCACGCCATCCGCCCAAGCTGACCCGCGTGCCGGCGCAGCATCGCCGGCATCTGCTCGAGGCGAGGTGCGCCCTCCCTGCCGAGCGTGCGTTCGCCGCGCGCCCATTCCTGCCACGCCGCGTCCGTCTCCATCCCGGGCGCCCATGCCGTGACGCGCGAGACGGAAAAGCGAACGGCGTTCGGCGCGCCGTGCATCAGAGTGATGGTCCCACGCCAATCACCAGCATCCATCCCCCGTTGTGATCGATCGCCCGGGCGGCGCCGACGCTGAACGTGCCGCCGAAAAATCGCAGCCGCACGTCGAGCGTCGATCGCCAACCGTCGGTGGTGACCCACCCGAGGCGACTCAGCACGGGCTGCGCATCCGGCGTCGCCGCGGAGATGCCGGAGAACAGGCCGATTTGCGGTTGCGGTGCCACGCCGGGGATCACGATGCTGCCAATGTGGATAGGTGCGGAAAAAAATGGGAGCAGCCAAACGACGGTAGAACGCGCGACGACGGCTTCATTTCCCGCGAACTGCTTGTAGCTGTACCCTGGCAGTCCCTCGACACCACCGATTTCGATCACCTGCTGCGAGGGAATGCTCGATCCCGCCACGTACGCCGCGTTGACGCGCGCCGCGAAAACGAACCGGCCCACCATTTTCTGCGCGAGCGATTGCACTTCCGTTCGCTGCCATCGCAGCGTGCCGTCTCCCCGTTCGTACGACAGCGTATATCCGAGTCCGGACGAGATCGGACTGTTGAGGACGTTTCGCCCAACCTCGAGCGAAACGCCGGTGCGCACGTAGTTCCCCGGATCAACCGGCTGATTCGGCCGGAACGCTCCCGCGACCAGCCCATGCGTCAGCGCGTTCGGGAACCCGTCGTCCGTGCCATATCCGACTTCGAGCCGCATGGTGGACGAGTGACTCGTCCCCAGCTCGCGCGCGACCCCGAGCGCCGCGAGCCGCCGGTCGACCCAATCGTAGTCCTCGCTTCCGAACAGGCCGCCGATGAAGTTGCCGGCGCCGCTGACGTTCGATTGAAAGGCGTTCGTCGAGGCAAGCTGGCGTTCGGCGACGACGCTCGTGACCCACGGACCCCGCACGACCGCCGCCTCTATCCCTCCTTTCGGCGCCCGCTCGAACCACGCGTATCCGAGGATGCCGCGCACCGAAACCCCGGGCGCCGCATCGCGGAAGTCGTACACGCCCGCGAGCCCGGTATACAATCCCTCAACCCGATCGTACCGTAGGAAGTCGGAAAAGCTGCGCGCCTGCCATCGCCATTGCGGTGCGCCACCCGGCCGCATGGCGACCGGAGCCACGTCGTCGAAGTCGCGCGCGCTGGTTGCCGCGGTCATCGCGCCGAGATCGCTGCGCCAGTTGTTCCATCGTTCAACACTGTCCTTCGGCGCGAAGTGCAGTGTATAACTGAGGGCCTGCATGGTGTCGCTCTCCGCGGCGACCGTCGTGTCGGTGCGCACGGCAACCTCGATGTCCCGCCAGGTCGATTGAATGCGGATCGCGACCCGCGCTTCGCTGAGGCCCGTCATCACCTGGTATTCGAGACGTTGCCTGAGAGGAAGCCAGAAGCGTCCCTCGCGCTCGCCATTCTCGAAGTCGATGTATGCGACGTCCCGCAGCTGTGCGAGCGCGCGCAGGAGGCGTGCCGGCGCGTGCTCTCCGGCGGCGGACTGGAGGCGGATGCTCCCGCGCATTCGTATGATTTCCGCCGACGCCTGATCGAGCAGTACATCGCCTGAAAACACCACGGCATGATTGCCGGACTCCACCGGCTCGACGTGCACGCGCACGATGTTGAGCGTGCGCTCCCCAATGCGCATTTGCGCGACGGTGTCGCCGCCGGTGAACCGGTAGTACTCCTCGCGATCGAGCGCGAACGGATGCACGGCCAGCAGCCCGATTCGCGTGCTGTCCTGCGCGCGGAGCGCCGGCGGTCCGCTGAAGATGAACGAGAGCCGGTTTCCATAGAGCGTCGGCGCGGTCCAGGGCCGGCGCAGCATGCTCAGAACCGAGATCATCGGCACGAGCTGCCGCATGCGATACCCAACAACTTCCTGGTCGTACTTTCCCGTCCGGTCCCAGTTCGCACGAATCTCGAACTGCTCGATTTGGGCCGCCGATTCCGCCGAGGCGGCGGCGGTCCCCGCCACGGCTCCGTCGGTCCCGTCCGGCTTGTTGAGCACGAGCGACACCTCGCTCTCCACGAGCGCGTGGTATCCGCCCAGGGCCGCGGGAATGCGCCGGTTCGACTCCGACGCACGCGCCACGAGGGCGCGGAGCGCCTCGGAGCTGTACGTCGAATCCTGCCTGACCATGCCATTCGCGACGAACAACAGCACTGCGGCGAGCATCATCGCGGGTCGTGGACCGGGTAGGCGTCAGGGATGCACGATGAACCGACTTTCCTTGATTCTAGTCTCGGGTGACGTACACGGTCAGCCCCATGCGCTCGCGTAAGCGTGATCATTCTTGCAAGGATGACCAATGGCTCTGCGTTGCGAGTGAGATGATTTGAGATTGGAGTTGTTGGTCATTGGCTGTGGGACGACCCGTGACCTCATAGCCAATGACCAAGAACCCCAATCCCACAACATCTCACCCAATGCCGAACTACCCCCGCTGTTGCTCCATGATGCCACCACTGTAGCTTTGCGGTTGTCATCACAAAACTCTGGCCCGATCGATTCCGCTCTCGCATCGTGACCGCCGACCCGCTTCTCGCGTTCCGCGACGAATTCCCGATTCTCGGGCGCACCACCTATCTCGTCTCAAACTCGCTCGGTGCGATGCCGCGCGCGGTTCCCGCCCGCCTCGCCGCGTACGCCGAGCAGTGGGCCACGCTCGGCGTGCGCGCATGGGCCAAAGGGTGGTGGGAGATGCCGCTCGCGCTCGGCGACGAGCTCGCGCCCCTGATCGGCGCCGCGCCGGGCACCGTCGCGATGGCGCCGACGGTCACCTTTGCGCAGGCCGTCGTCCTCTCTGCGATGTCGTTCACGAGCGGGCGCGATACGATCGTCATGAGTGCACTCGATTTTCCGAGCGTGCGATACCTGTACGATCAGCTCGCGCCGAAACTCGGTGCCCGCGTCGTGATCGTGCCGAGCGACGACGGCGTTTCGATGGACGAGGAACGACTGTGCGCGGCCATAGACGAGCGCACCGCACTCGTCGCGATATCCCACGTGCTGTTCAAGTCGGCGTACATCGTGGATGTCGCGCGCATCGCCGCGCACGCGCACCGGATGGGCGCGCTCGTCGCCCTCGACGCCTATCACTCCGTGGGCGTGATACCGGTGGACGTCGGCGCGATCGGCGCCGACTTCCTGACGGGCGGCGTGCTCAAGTGGCTCTGCGGCGGGCCGGGCGGCTGCTTTCTCTATGCGTCGCCGGAAGCGTCGGCGCG
This sequence comes from Gemmatimonadaceae bacterium, assembly GCA_050733535.1. Lineage (GTDB taxonomy): Bacteria > Gemmatimonadota > Gemmatimonadetes > Gemmatimonadales > Gemmatimonadaceae > Fen-1231. The sequence continues at coordinate 15,925 of JBOHTH010000254.1, read as the reverse complement.
CTTTGCGCCGGCACTCACCGGGTGGCAGGCGCACGCGCATCCGTTCGCGTTCGACGGGGAAATGGAATACGCCGACGGCGCCGCACGCTGGCTTGGCGGCACGCCGGTCATCCCCGCGCTCTTTGCAAACATCGAAGGCCCGCGGATCGTGCGGCGCGCCGGCATGGAGGCGATTCGCGCGAAGTCGATGCAACAGACCGCGCGCCTCGTCGAGCTGGCGGACGCGCACGGCTACGCGGTACATGCGCCGCGCGACCCGCAGAAGCGCGGCGGTACCGTCGCGTTCGATGTCCCGCACGGCGCGGAAGTCGCACAGGCGCTCCTCGCGCGCGATGTCATCATAGATTACCGGCCCGGTGCGGGAATCCGGGTCGCGCCGCACTTTTATACCACCGACGACGAAATCGAACATGTCGTCGCCGAAACAAAGGCCATTCTCGAATCCGGCGCGTGGAAGCAGTTCGCGGGCTCGCGTCCCGCCGTAACCTGAACAAAGGCACGGTTGCACCTCCCTGTTTCGCACGCTACTTTCGCCCCGTCCCCTACAACCATCCGATGCCGACCTCTCCACAGAAACTCCGCAAGCAATACGTCAACACCGAATACCCGAACGTCGTCCTTCGCTTTGAGGACGGCCACGAGATCGTCGTGAAGCGCGGCGTCGGCAAGACGTTCGACATCTTCCCGGGCGAAACAGTGCGGGTCCTCGCCGTGTTCGATCCCGACGCGCGCGAACGCGAGCTCGTGATGACCAAGAAGGCCGAAGAGTTCGACAACGGCTAACGGCGTCCGGCTCCATCCGGAGGTCGCCGCGGCCCTGCGTGACGGGCGCGCGGTGGTGGCGCTCGAAAGTTCGGTCCTGGCGCAGGGGCTGCCGGACCCATCCAATCGCGAGGCCGACCGTCGCACGCGCGCCGCGATTCACGCGCGCCGCGCCGTGCCGGCGATCACGGCCGTCGTCCGCGGCACGCCGACTGCCGGCCTCGACGACGCCGACCTCGCCCGATTCCTCGCGCGCGACGGGATCTCGAAGGTTTCCGCCCGTGACATTCCGTGGGCGATGGCGCGCGGACTCGACGGCGCGACGACGGTTGCCGCGTCGCTCGGCATTTGCACGAGGGCCGGCCTGCAGGTGTTCGCAACCGGCGGGATCGGCGGCGTGCACCTTGGATTGCCGGGCGGCGCGGTCGATGAGTCCGCCGACCTCCTCGAACTTTCGCGCAACAGCGTGGTCGCCGTGTGTGCCGGCGCGAAGTCGATTCTCGATCTTCCCGCGACCGTCGAGCGTCTTGAAACGCTTGGCGTGACGGTCATCGGGTTTCGCACGGACGAGTTTCCCGGGTTCTTCACGGCGCACACGGGGTTGCGGCTGCACGCCGTGGCTGACAGCGCCGCCGAGATCGCCGGCGCATTTCGGGCCAGCCGCGCGATCGGGCGCCATGGCGCAGTGCTTGTGGTTCAGCCGCCGCCGCCGGCTACCGCGCTCGACGCGCAGACCGTGGAAGATGCGGTGGCCCAGGCGATTGCGTCTGCTTCAGTGATGGGGATCACCGGCGCCGCACTCACGCCGCACCTTCTCGACCACGTCCAACGCGCGACTGGCGGGCGATCGCTCGCCGCCAACCTCGCCCTGCTCGAAGCCAACGCTGCCCTGGCCGCCGACATTGCCGTGGCGTTGGCCGATTCCCGCTGATATCGTTCCGGAAACGTCCCCGAGCTGGAGGCCGCCGAGCGATGCCCTCTCCGTTCCTGAGTTCCGAGGAGTACGACGAACGCGCGCACCAGCTGTACAACGAGGGCAACTACGACGACGCCCTCTCGACGCTGCGTGAAGGGCTCGCGTTGTATCCCAATGCGACCGAGCTGCACGTCGGGGTGGGATATGCGCGCGTCGCGCGGGATGAGTTCGCGTGGGCGCGCCGCAGTTTCGAGGAAGCGCTCGTCCTCGATCCCGACCACGAAGACGCACTCGCGGGGCTCGGCGAGACGCTGCTCAAGTTCGGCCAGACCTCCGGGGCGCTGAAGTCGTTCCACCGGATCCTCGAGCTCGGATATCAGGACGACATCGAGCTCATGCTTCAGGTGGGCCGCGCGCTCTTTCGCGACGGCCTGATGGAAGAGGCGAAGGAGTACTTCGAGACGGCGGTGCAGCAGGTGCCCGACAACGCCGAGGCGGCGGCCTTGGTCGGCTACGCCGAGCACCGGCTCGGCCGCGACGACGCGGCGATTGCGACACTGAGGCGCGCGCTTCAGCTCGATCCGGGGTTCGTCGAGGCCCGCATCTATCTCGGGAACGTTTTGTACGACCGCGGCGAGTACGAGGCCGCGCTGTATCACCTCGACCGGACGGGTCCCGACGACCACTGGGACGAGCTTGGCATCTGGCGTCTCATCGAGCTGAAAAAGAGCACGTACCGGCTGGCCGATGACGACCCGGCCCTGCGTCCGTGGGACGAGCGTCTCAATGAAATTGCTGGTGAGCCGGACACGATCGACGAAATGCTCGGCGAGATCGAGCAAGCCGTCAACGGCGACGCGGAGCAGGAGGCGAAGGGGCAGCTCGAACTGTTCGGCACGCTGCTCGCGGACTGGACCCGGCAAAAACAGGGCGAGGCGCTGCATCAGGTGACTGGCCGTGACGGCAGGTGGTACGAAGGCAGCTGGGACGACATCGTCGCCCAGATGCGGGATGCGAGCGCGCAGCCCGCGAAATCCGTTCTGGAGTTCATGCAGAGCGAGGCCCGCCGGGGATGGTCACTGACGGGGATCCTCATCTCGTGTGCCGACGCGGAGAGTTTCGTCCGCGGGAGCGCCGATGCCGGATTGCTGCGCATCACGATCTGAACCGCCTCACCACAACTGAGCGTACTCCACCTTTCGACCCGAGGACCGGGCCCTGATCGCATTGCGTGGTGTCTCCAAGACGTACCGTTCGCTGCTCGGGCACCGCGTGCACGCCGTCGACGACGTGACCTTCGACGTCGCGCCGGGCGAGGTCCTCGGCATCGCCGGCCCGAACGGGGCGGGCAAGAGCACGATCATCTCCCTGCTCCTGGGCTTCCTGCGCCCGACGGGCGGCGCGCTCACGATCGATGGCATGGAACCGCGCGCGTACGTTGAGAAATTCGGCGTCGCGTACGTCCCGGAGTTGATGGCACTGCCATCGCACTGGACCAGTGAAGGTGCGCTCGGCCGGCTTGCGGTGCTGGCCGGCGTGCGCGCTGACCGCGTGGCGGCCGAGGTCGACCGCGTGATCGGGGAGCTTGCGATCGATGAGCATCGCCGCAAGCGCCTGAAGACACTGTCGAAGGGCAACTTCCAGCGTGTGGGGCTCGCGCAGGCCCTTTTCGCGGATACGAAGGTCGTGATCTTCGACGAGCCCACGCACGGGCTCGATCCGGTGTGGACACAGAAGTTCAGGGAGATCGTCGCGTCTCTGAAACGTGCCGACCGCGCGATCATCATCGCCTCACACAACCTCGACGAACTGGAACGCCTCGCGGACCGCGTGGCGATTATCGATCGCGGGCGCATCCAGCGCGTCGTGACCGTGAGCGGCGCGCCGGTGACCGCGCTGATGGCATACCGCATCCGAACCGTCGCAGGAGGCGAAGCGCTTGCTGCGCGTTTCCCGGGTGCCGTGCTCGGCGCGAATGGGGATCTCGACATCCCACCGGTGGACGTGCCAACGCTCAACGGCGGCCTTGCTGCCGCAATCGGCGCCGGCGCGCTCGTTTCGGCGGTGATCCCGAGGGAAAGCGCGCTGGAACAGGCCTTCCATGCCTCCGTGGGCGGACCGCAGGCATGAACGGCGGCCTGATGCGCTACGTCCGGTATCAGCTGCCGGATTTCCTGGTCGACCGGTTGTCGCTGCCGCTGATCCTCGTCGCGTTTGTCGCCGGGCTGCCGGCGTACCTGATGACGACCCATGCTCCGCCCGGCTGGCTGCAGACGCCGCAGGGCATCAGGCAGGTGACGCAGCTGTTCGAGCAGTCCGTCACGCTGTACCTGCCGATTGGCGCGTTCGTCGGCGCCGTAGGCGTGATCTCGGCTGATCGCCAGCAGGGCTACTTTCGCTTCCTGTTTTCGAAACCAGTGAACGTCCCGGCGTACTACGCGCAGGCGTACCTGCTCAACGCGATCGTGTACGTGGCCGTGTTCGGCGTCATCGTGTGGGCGTACGGCGCGTACACGATCCATTTCTCGATTCACCGGTCGATGGAAGCGGCGATGCTGACCTTTGTCCTGATCGCTGGCATCGGGCTCCTCTTCGGAGCGCTGACGCGGTTTGACGGCGTGGCACTGATCGTCGTGTACGTGGTGGCACTCCTCCTGCAACAGGCGATGGCTTCGCGGACGGGCGTGCCAAACGGCGGCTTGCCCGCATGGCTCGCGTTCATTGGGAAAGTCCTGCCGCCGGTGACGGCGCTCGATGCGCTCCGCATGCATTTGTATGCGGGCGAGGCGCTCGACATGGCACAGCTCTGGCACGTGCTCGGCTACGGCGGCGGCGCGGCGCTCCTCGGGTTCATCCTGCTGCGGCGCCTGCCGCTGGCGCGATGAGCGGCCGTTCGGTGCCGTATACCGGGCTGCTCGACAGCGTGCTTCCTCCGGAGTCGGTGGAGCGCACCACGCTCCCGAACGGCTTGCGCCTGCTTGTCCGTCGCGACGGGAGCGCCCCGGTCGTCGCGATCGTGACGTACGTCAAGGCCGGCTACTTCGACGAGACCGACGACGAGATCGGCATCTCGCACGTCCTCGAGCACATGTATTTCAAGGGGACGCCCACGCGCGGTCCCGGCGAGATCGCGCGCGACACCAAGGCGAGCGGTGGTTATCTCAACGCGGGGACAATCTACGACCATACGCACTACTACACGGTGCTCCCGTCGAGCGGCTTCGCCGCGGGCCTCGCGATCCAGGCCGACGCGTACGCGAATTCGCTGATCGCCGCCGGCGAGCTTGGCCGTGAGCTCGAGGTGATCATCGAGGAAGCCAAGCGCAAGGCGGACAACGCGTCGGCACTGGCCACTGAGACATTGTTCGAGCTGCTGCACGACCGCCATCGCATCCGCCGCTGGCGCATTGGCCGCGAGGCGGGGCTGCGGACCTTCACGCGGCGGATGGTCAACGCGTTTTATCGCAAGTTCTATCGACCGTCGAACACCGTTCTCGCGATCGTCGGCGACGTCGATCCAGCTGAGGCACGCGCGCTCGTCGAGCGCCACTACGGGTCGATCCCCGACGCGCCGATCGATCGTTCGCGGGGCCCCGACGAGACGGACGACGCTGATAGAGTCTTTCGCTACTCCGAGCTCGCCGGTGACATCCAGCAGTCGGAAATCGTGTTCGGGTGGCGCGCGCCCGCGTTGCTGCACGATGACTCCCCGCCGCTGGACCTTCTTGCCGCGGTGCTTTCAGCCGGGCGCGCGTCGCGTCTCTATCGCGCCGTCCGGGAACGCAGACTCTCGTCATCGATCGTTGCGTATGACTACACACCGACCGAGATCGGCGTGTTCGTCGTGCACGCGACCGCGCGGCCGGAACTCGTGCGGAGCGCGGCAGGCGCGGCGTGGGATCAGCTGAACCGCGTCCGGGCAGGGGAGATCACCGGCGCTGAAATCGAACGCGCCCGCCGCGTGCTCGAGGCGCAATGGCTTCGCCGGTTTGAATCGATGGAAGGGCAGGCGAACCACCTCGCGAGCTGGGAGCTGGCGGGAGACTGGATGCTCGGCGGCGCGTATGTGAACCGCCTGCTCGCCGCCAACGCAGACGGGCTCACGGACGTCGCCCGACGCTGGCTGGCACCCGATCACGCCGGGCTGGTCGTGTATCGTCCGTCGTCCGCTGCGCCGGTTGCGGAGAGCGCCGCGGAAATGCGGAGCGTACTCGATTCGGCGCGCGCGGAAACGCTCGCGCCACTCCTTCGCCCCAGCGCGCCGACACCCATCCATGGATCACGCGCGTGGGTGTTCGAGCGCGAAGAGGCCGCGGTGCATGTGTTCCGCACGTCCGCCGGCGTCCCGGTGCTCATCCATCGGCGTCCGGGCGCGCTGGCGCACCTCGGCTGGTTCGTGAGCGGCGGCGCGGCACACGAGCCGCCGGATGCGACGGGCCTGACGTCGCTCATGACGCGCGCGTCGCTCAAGGGCACGCAGCGCCGGAGTGCGCAGCGCGTCGCGGAGGACGCGGAGTTCCTCGGCGGCGTCCTGTCGACGGCGGCGGCCGCGGATGGATTCCAGTGGACGATCTCCGTTCCGCGCCGCCGTCTGGATGAGGCCGCAGAACTTCTTGCCGACGTCGTGCAGCGGCCGTTGTTCGCCGCGGACGCGGTCGAATCGGAGCGCGCGGTCACGCTCGCGAACCTCGCGGCGCTTCGCGACGACATGTATCGCTGGCCGCTTCGCCTTGCGACCGAGGCCGCGTGGGCGCCGCATCCGTACGGGCGCTCCGTCCTCGGCACCGAGGCGTCGCTCGCCGCGATGGACGGCGACGCCCTGCGTGCCTGGCATGCGCGAGTGGCGGTCGAAGCGCCCGGCGTACTGGTGTGCGTTGGCGACATCGAGCCCGACGACGGCGCGTCGCTGGCGACTCGTTTTTTCGCCGGTCTGCGCGCGGCCGGCGCGGCGCCGATTGCCGCGCTCGCGTGGCCGCAGCGTGTCATCGTCAAGGCAGATCAGCGCGACAAGGCGCAAAGCGCGCTGGCGATGCTGTTCGAGGGGTCCGCGCGCGGGGACGATGCGCGGTTCGCCGCTGCAATGATCGCCGGGGTCGCGAGCGGCCTCGGCGGCCGCTTCTTTGACGAGCTTCGCGACCGTCAGTCGCTCGCCTACACCGTGATGGCCGCGCCGGTTGTGCGGCGCGATGCCGGGGCGTTCAGTGCGTACATCGCGATGTCGCCGGAAAAGGAGGACGCGGCGCGCAGCGGCCTGCTCGGCGAGTTTGCGCGGCTTCGCGAAACTCCGGTCACCGAGCGCGAACTGGATCAGGCCAAGACATATGCGCTCGGCACGTGGGCCATACGCCGGGAGAGTGCCGCGGCCGTAATGGGCGACATCGCCGACGCGTGGCTGTTCGGGCGGTCGCTCAGCGAGTTGACGGAGTATGAGTCACGCGTGCGCGCAGTCACCGCTGACGGGATGCTCCAGCTTGCGCGCGCGCATTTCGATCCGGAGCGGAGAGTGGAGGGAGTGGTGAGAGGGACGGGAAGGGTGGTGTAACTCGACCCGCTGCGGACTGCGGAACTCGACCCGCTGCGGGCTACGGAAGGAATCCGGGACTCCTCTTCCGCACTCCGCACCGGGTCGAGTTCCGCGTCCGAGGTTCCATCTCCGCACTCCGCACCGGGTCGACCTAGCGTTCCTTGGCAGGTAGGTAGCCGAGCGCGCGATTCAGCCATCTGCACATCGGCGCCAGCAGCGCGAAATCCTTCATCACCTTGTCCGCCAGTTTCGGCGACATCATGTCGGCATCACTGTAGCCGCGGTGCATGGTGAACGAGTTGAAGCGCAGCCATTTCTCCGCGGGGTGGCCTTCCTCGAACCCTCGCGGAAGGCGCTTGAGCAGGATCCCGTCCTCGTCGTCCACCAAGCCGCCGAATCGCTTGAGGACCGCCGGCGCCGTCACGGCGCGCTTCCACCCCGCGAGATCTTCGCTGAAATGTTCGCGGACTTTTGCGAGCGACGGGCGCGGCGGCATCCAGAGGCCCGCGGCGACAAGCGACGCGTTCGGCTCGAGGTGCACGTAGAACCCTGCGCCGCCGTCGATCTCCTTTCCGACGCCGCGCCCGGGCGCGCGATGGTAAATCCAGAGGGCCGCGTGCGTCTTGTATGGCGACTTGTCCTTCGAGAAGCGCACGTCCCGATAGATGCGGAACATCGACCGCTTCGGGTCGCCGACGAACTCTGGCGCGACTTTCGCGAAGCGCACGTCGAGTTCCTCGATGAGCGCCTTCATCGGATTCGATATGTCGCGCACGAACGCCTCGCGCCGTGCCTCGAACCACTCCCGGCGGTTGTTCTTCTGTAATCCGCGCAGGTACCCCAGCGCGTCAGGTTGAAACCCACGAAAGGCATGCATAATGGTGCGGGTTGGTTGTCTTCGCGCCCAACGATCTTCGGTCTTCGGTCTTCGGTCTTCCCATCACCCCCGATCCCACCGGCCGCTCCGCGACTCGCGCGCCCCGAGTTTCCGCGTGAACACATCCACCGCCTTCTGCGGGTCGCGCCCAGCGGGGACGAGCAGGTCGAGCAGCAGTGTATCGCGCGCCGGAATCGTGTGAACGGTGACGTGGCCGAGGTCGAGGAGCAGCAACACCGCGAGACCATCGCGCGGGAGCGTGCGAACCGTGGGCGGCTCCGCGGTCGAGAGTCCCGCCGCACTGGCCGCGGAAAGGAGCAGTCCGGAGAGTGCTGCTCCGTCGCGCAGGATCGGCAAAGTCACACCCCGGTAGTCCGCGGTGCGGTGGACGAGTGGCGGCCGGCCGTGGGCCTCGACAGGCACGACGTCAGCAGCCTGGTGGCGGCGGAGCGGCGCCCGCTGTCACGCGCGCGAGAGATCGACGCAATACGGCCATTTCGGTCCACCGGTTAGGGTCTCGAGCGCGCGCACGTGTGCCGCTGTTCTCGGCCAGCCTCGGCCGGCCTCGGCCTGCATCAACAAAACTTCACGAGGGTGGATAGTCCAGTGGACGCCACGGCGGCACGCGCGCACCGGTGCGGGGTACGGACGAGAAGGCGCGGCGTGACCGCGTCATCTCCCGCATCCGTATGTCCGCATGGCCTCTTCCAGCCTGGAAGTTCTCGTCGTTGACGATGAACCAGCCCTTCGCGAAGTGCTCTCGCAAAGGCTGGCCGACTGGGGGTGTGCGGTATCCACGGCCTGCGACGTCGCGGAGGCAGAGGCGATCCTTGCGCGGTCGCGCCCCGACCTCGTCCTGAGCGATGTCGTGCTGCCCGGCCTCTCAGGACTGGACCTGCTCCGGCGGTTCAAAGAGCACGACGCAGAGCTGTCGGTCATCCTGATCACCGCGCACGCGAACGTCGACGCCGCTGTCGAGGCGATGAAAGCCGGCGCGACGGACTTCCTCATCAAGCCGATCGACCCGGCGGCGCTGCGGGCGCAAGTCGACGCGGCCGGGGCGGAGCGCAGGAGCCGTGATGCCGCGCGCGCGCTCGACGCGGCGCTCGGCGAGTCGCCCGCCGGCGGGCTCATCGGCGTCAGCGCGCCGATCCGCGCGGTTCACCACCAGCTGACGCTGCTCGCCGCGAGCAATGCGTGCGCCATCATCACCGGCGAAAGCGGAACCGGCAAAGAGCTCGCGGCGCGCGCCATCCACGATCTGAGCGCGCGCCGCGAGAATCCGTTCGTCGCGATCAACGCCGCGGCAATCCCCGACGGGCTGATCGAGTCGGAAATCTTCGGCCATGAGCGCGGCGCGTTCACCGGCGCCGTGGCCGCACGCGCCGGCTGTTTTGAGGTCGCCGACCGCGGTACGCTGCTTCTGGACGAAATCGCGGAGATGCCGATGGCGCTCCAGCCCAAGCTGCTCCGCGTGCTCGAGGAGGGACGAGCGCGCCGGCTGGGGTCGTCGCGCGAGACCCCGTTCGATGTGCGTGTCCTCGCTGCAACGAACCGCGATCCAGGCGAGGCTGTGCGCGACGGAGTCTTGCGCCTCGACCTGATGTACCGGCTGAATATATTCGCCATTGCGATGCCACCACTGCGGGAACGCATCGACGACCTCCCGATGCTCGTGCGCCATTTCATCCGCCTGTTCAACGCAAAGCACAGCCGCGCGGTGGAGGGCGTGCGCGACGGCGCGATGGAACAGCTGGCGCAGTGGCACTGGCCGGGCAACGTGCGCGAGCTTCGCAACGCGATCGAGCGAGCCGTGGTGCTCGTGCGACAGCGCTGGATCGAGTCGTCGCACCTGCCGCCGCACATCACGTCCGCCGGGTCGTCGTCGGCGCGGCCGCTCGAGCTCCCGCCGCGCGCGACGCTCGCCGAGGCCGAACAGCTCATCATCCGCAGCGCGCTTGACCGAACGGGAAACAACAAGGCCGAAGCGGCGCGCCAGCTCGGCCTCGACGTAAAAACCATCCGCAACAAGCTTCGCGCCTGGGGCGGGGGCCAGTGAGCGTTGCGCGCCGGCTGCGAATTGCGCTCGGGCTGAATTTCGTCCTCTTGCTCGGCGTCGTCGGGTTTCACCTGCGCACGATCGGGCATGCCGTGTCCACTGCGCAGGCGCTGTCCGATGTCTCGACGCGCCTTATGCTCGCGCAGGCGCGCCAGGGTGAGACCATCGCGCTCCTCGATGCGTCGGCGGCAAAGTTCGGCGTCACCCATGACCGCGGCTATCTCGCGAGGTTCGAGCAGCTCCGGGCGGAGTTTGCCGCGGAGCTGACGCAGGCAGAGGCGCTTCCCGTGGGCAGCGCGGAGCGCTCCGCGCTGACCGCGCTCAAGCGCGCGTGGAACGATGTCGTGCGTGACGCCGACGCATTCTCAGCGGCGGAGCGCACCCGCGCGGCGCCGGCGGCCGCCCTGTCGCAGCTGCGTGACGCGCTCGCGGCGGTGCGCGTGCGCGCCAGCGTCGTTGGGGTCGCGTCGCGCGAGGCGATGCGCGAACACATCGCAGACGAGGAGGCCGACGGCGATCGCGCGGTGCAGGTCGCATGGATCGCCGCGCTCGGCGCGCTGATCCTCGCCGTCGTGACCGCGATCGTGCTGCACCGGTCGATCGCCGGCCCGCTCGGCGAATTGAGCCGCAGCGCGCGCGAAGTCGCGCGCGGCCAGTTCGGACATCGGATCGAGCTGCGCGGCAGCGCGGAGTTCACGCAGCTCGCGAACGCATTCAACGTGATGACGGTGCGGCTGGGGAAGCTCGACCGGCTCAAGCAGGAGTTCGTCGCGACGGTCTCGCACGACCTCAAGTCGCCGCTCGCCTCGTTGCGCGAAACCACGTCGCTCCTGCTCGACCAGATCCCCGGCCCGCTGCGCGACGCGCAGAGGCGAGTCTTGCTCCTTCAGCGCGAGAGCGCGGACCGGCTCGGCCGGATGATAGCGAAACTGCTCGAACTCTCACGCCTCGAGGCCGGCATTCCCCTGGCACCACGCCAGCTGCAGGTGGGTGACTTCCTGGAGAAGGCCGTTGCCCATGCCGACGCCGCGGGCCGCGAGCGTGGCGTGCGCGTGCAAGTCGCGGGTGGCGCGCTGGACGGCCTCCGCATCGAGGGCGACGAAGACTGGCTGCGGCAGCTGGTCGACAACCTTCTCGAGAATGCAATCAAGTTTTCGCCTCCCGGCGGCGAAGTGGAGGTCGGCGCGGCTGCGTCCGGCGGCCGTCTGATCCTGTCGGTGGCGGATCGCGGTCCGGGAGTCGAGCCGTCGCATGCAAAGCGAATCTTCGACCGCTTCTATCAAACGGCGGCGGGCCGCTCGGTGAGCGGCCGCGGTGCGGGGCTCGGCCTTGCGATCTGTCGCGAAGTCGCGCGTGCGCACGGTGGGCGGATTAGCGTCGTGAGCCGGCGGGGCGGTGGAAGTGTCTTCGTCGTCAACTTGCCGCTTCTGCCGGACACCGCAAACCAGCGCGCGGCGCGCTGTATCGCGCCGATGGCAGGCACGACGGCGTGACCCGCGGACGGTGCGCGGCCGCGATCGTGACCGCGGCTACGGCTGCGCTGGCAGCGGCGTGCGCGCATTCCGGCGCGTTCCAGCGAAGCGTGGGCGCAGGGCGGTGGCAGGATGCGGCCGCGGCGTTCCGCGCCGATTCAGCACTCCAGCGGGATCCATCGGCACTCCGGATCGCAGCGCGCATCCACTCGGTGCCGGACAGCGCAACCTGGGATCCCGATCTCGCGCTCGTTCTGCTCGCGCGGTCGCGCACGCTCACGCGCTCGGGAAACCTGCCCGAAGCTGACCGGCGGCTCGAAGCGGTGCTCGCGTACGTCGTCCGCGAGCGCGCGGCGCGCGGCGCCGAGGCCATAGTGCTGCGCGACTCGCTCGATCGTATCGGCGCGCAGGCGGAACAGCTCCGAAAGGAGCTCGCGCAGCTTCGCGAGACCAACGCCGCGTACGAATCGGAGCGCGCGGTGCTGCAGCGGATGGTGTCGCGGCTCGAGTCCGACCTGCACGATCGCGAAACGCAGATGGCCGCGGTTCGGAGTGAGCTCGACCGCCTCAAGGAGATTGACCTCGCACGCGCGTCGCATCCACCGCACGGGTAACCGCCCGACGCGAAAGGCGGGCCGTCCCCGCATGAAGGAACGACCCGCCGTCGCGAGACACCGGTCGCGACTCCGGTCCAGCCGAGTCGTCAGACCCGCGCGTGCCCAGAGACCTTCACCTGGCCCTTGCACGAGGCGTTCTTGCCGCTCAGCGTGAGTGCCCACGTTCCCGGCGCTCCGTTGGTGGCATCGACCTGCATCTTCACCAGCTTCGACCCGGGGTCGCGCGTCACGCCCGACACCTTGAGGTTGCTCTCCGGCGCGACATCCACCGTCAGCGAATCCTGAAGCTCCTCGGACAGCGAGACCGTGATTTCCTGGTTCGCGGTGCCGGCGACGATCGGCGTCGAGATGGTTGCCAGACACGGCCCCTGCGGGGCGACGAGTGTCGACGTGAGCATTGGACCCGGACCGGCGTAGGCCGGACTTGCGGCCGCTATTGCAGCGCCGCCAAGGATCGCGAGCCCCGTCGCAGCGATGGTCATTGCTTTGCGCATGGTGCCTCCCAGTTGAGAATGCGTATGCGGCGACGGATGTCGGCGCCGACTTCGCACATCAACAGAGAGCAATCACCGTGCCGTGCGTGCCGAATGGCGTAACGACTGGCGCCCGAAAGAGTTGAGGCTGGGGCGCTCAATTTGCGCCGAATGTCAAAATCAGGGAATCGGGGAATTATTCCCGCTTGAAGTCCGGCCCGCTGCGGACTGCGGAACTCGATTCGCTGCGGACTGCGGGCTTCGATTCGCTGCGGACTGCGGGCTGTCTCGTTAAAACATGCTCATCGCGAGGAACGACCGCAGCGAATCGTTGGTAGAGCGCAGTCGCATTGAGAGCACCCTGACACAGCTCCACAGGACTTTGTACGCGAGTTCGCGGTTGAAGTCGAGGAGCAGCTCGAAGTCCGAGCGCGCGATCGTGAGCGCCTTCGTGCCGCCGTTGGAGATCGCGTCGGTCGAGCGCTCGCTGCGGTCGACGACAGACATCTCGCCAAACAGCGCGCCCGGCTTGAGGATTGCGAGCGCCTCTTCGCCGCTGCCCGGAATCGTGCGGCTGATGCGCACTTCGCCCTCGACGATCAGGAACAGACGGTTTCCGGGTTCACCTTCGCGGAATATGTATTCGCCGGACTGGAATTCCTGATTGCGGCAAACTTCCGCGACGCGCGCGAGCTCGCCGTCGTCGAGATCCTTGAAGATGGCGACCTGCCGCAGCAGCTCCGTCACATCGGTCATGAGTGGGTGCCCAGAGGTTCAATCGCAGAAGGTGGTGCGTCCCGCGAAGCTAGACGGCCCCCTGCGCGCTCGCAAGCGCCACCCTGGTGCCGCCCTGGTGCCGCCCTGATGCCAGCCTGATCGAGGGGGCTCCGTTAGTTTTCGTCCATCATGAAGCGCGAGACGCTGGCGACATTGCCGAATGTGATTTCGCTCTCCAGGCTGGGCCTCGCCGCCGCGTTCGTCCTCGTCAGGGGCACGCCGCCGCGCGTGGTTATCATCGCCGCGGCAGGCGCGACCGATTTTCTCGACGGATATCTCGCACGGCGCGGCGGGAGCACGTCGCGGTCGGGGGCGCTCATCGACGCCATCGCCGATCGCTTTTTCGTCTTCGCCGCCGTCTGCACGCTGCTGTTCGACGGCGCGCTCGGAATCTGGCAGTACGCCATCCTGATTTCGCGCGACTTCATGACCGCCGTGGGATTTCTCACGGCGCGGGTGATTCCGTGGCTCCGGAGCGTGCGCTTCACGTCGCGCATGCCTGGCAAGCTCGTGACGGTCCTTCAGCTCGGCACGCTCGCGCTCGTGTTCGTCGCTCCGCAGTTCGTGAACGTCGCGCTCGTGGCCGTGGGGATCGTGTCGCTCGTGTCGATCAGCGACTACACGCTGGCCCTCTGGCACGCGCGTGCGCGCGCCTGACGGCGCTGGGTCGGTCACTCGGCACGCGCTCGTGAGCCTCGCCGCACTCGTGATGGCACTCACGGCGCCGATCGCGCTCCGCGCGCAGGCTGTCGCGTTCAAGCCGCCGGTCCAGGTGGAACTGCGCGCCGACGTGCTCGCGGGGCCGCCCGCGGGCGCGCAGGTCGGTGTCGGCGCCAACGTCGCGGCCGGCTACTACCTGAGAATCGGAGTGGATGCGGCGGCCGGTGCGTCCGCGCGGGACGGCACCGCGTTCGCGAGCGGCCGCGTCGATGTCGTGACGCGCTACCTGCTCGACCCGTTCAATGAGTTCAGGTGGGCGCCGTATATCGGCGGTGGACTCACCGCCCAGTGGGACCGGCGAGCGACCCGACGCGGCGACCTGCTTCTGCTCGTCGGCATCGAAGGTCCCGTGCACGGCGGGTGGCTCACCTCGGTGGAACTTGGACTCGGCGGAGGCGCGCGGCTCGGTGTGGTGCTGCGCCGCGCGCGCTCGAACGGCCGCTAGCGCCCAAGGCGCGCAGCCCTCAACAGCTACGCGCTGACCGCCTGTCCCGTCTTGGCCGGCTGTGCGAACCGCTCGCCAAGGGTCCGCAGATCCGCGAGCTCGACCGCCGACAACTCGTGATAGCGCTCCGCCATGTAGGCGAGCGTTTCGTCGAACCACTCTTTTTGATGATCGGGGTGCGAGCCGACGACTTCGCATCGCATGATGTGCTGGAACAACTCGTCGCGCGCCTGGTCAAACGGCCTTGGTTCCACCGCGACTCGGCGGGTTTTCGTCTTCTTAGTATTCATGTATTCGCGTCTAGGGGTGAAGTTTCTCCGTGAAAGCTAAACGAGTGATGCGTCCGTTCCTAATCCCAGTACGGCGGGGGTTGTGCTGCCGTTGATCCGTTTCAAGCGATGGTTGAGACGGTGCCGGGTCCATCCTGTCCCGGTGCGCGGACGGCGGCTAGTTTTCCAATGACCCGTGATGCGCCGTCCTCATAACGGCGCCGCACGCCCATCGAGAGGAATACACGTGGCAAAATCGCAGGCGGGAAAGAAGCAGGCCGGCAAGAACGCCGTCCGCGGCTCGGCGAACCGCCAGTTTGTCGGCGCGCTCGTTCTCGTGGTGCTCGCGGGTGTCGCCGGCCTCGGTTACGCGCTCTCCCATCGCGGCCCGAAGGTCATCATCGTCGATCCCAACATCCCGGCAGGCGCGCCGCTTGGCCACCTCATGGGGAAGGCCGACGCACCGGTGCAGGTGATGGAGTTTGGCGATTTCGAATGCCCGGCGTGCGGCGATTTTGCGAACGTCACGGAGCCTGACGTCCGCACGCGACTGATCAACACCGGCATTGTCGCGTTCCATTACTATGATTTCCCGCTCTCGCAGCACAAGAACTCGTTCACCGCACACCTCGCTGCGGCGTGCGCCGACGATCAGGGAAAGTTCTGGCAGATGCACGACCGCCTGTATGCCGGACAGGATGAATGGAGCGACCTGACCGATCCGAACATCACCGACCCGCTCTCGATATTTCGCAAGTACGCCAAGGATCTCGGCCTCGATGTGAGCACGTGGGAGAAGTGCGTGACCACGCAGAAATACACGGCGCAGATCAAGGGAAATCAGGCGGAGGGGATACGCCGCGACGTCGAACAGACGCCGACGCTCTTCATCGGAAACCAGAAGGTGAACAACGTTTCGTACGACCAGTTCAAGCAGCTCGTCGACGCGGCACTGGCGAATGTGGCGAAGGCCAAGGCTGACTCTGCCAGGAAGCCCGCGGGAGGCAAGAAGGG
>JBOHTH010000253.1:0-1650 GCA_050733535.1 Gemmatimonadaceae bacterium | reverse complement strand
AGGATGCCCACGGCAAGCGCGAGGCCACCGAGCGTCATGAGGTTGACGGTTTGGCCAGTGAGCTGCAGCGCGAGCAATGACGCGAGCAGGGAAACCGGGATCGTGATCACCACGATCAGTGCGCTGCGCCAGTCGCGAAGGAACAGGAGCACCATCACGCCCGTGAGGATTGCGCCGAGCACGCCCTCGAGAGCGAGGCTGTTGATCGCGCCGGTGACGTAGCGTGACTGGTCAAATTCGTAGCTCACCTGAACGTCGCTGGGCAGCACGGACTGGAATCGTGCGAGGTTCTGGCGCACCAGACTGACGACCGAGAGCGTCGAGGCGTCCGAGCGCTTGGTGACGGGCACGTATACAGTGCGGCGCCCATTCACGAGGGCGTAGCTCGTGACGATGTCGGAGCCGTCGCTCACAGTGGCGATGTCGCGGAGGAACACGGTGGGGTATGTGCCGGTGCGAATCGGCACGCCGGCGAGGTCCTGGATGTTCTTCACGACCGAGTTAAGCGGCACCATCGGATACTTGTCGCCGATCGACATGTTGCCGGACGGGCTGATGAGGTTCGCCGCGGTGATCGCGGAGACCACTTCATCTGGCGACATCGCGAGCGCGCGGAGGCGGTCGGGCTTGAGGTCGACGACTATCGTGCGCGCGCTGCCGCCGAAGGGCGGAGGGGCGGACACGCCCTGGAGCGTGGCGAAGAGCGGGCGCACACGATTCAGCGCCATGTCCTGGATCTCACCGACAGTTCGCGATTGGCTCGTGAACACGAGGTCGCCCACAGGCACGCTGCCGGCGTCGAAGCGCATGACGAAGGGCGGCACGGTTCCCGGCGGCATGAAGGCGCGAGCGCGATTCACGTACGACACCGCCTCCGACATCGCCTGCGACATGTCGGTGCCGGGGTGGAATTGCAGCTTGATGATGGCCGCGCCCTGGATCGACTTCGACTCGACGTGCTCGATGCCGGTGATATAAAGGAAATGGTACTCGTAGTAGTAAGTGAGAAACCCCTCCATTTGCGCCGGATCCATGCCGCCGTACGGCTGCGCGACGTAGATCGTCGGGATGCCGAGGGTGGGGAAGATGTCGCGCGGCATGCGAACAAGCGCGAGGACGGCGCCGAGCAGCACGCCAGTGATGAGGACGACGACAGTCAGCGGGCGCCGGAGCGCGAGTTGGACGATGCTCACGGGATCACTCGTGCTCGAAGAGTTCGCCGAACAGCTCGCGGACCTTGACGCGGGCGGCGGCCAGTGCGCGACGCCCAGCGGGCGTGATGCGATAGAGGCGGCGACGTCCGCGGCCTTCGGGGTCGCGGCGGACGGAGGATCGCAGATATCCCTTGCGCTCCATGCCGTGGAGGATCGGGTACAGTGTGCCGGCGCTGAGGCGGTAGCCGTGCCGGCCGAGCTCTTCGATCATGCCCAGCCCGAAGATGGGCTCGTGCGACGCGTGGTGGAGCAGGTGGAGGCGAATCATTCCGGCGAGGAGGACGCGGTCGCTCACGAGCGATTGGCTCCGTTCAGTATCGAAGTTGGATATTGAAATGCGATACGAACGTACGGCCAGCGGTATCGCCGGTCAATTGGCGATTTGGCCGGACACCGAGGACGCCGCAACCGTGCCGGAGGTCACGCTCGTTACATC
>JBOHTH010000252.1:0-5484 GCA_050733535.1 Gemmatimonadaceae bacterium | reverse complement strand
CCGGCATCCGCCTCGTGAAGAGTTTCCGCGGCGAGTACTACGAAGATGAGCGCTTCACCTCCGCCAGCGGCGGCTACACGCGCGGCATGGTGAGGATCACCCGGATCTCGCTGCTCTCTGGCCCGATCACCGAGGTGCTCGGAACGGTTGTCGCCGTCGTGGTGCTGGGGATCGGCGCGGGCCAGGTGTTCGGCGGGACTCTCGACGGCGGCACACTGATGGCGTTCATGGTCCTCGTCATGCGACTCCTCCCGCCGATCAAGCAGATCTCCCAGGCGCCGACCATCGCCCAGCAGTCACTTGCCGCGGCGGAGCGCCTCTTCCAGATCCTCGACGAACCGACCGAGGAGCAGCGCGACAAGGGGACGCGCACCGTGAGCGGCCTCAAGGACGCGATCGCGTTCGAGCAGGTCTCGTTCTCATACGGCGAGGACGACGTGCTCACCGACATTTCATTCACCGCACGGCGCGGCGACGTCATCGCGCTCGTCGGCGCGAGCGGGGGAGGGAAGAGCACGCTCGTCGATCTCATCCCGCGCTTCATCGAACCCACCGCCGGACGCATCACCCTCGACGGCGTCGATACGCGCGAGATCACGCTCCCCTCGCTGCGGTCGCTCGCCGGGATCGTCAGCCAGGATACCGTCCTGTTCAACGACACCGTGCGCGCGAACATCGCGTACGGCTCCGCCGACCGTTACTCGCAGGCGCAGATCGAGGAGGCGGCGCGCGCGGCGAATGCGCACGCATTCATCTCGGAGCTGCCGCAGCGCTACGAGACGGTGCTCGGCGAGCGCGGCACTCGTCTCTCCGGCGGCCAGCGCCAGCGCATCGCGATCGCGCGCGCGCTGCTGATCGATCCGCCGGTGCTGATCCTCGACGAGGCAACATCGGCGCTCGACACCGAGAGCGAGCGACTGGTCCAGGAGGCGATCGACCGTCTGCTCGCCGGACGCACCGTGTTCGTCATCGCGCACCGCCTCTCGACCATCGTGCACGCCACGCAGATCCTCGTCCTCGACCGCGGCCGCGTCATCGAGCGCGGCACGCACGAGACGCTGTTGGCGATGGGCGGCGCGTACGCGCGGTTGCACGGCCTGCAATCGCGGAGCGCAGCGCCCGTATAACTTTGGGCGTGGCTCCGACCCTCGCTCACCGGCTCGAGTATGCCGCGCTTCGCGTGTTCAGCGGCGCGCTCTCCCTCCTCGACCTGCGGGAGGCCTCGCGCGGTGCGGCCGCGTTCGCCGAGCTTGGGTATGCGCCGCTCGGCATCCGCCGCGGCGTCACCGAGCGCCAGATCGCCGCGGCGTTTCCCGAGTGGAATGCAGAGAAGGTCGAAGCGATCGCACGCGAGTCGTACCGGAACCTCGGCCGTGTGGCGATCGAGGCCACGATTCTTTCACGCGGCACGCCGCGCGACGTCCTCGCGGTGTTCGGGCCCTCCCCGACATGGAACGTCGCCGAGTCGGCGCTCGCCGGCGGGCGCGGGGCGATCTTCGTCGCGGGGCACCTCGGCAACTGGGAACTCTCCGGCGCGTACATCGCGGCGCGCGGCGTGCCCGTGCACCCCATTGCGCGCGGCATGTCGAATCCGCTCTCCGACGATTATTTCCGGCGTACCCGGGAACGGCTCGGCATGCACATCATGCACGACCGCGAGGCCGTGCGGCGCGTCCCGCGCGTGCTGCGCGAAGGTCACGCCGTGGGCTTTCTTTCCGATCAGGCGACGTCCGGACTGGCGTCGACCTACACCCCGTTTTTCGGGCGGCCGGCCAAGACGCCGCGCGGCGCCGCCGTGTTCGCACTCCGCGGAGATTACCCGGTCGTGATGATCCACGCCGTGCGGCAGCCAAGTGAGCTGTACGAATTCATCGCGGAGGAGATCCCCGTTACGCACACGGGCGATCGCGAGCGCGATGTCGACGATGTCATGCTGCGCTTCTCGCAGGCGCTCGAACGAATGGTGCGCACGTATCCCGGCCAGTATTTCTGGCAACACCGACGCTGGAAGTATCAACCTGAGGGCACTCCGCCCGAATTGCGCGAACCATGAGGAACCAGATGGGTTACGACCTGAAGGCGTTGCGAGAGCGCGAGTTTTCGTGGGCGGAACGCGGCGAATCGATCTACCTCGATCACGCCTCCACCGGGCCGATCCCCGCGCGGACGCGCGATGCGATTGCCTCGCTCGGCGCGCGGCGCGCGGAGCCGTTTCGCCTGACGCCCGACGATCTCTTCCCGGTGCACGCGAACGCGCGCGCGCAGGCCGCGCGCCTGATCGGTGCCGACCCGAAGACCATCGCGCTGATGACCAATACGTCGCACGGCGTGAACCTCGCGGCGCACTCGCTCCCGTACGGGAGAGGCGACGTGATCCTCTCCACGCGGGGAGAGTTTCCGGCGAACGTGTACCCGTGGATGGCGGCTGCCCGCGCCCGCGGCGCGGAGTTCCGCATGCTCCCGCTCCTTGGCAACTCACCGGACGATGGCGCGTTGCTGCGCATGATCGACACCGACCCGCGCGTGAAGGTCGTGTCGGTTTCGTGGGTGAGCTTCTGGAGCGGCCACCGGTTCGATCTCGCCACGATCGGCGCCGCCTGCCGTGCGCGCGGCATCCTGTTTTTCGTCGACGCGATCCAGGGGCTCGGGCCGCTCACGCTCGACGTGGTGGCCGCGAACGTGGACGTCCTCGCGTGCGGCGCGCAGAAGTGGCTGATGTCGCCATGGGGCGTCGGGTTTGCCTATGTGCGCGCGGATCTCATCGCGCAGCTGGAGCCCGTAGAGACGGGATGGTGGGCGCAGGCGTCGAGCGGGGACTACGCGAAGTTTCTCGATTACGACCCGCGATGGGCGGAAGACGCGCGGCGGTTCGAGGTGATCACGCTGGACTTCGTGGGATTCAACGCGATGGCCGAGTCTATTGGATTGCTGCTCGAGCTGGGCACGGACAGGATCCAGGCGCACGTGAGGTCGCTCGTGGACCGTGGGATTGCATTCGCGGATTCAACCAGGAGTGTCGAGTTGATCACGCCACGCGATCCCAGACGCAGGGCGGGGGTGCTGGCGTTCCGGATGAAGGACGTCGAAGCGGCCAGCGCGCGGCTCACGGTTGCGAAGGTCGCGCACAGCGTGCGCACGGGCTGCATCCGTCTGGCGCCGCATTTCTACAATACCGCCGCTGAGCTCGACACTGCACTGGCGCTGCTTGCCTAGAACGACCCAGCGCGGAGTGCGGAGATGGAAGGCGGGATGCGGGACTCGACCCGGCGCGGAGTGCGGAGGAGGAACTCGGGATCAGGAACTCGACACGGTGCGGAGTGCGGAAGAGGAACGGGGAACTCGGGAGGAGAGGGAGAGCGGAGTAGTCAGGAGAAGAGAGAAAGGGCGCGAACTCGAACGGACTCGCGCCCTTTCTCATATCTCGCCACTACTCATCACCTCCCACTCCACCCCGCATCCCGGGTTCCTTCTCCGGACTCCGCACCGGGTCGAGTTCCTGATCCCGGGTTCCTCCTCCGCACTCCGCGCCGGGTCGAAAAGTCACACCGGAGAAGGCTCCGGGTCGCGATTGGCGATCCGCTTCGGCCGCAGCACGTCGCCGATTTCGTCGTCCGCGCCGAGCGCGAGGTCGATTTCGTATGCGATATGCGCTGCGGCGTCGAGCGCCTCGGTCACTTGCGCGACTGGCGCCGAGCCGAGCTGGAGGCGCAGCAGGCCGAGGCGGATGTTCTCGAGCGCAGTCACGGTCGTCGCGAGGCGTTCCGCCGCGATTTCGCGCTGCTGCTGGACTTCGGGGTCGTCGCCGGCGCCGCGGAGATCATCGAGCGCGTCCAGTGAAGCGCGCAGCGCCCCGGCATCCGCCTCGAGCCTCGCGACGGTCGCGGGTACCGCCTTGAGGTCGCGCCGAAGGTTTTTCGGCAACGCCTCGAAGAGCGCGTACGTCGCGTGGCCAAGCGCGACTTCCGTGTGCTGCGGGCTCATCGGCGGCGGGAGCACGCCGCGCTTGAGGCCGAATGAGGCGAGACGTACGAGGCGCTCGCCCCACTTTCCATTCCAGAAATCCAATCTCGCCTGACCGAACTGCCGCAACCAACGGCTTCTCGGCTTCGATAGGATCGCGCCGATGGCGCAGGTGACGCCGATGACGCCGGATACGACATTTGCGAGCGCAAGCACCGACGATGCGACCGACGACATGACGACATGATTGATCAGGACCGGAGTCGCGATCGCGGAAGTCCCCAGCCCGGCGAATGCGAGGAAACGAAGTGTCCCCTCGCTGATCGGCGCGAATGTAGGGTCGATCTCGATTTCTTCGCGCCGCTGGACGACATACGTTCGCAGCGCGTTTCGCATGTCGGCGAGCGTGAATCCTCGCAGGAGCAGTCGCCGGACCGCGGCGATCTCGGGCACGGCGTTGATCGCCACGCCGCCCAGCAGGCCAGCGAGGAAGCCGAGAAGAGGGTTGGATAGCGCGGCCGTCCCCAGCGGAAAGCCAACGAACAACACCGTGAGCGCGACGCGACCGAGCGATACCCTGTCCCGCTTCGACAGCCAAACCCGGAGCGGTGCCGGAATCTCGCGCGGCTGCTCGAGCGCCGCATCGACGGCTTCGGCGAACGCCTCACCAGACGGCCAGCGCTGCTCACGATCCTTGGCGAGACAGCGCTCGACCGCCGCGGCGAGTTTTCGCGGCACGTGCGGCGCGAGGTCGTGCATCTCCCTCGGCCGCTGCGAGATGTGCGCTGCCATGACCTGCACTGTGGTCGCGCCGTCAAACGGCAGCCGGCCGGAAAGCGCGAAATAGCCGACGACGCCAAGCGAGTAGATGTCGCTGCGCCCGTCGGTCGGCTCGCCCATCGCCTGCTCGGGACTCAGGAAGTGCGCCGTGCCGCGGATGTAGCTCGCGTCGGCCGGCGCATCGGCGCGCACCGCGCCGGCGATGCCGAAGTCTGTGACGAGTGCGCGCTTGGTCTGGTGTTCGAGCAGGATGTTGTCCGGCTTCACGTCGCGATGCACAATGCCGCGTGAATGCGCGTACGCGAGCGCCCAGCCGATCTCGCGGAGCACGCGCGCTCCCTCGGACGGCGCGAGCGGGCCGCGGGCGCGCACGCGCTCGCCGAGCGTTTCCCCCTCGATATAGGCCATGACGAAGAACACGAAGTCGCCTGCTTCGTCGACGTGGTGGATTGGGACGATGTTCGGGTGACTCAGCTGCGCGGCCATCTGCGCTTCGCGCAGGAACTTCTCGCGGAGCTCCGGCCGGGCGGCGGCAAGGGCGCGCGGGAGCACCTTGATCGCCACGGGCCGTGCAAGCCGGAGCTCGCGCGCGAGATAGACGATTCCCATGCCGCCGCGTCCAAGCTCGCGCTCCAGCGAATACCGGCCCGCCACCGCTTCCTGAAACGCGATGAACTCCGCGTCCGGCGCCGGCACGGGGCGCATGGCTGACGGCGGCTGCGGTGTACGCGTACTCACCCCACG
>JBOHTH010000251.1:0-13023 GCA_050733535.1 Gemmatimonadaceae bacterium | reverse complement strand
TCCATGTGGTTCCCTGAAGACCGAATACCTAAGACCGAAGACCGAAGACCGAAGACCGAAGACCGAATACCGAAGACCGAAGACCGAAGACAGACGGCGGCGAGGCTCAGGCTTCGCCGCCGTTCTGCTTTGCGACACTTTACCCGGTCGTCAGCCCTCCGGCCTCGGTCTTCGGTCTTTCGGTCCTCGGTCTTCGGTCTTTCGGTCTTCGGTCCTCGGTCTTCGGTCTTGAGTCCACGCAACCCTATCCGCCCCCCCGCTGTCTCTGGTGTGAACCGGTCACCGACGGAGCGCCCCGTTCTTGGATGATGCACAGCTGGTAGCTGCGGTCCTGGCCGGCCAGGCGAGCGCGGAGCGTGAGCTCTACGATCGCCACGTGGACCGCGTCTTCCGGCTCGCGTACCGGATGGCGGGCGACGAAACGCTGGCGAGGGACTTCACGCAGGACACCTTCGTTCGCGCGTTCGGCAAGCTGGCGGATTTCCGGGGGGAAGCGTCGCTGGCGACGTGGCTTCACACGATCGCCTCCTCGGTGATCCTGAACGGGCTCAAGAAGGTCAGGCGGATCAGGTCGAGAGAGATCGACGGCGACGAACTGCCGGAGGTTGCGGTCGCGCGGCGCGACGCGGAACCGGACCTGAAGCTGAAACTGGCGCGGGCGATCGACGCGCTGCCGGACGGATACCGCGCGGTGTTCGTGATGCACGACGTCGAAGGGTACACGCACGAGGAGATCGGTACGGCGCTCGGCATCCAGTCGGGCACGTCAAAAGCGCAGCTGTTCCGGGCGAGGGCCCGGCTGCGGAGCGAACTGGCGGAATTTGCAGGGGAGTGGGCGTCATGAACGATCATCCGAACGACGAAAAATTCGAGGAGTTCCTGCGACGGGAAACCGGCGGCTACAACGAGCCGCCCGAGCTCACTGGGCGTGATGAGCTCTTTGCTTCAATCATGGCTGCGAGGACCGAAGACCGAGGACCGAAGGCCGTGCACCACCGGCGGCTGGCTTGGATTGGCATGGCGGCCACGCTCGTGCTTGGCGTCGCGATCGGAAAGTTCGCGCTCGGCGGCCGCGACGCGTCCACGCCTGTCGTGCCGCTCGCGGCGAATGGCAACCACGCAGCGCTGCCGGCCGGAGCCGGTAATGCCGACAACGCGTCGTACCGTCGCGCCGCCACTGCGCAACTCTCCCGCGCGGAGGCGCTGCTGACGGCGTACGGGACGAGCAGCGAGAACGCCGGCGTGGACCGGCATCTCTCGACGTGGGCGCGGGATATCCTTTCGAACACACGCCTCCTGCTCGACTCACCGGCGGCGGACGATCCCGCACGGCGCCGCCTGCTTCAGGACCTCGAGCTCGTGCTCGTGCAGATGGTGCAACGCTCTCCTCAAGCGGGCGTTGCCGACGAACGCGCACAAATCAATCGCAGCATGGAACGCACTCAGGTACTTACGCGGCTGCGCTCCGTGCTGCCCGCGGGACCCAATAACTGAATCTGAACAGGAGAAACAGCAGTGCATAAACTCATCATCATTGCGGCGGTCGCAGTGCTCGGCGCGACCAACGGCGCGAGCGCCGGCCGCGCGCCGACACGGGCTGGAATGGACGTTCCCAAGTCGTGGGCCCCGGCCGACAGTGCCGACTCGCTCTGGCGCCAGGGGCGGAACGCGATTTCCGACGAGAACTGGAAGCTCGCGGAGAAGCTCTTCTCGCGCATTCACGAGGACTATCCGAAGTCTGCCTACGCCGCCGACAGTTACTACTGGGAAGCGTTCGCGCTCTCACGTCGTGGCGGCACGGACAATGTGAAGGACGCCGTGTCGCTGCTCACGCGGCAGCAGGATCGCTTCGCGAGCGCGGCGTCGGTAAAGAACGGCGACTCGAAGTCGCTGCTCGTGCGGCTGCAGGGGACGCTCGCGAGGAACGGCGACGCTAGCGCGGCCGCCGAGATCACGGCGCGCGCCGGCGGGGTTGGCTCGCGGCACGCGAGCGACACGCCGCCTGGCTGCAAGAGCGAGGATGACGACGATCGTGTCGAGGCGCTGAACGCGCTGCTCCAGATGGGGTCGGACGACGCGCTGCCGATTCTCCGCAAGGTGCTGGCGCGCCGCGACGCATGCTCAGAGGTGCTCCGCCGGAAGGCCGTGTTCCTCGTCTCACAGAAGCGCGGCGACGCCGCCGCTGACATCCTGCTCGAGACGGCGAAGAACGATCCCGACAAGGAGACGCGTGAGCAGGCGGTGTTCTGGCTCTCGCAGGTGGAGTCGGACAAGGCCGTGCCGCTGATCGAGCAAATCCTCAAGACGTCCACGGACGAGTCGATGCAGGACAAGGCGATATTTGCCTTGTCACAGAAGTCCGGCGACAACGCGCAACAGGCACTGCGCGAGTTCGCGAGCCGCGACGATGTGAGCGAGCACCTGCGTGAGCAGGCGATCTTCTGGCTCGGCCAGCGGCCCTCGGACGAGAACGCGAAGTTCCTGCGCGAGCTGTTTGCGAAGACGTCGAACAGCGCCGCGAAGGACAAGATCATCTTCTCGATCTCCCAGACGCGGAACGACGGCAACGACCAGTGGCTGCTCGACCAGGCCGTGAACACAAAGAACTCGATGGCACTGCGCAAGCAGGCGCTCTTCTGGGCCGGCCAGACGGGGAGCGTGGACATGGCCAAGCTCGGTTCGCTCTACGACAAGGCGTCCGAGGAGGAGTTCAAGAAACAAGTGATCTTCGTCCTCTCGCAGCGCAGCAGCTCGCCGGAGGCAGTGGACAAGCTCATCGACATCGCGAAGAACGAGACGAACAAGAGTCTGCGGAAGGACGCCATCTTCTGGCTGGGCCAATCGCATGATCCGCGTGCGCTGAAGGCCTTGCAGGATCTGATCAACCGATGAAAACGCAGCGGATGGTCGCCGTGGCCTGCGCCGCGGCAGCGATGGCCCTGACGGCCGCGCTCCCGGCGCAAAGCATCGCGAGGCGCGTCGCGCAGGTGAAGGATGGCACCGTCCGGATGTCGTACGCGTCGCGATCCGACGTGTGCGGCAACGGGGCGGGGAACATCAGCACCGGCAATGGCCGGAGCCGGAACGTCACGTCCAACGGTTCCAGCAGCATCACGACGTCACGTCACAACGAGTGGGAAGACGACTGCGAATCCGGTCCGGTCCGCGTCGCGATCGACATTGCGGACGGCAAGCCGATCGCGCTCCGCGCCTATGTGGGTGGCAGGTGGCGACCGGGAACAGACATCACCGACCTCGGGATCGTGCCGGCAAGAGATGCGGTCGATTACCTGCTTGACGATCTAGCCCGCGCCGACGGCAAGGTCGCCGGCGAGGCGATTTTCCCCGCGACGATCGCGGACAGCATGACCGTCTGGCCGCGCCTGCTCACCCTCGCGAAGGACGACTCGCGCACGAAGAGCGTGCGCACGCAGGCCGTGTTCTGGGTGAGCCAGGCTGCCGGTGAGAAAGCAACTGCCGGGCTGGTTGATGTCGTCGGCGATGCCGCAGCCGATCAGGACGTGCGCCTGCAGGCCGTGTTCGCACTCTCGCAGCGCCCCAAGGACGAGGGAGTTCCCGCGTTGCTGGATGTCGCGAAGGGGAGCAAGGATCCAAAGATCAGAAAGCGGGCGATTTTCTGGCTTGGGCAGAGCGGGGATCCGCGGGCCGTTGCCTACTTTGAGTCGGTGCTTCTGAAAAAGTGATGGATCCTCGATTGTCGGTTAGCTTGTTTTCGTATGAATCATCTGCGCAGCCGCCGCCGGCTTGTTGCATTCAGTGCAGTTTTCGCGCTGGTCTTGCTTTCGGGCTGCAGCGTGCTCGAGGACAACGCCACGCATCTCGCGTATGCGCTTGAAACGACGTCGCAGAACCTGCGCGCGTCCAGCGCCACTGAAGCTGTTGTGCACTACGAAACGCTCGATGGCCTGAACCAGAGCTATTACGTCGAGATCACGCCCTCATTCGGCGAGTCGGGGCAGAGTAGCGGTGTCTGGAGCAGCTATCTGGTCGTCTCGGGAAAGACGTCCGGCGGCACGAGCTACCACAACCGTTTCGTTTTTGTCCCCAGGCGCCTCTATGCCAGGAAAGACCGCGGTGGGGTGACCGACCTCGTTCTCCGCAAAGAAGGCGACCGGATCAGTGTCGTCGAGATTCACTAAACCCGGTGCGGGGGCTGAAGAGGAGTTCCGGATTCTGGACTTCGCCTTCGCGTTCAATCCAGCCCGCTCCGCGTGTCCTGATCCGGGATTCCTCCTCCGCGCTCCGCGCCGGGTCGAAAATCCCGCATCCTCCTCCGCACTCCGCCTCGGGACGAAATCCCGCCTCCCGAATCTGGATCAGAGCAGTTTCAGCTCGGCGATCCCTTCCGCCGGCAGAATAATGTGGCAGTTCCGGCACCGCGCCTCGTACGCCTCCGCCCCGCCGACCATCACCTGCGGCGAATCATACCGCGCCGGCTTGCCGTCGATGAGCCGCTGATTCCTCGTCGCTGGCGCTCCGCACAGCACGCAGATCGCGTGCAGCTTGTCCACGACCTCCGCGATGCACATCAGCTGCGGCATCGGCCCAAACGGTTCGCCGCGGAAGTCCGTATCGGTGCCGGCGAGAATCACTCGCCGACCCCGATTGGCGAGCGCGTTCGCGACGGCGACGATTCTGTTGTCGAGGAACTGCACTTCGTCGATCGCCACGACCTGCGCGAGCGGGTCGAGGCGCAGCGTGATCTGGCCGCTCGAGTCCACCGGAATCGCCTCGATCGTCTGGCCATCGTGCGACCCGACCGCAAACACCCCTGCATAACGATTGTCGAGGCGCGACTTGAATACCTGTACGCGCTTCTTCGCGATCAATGACCGGCGTACGCGGCGAATGAGTTCCTCGGATTTCCCGCTGAACATCACGCCGGCGATCACCTCGATCCAGCCACCGTTCAGCTGAAACGAGCCGGCGCTCATTTTTCTCTCCGCGGCGGACGGCCCTTCTGATCACGCTTGGGGCCGCGCGGCGGTCCGCCAAATGACCGTTCCCCTCTCGGCGGGCCGCCAAACGACCGTTCCCCTCTCGGTGGCCCGCCAAACGAGCGCTCGCGCGGCGGTCCGCTGCGGTCGCGCTCGCCGCGCGGCTTCTCCCGGTCGAAGCTCCGCTGCGGCGGGCGCCCTTCCGCCGCGCCCTCGGCCTTCTTCGGTTCCGCGCGTGCAGCCTTCAACTCCGCGCGCAGTTCCTCGCGGCCGGCGAGTCTCGCCGTTGCCGCCTCTTCGGCAGCACGCTCGTACAGGCGGAGCGCGGCACCTGCGATCGCCAGACCGTCATGTTCGGACAAGAGAGGTTCGAGCGCGACGATTTCACGGGCGGGGAGCCCGCTTGCCAGCACCCCTCTCAGGGCGTTCCGGTTGTTCTCCTCGCGCTCGCGCGCGGCGCGTGCGGCGCGGGACCGCTCGTATGGCATGAGCACCGCACCCTTGGTGAGTTCGCGGAGTGCATCGTGCTGTCGCGGGGACACCAGGGCGACGAGGCGGGCCGGGTGCGCGCCGAGCGCGGCGGTCAGCGAATCAGCCTCGGGGAGTCCAACGAACACGACGAGCGCCGTGTGCAGTTCCACCGCGCCGCGAGAGATTTTCACAAGGTCGGAGTCCGCCGGATAGCCGAGCGCCTCGAGCGCGCTGCGGGCCTGTCCTTCGCCGCGCGAATCGGAGACGACGATGACGGCGGAGGGCGGGTCGATATCGTCGAACAGCTCGCCAAGCGGGGCAAGCGGAGTTCCATGCGCAACGGTGCGCACGTAGATCGTCGGCGGCGTTCCTGGCGCGATCGGAACCGGCGGCGGAACGGGCACCACGATGCGGCGTGCTTTGTGGAGATACCGCTCGAGCAGGTTCTCGACGAGCGGCGTCGGCGCCGCGGCGGTGAGAATCCGCGCGCTCCCGCGCGGGAGTTCGGCCATGACGGCCCCCAGCGCGTCCGCGCGGGCGTCGTATTCGTCCGCGGCTGCCAGGACCAGCGTGTGCACGTCGGCCAGCTTCAGCGCGGACGCCGCGAGCAGCTCGGCGAGCAGTGCGGGTGTGCCGATGACCACGTGCGGGGAGGCTGCCTTGATCAGGCGCGCCCCACGCGTCGCGTTGGTAACCGGTACGACGCGCAGTCCGACCGCGGCGGGCAGGGCGCGAAGTTCGCGGGCGAGTGCGAGCGCCGCGACGGAATCGGGCACGGTGACCATGACTTGCGGTGCCGCGAGCTCGCGGTCTGAACGTTCGAGCGCGCCCGACGCTCGCTGTGCGGTCTGGGCCCAATCAGGGGCAAAAAAGTGCGCCACGTGGGCGCTGCGCACGGCTCCTGCCGTTTCGCGCTCGGTCTCGGTCACTGCGGCCTCGGTTGTCAATGGCGCGGCATGCGCCGCGTGGATATCGTTCGTTCGCGGTTGAATCTAGCGACCGCTCGCGCTCCGCGAAGGATTCCAACCCGAAATCGACCGCCGCAGCCGGATGACGTCCACCCCAGACTTTACGCCCTCACTCAACGTCGCCCAACTCAAGGAGTCGGCGACGATTGCCGTGTCCCAGCGCGCCAAGACGCTGCGTGCCTCAGGGCGGGACATCATCGATCTCGGCGCCGGTGAGCCGGATTTCGATACCCCGTCATTCATCAGGATGGCAGCCAAGCGCGCCATCGATGCGGGCGCGACCAGGTACACCGCGGTCGACGGCATCCTGCCGCTCCGTCAGGCAATTGCCGACGAGGCAAATCGCAAATGGAAGGGCGGCGATAAAGTCAGCGCGTCAGAGGTCGTCGTGTCGACCGGATCGAAGCAGTCGCTGTTCAACGCCTGCTTCACGGTGTTCGGTCGCGGTGACGAGGTGCTGATCCCGACGCCCGCGTGGACGAGCTACACAGAGATGGTCGCGCTCGCGCGCGCGACACCGGTCGTGGTGATGGGCGACACGGCCCACGGATTGAAGGTCACGGCCGCGATGCTCGAGGCGGCGGCGACGCCGCGCACCAAGGGGATCATGATCAACTCCCCGTCCAACCCGACGGGCTCGGTGTATTCCCCTGAGGAGTTGCGCGCGATCCTCACGCTCGCGCACGAGCGCGGATGGTGGGTGCTGAGCGACGAGATTTACCTGCGCATCGTCTACGGCAAGACGGGGACATCGTCGCTCGACGTGGCACCGTCGCGCGAGCGGCTCGTCGTGGTCAACGGCGTCGCGAAAGCGTATGCGATGACGGGGTGGCGGATCGGCTGGACGATCTCGGAGCCGAAGCTCGCGGCGACCATGACTGCGCTGCAGTCGCATACGACGTCCAACGCGTGCACCGTGAGCCAGCATGCGGCGCTCACGGCGCTCACGATGCGTGAGGACGCCGACGCCGCGGTGGCCTCGATGGTCCACCAGTTTGAGAAGCGGCGCGATGCGGCGCTCGCGATACTCCACGGCGATCCGCGCATTCACATACTGCCGCCGGAGGGCGCGTTCTACCTGTACGTGCGCGCGCCGGGCGCAGGGAGAGGTCCCGACGCTGGCGGCGTGTTCGCCCGTCACCTGCTCGAACGGGCTGGCGTTGCTGTCGTACCGGGTTCGGCGTTTGGGACGCCGGACTGGGTTCGCGTATCGTACGCGGCGGAGCAGGCGCAGGTGGAGGAGGCGGCGCGGCGGCTGCTCGCGGCATTCCGCGAGCTCGCTTAGGACTCAAATTGGAGATGCGCTGTGGCGATCGCGGTACGCGTTAACGCAGGCGCCGCCAAACTGCCCGCGGTGGAATACCGATGGGACGCGGATACCGACATCCTCACGGCCATGCTGGATGGCGGCGCGAAGGGGGACGGGATGTCAGGCTCCGTGGGAGTGGAGGGATCGGACGGGTCATGGCTGATTTTCGACGTGACCGGCGGGCGGATCGCCGGGGTGGAGGTCGCGGTATGGCCCGACGTGCGCAAGGTCGGCGCCCTCCTGCCGCCGGCCGACGCCCTCCCCGCGCTGGTCACGATCCCCGCGCGCACGTCGCAGCCCGGCGTCGCTGCGTTTGAAGTCGACACGCGTGTGGTCGCCGACGCCGACGCCTCCGAACGGACGATTCACTTCCGCTTCGGTGCCGCGCGTCCGTTCCGCGCCGTGCGCGTCGCCCAGGACATGATCTTCGACGTGGATGAGTCCGATCACATCGCAGGCGTATGGCTGCTCAACGTGCCCCCATTCCCCACCGACCAATGATCACGACCATCGTGCTGGTGAAGTCCGAGCCGCGGCTCATTCCCCAGTGCGCCAAGCATCTCGCCGCGATCGACGGCGTGACGGATGTGTACTCCGTGTCCGGAGAATGGGATCTGGTGGTGCTGGTGAAGGTGCCGCAGTACGACGACATCGCGCACATCGTGACCGAGAAGTTTCCGCTGGTGCCTGGGCTGGTGCGGACGACGACGCTGACGGCGTTCAAGGCCTATTCGAAGGCAGACCTGGAGCAAGGGTGGGATGTCGGCGCTTCGAGCTGAAGAGGGGCAAGTGATGAGATTCCCCACACTGCGGAGTGCGGAGAAGGAGTGCGGGGGTGGGGTCGCCCTTCTTATTCCTTCTCCGCGCCCCGCAATGCCGTGAGTCTTACCGCTCTTTCGGAGCATCCAAGCACCACGTTTGCTTCACTCGCGTCTGCTCACTCCACTTCCCATTCTTGAACCCAAGCACGACGAGATCGTTGTCGGCAGCGTATCGCCATGCCTCGACGATGATCTCGTCCGCGCCGTCGCCGTTGAAATCCACGTGATTGACCAGGCGCTGGAACTCCACGGTCTTCGAGTTGCCCTTCACGACGTGCACGTACGTCGCTTCGTAGCCATTCGCGCCGCTGTCGGCGAGCGCAAACAGGTGGCCGGTCCATCCGCCTGACTTCGCCTCGCCGGCGTTGGGGTCGATGAACGAGATGACCAGCGTCGGGGCGTTCGACGCGCCGGTCTGGACCATGCGCGCGTTGAAGTCGAGCGAGTCCATCTCCGCCGGCGAGAGGTGCGCGCGCTTGCCGGCCTCGTGCCCGATCGCACGGGCGATCTTCACGATATCCGCCGAGGACATCATCTTCGCCGGCGCGGCGCGCGGCGGAGCGATCGGCCCGCTTGAAGCGAGAAATTCCACCGTCGGGTCCGACCGCGGCTGCTTGAACGTGAGTTGCACGACGGACATCGGCTTCAGCGATGTGCACCCCGGCAGTGAATAGGCGGTGTCGCGCTGGACGGTCAGCTCGCCCGGATTGCCGCCCTCGGCGTAGAACGGATATGTCGTGCCCGGCGCCATGAACTTGGCGTCGAGCGCCTTCCAGCCCGCCAACGTCAACCCGATCGGCTTGATCGCGCCGTTCACCACCGCCGCGATCGGCATCATGTGGGGGCTGTCCCGGTCGCCGAATACCTGGAACAGGATCTGTGGGTCCGCCGCCAGGTTGAGCGCGGGGGCGCCGGTCGGGACGATCGCGAGCGCGGGATCCTTCGCCGGCTTTGCCTTCTCGCACGCCGTCGCCGCGAGTAGACTCACGGTGGCAACGATGCGAACGCCGAGTGACACACGAGAGTAGAAGCGCATGGCTTCAACGTACGATCATACCGAGGGCGGAACAAGCATCCGGGAGGCTCTCCGGGCGCTCAGGCACGCGTCGAATTTCGGTGACGCGCAGGGGCTCTCGGTCGTCGTCGGCGCCGCACCGCCGCTCGAACTCACGCCGGCCGACTCCACTCCGCCACGCCTCGAGGCGGCCCCGTCCATCGAGGGCGAGGCGCTCTCCGCGCGGCACGTCGGTGCCGCGGACACGGGCGTGGTGGCGTTCCTCGACGGCATTCAGACGAGCCGGACTTTCCTCACCGGACCGGGCGGTCTGCCGGTCGTCCACGGCACGGCCGCGGCCGTAATTCGCCGGCGAACGGATCGCACGCTCCACGCGTGGGGTGGCGCGCCGCGGGTGTCACGCGCGGTGTACGCGCCGCTCGCTCTGCTCGGCGCTCGCGTCGTGGACGGCCTCCGCGTGATGCGGATGGAGGTCGTCGACACACTCACCGACGCGGACCCGCCATCGCTCGATCACCCGGCGCTCTTCCTGCTCCTCGCCCGGCACGCCGTGCAGGAGCGGCGCGAAACCCTGGAGCGCGCGCTCGCCGTGCGGTGGTGTGAGGCCGAAACGGAACCGCTGTTCGTGGACGGCGGAATCTCCGGACTTGGCGCGGCCTCGCGCAGTGCGCTCGCAATCGGCGTCGTGAAGTCACACCGCACGCTGTACACGGTGCCCGCGACGCTCGGCGTGGTCACCGGCCTCGCTGCCGGCGAGCGGACCACCGCGTTTGAAATCCGCCACGAGAGTTCGCGCCGCACACCGGTCGCGAGCTGGTACCTCCGCCTCCGCGACGCGCACGGCCGCGACCCATTTTTCGGTCTCGTCCGGATCGAGGTCGCGCGCGACTCGTGGAGCCCGGCGCGCGCTGACGAAGTGTCCCGTTGGGTCCTCGCCGAGCGCGCGCCCGTCTCGCTGCCGGACAGGCGGTGGAGCACCATGGCGTACGGGATTCGTGACTGCGAGGAGTATCTGCGCTCGGTGGTCTGAGGACCGATGACCGAAGACCGAAGACCGGGTAGTGGCCCGGTTTGGTCTTGGTGCGTGCAATGGCGATAGGTCAGGGGTCGTTGGTGCGGGGTTCGCGGTCTCTGGCTTCTGGTCGCAGGTCGACGGCCGTTGGTGCGTGGCGCGCGGGGGCCGTGGCTCGCGTACACGCCGGAGCAGCATGAACAGCATCTTCCGCATGCACGTGATCTCGGCGAGCAGCGTGTCGCCGGCAGACCGGGGAATGAGCGCGGCGCGGTTGGCTGAAGAGGCCGGCGTTGTCCCGGCGGGCGATCCGCGCCGTGACCCGCTGCACGTTCACGGCGATCCGGTGCGCGTGCTTCCACACGTCGAGCTTCTCGTAGTCTTGCATCGGCCGCAAGATGATCCATCCGTACCGCGGGGGCGTCACCGAAACGCCGCCCCGCGCATCGATTTCGCTCACCGCTCCACCATACACCACGGACTGCAGGCCATTAGCAACAAGCCACGGACCACATACCCAGCACCAACCGCCAGTCACCTATGACAGCGCCTTCCCAGTGACGAACGGTTCAAACTGGCCCACGACCCGAAGACCGAAGACCGAAGACCGAGTACCCGCCCTTGCGTTAGTTTTTGTTGTTCATCCTCCATCTTCCATCCTCCTCCTCCATCTTGTCCGTCCTCGGCCGCGTCGTCGCCACTGAGCGCAAGCCAAATACACCGCATGAATTCCATTTCTGGACCGCGCTCGACTCGCCGGTCGGAATAGGAACCATCGTGCGCGTCGTGAGCGCGCAGCCCGTCAGCGGGATGCTGCCCGTCGTGTACGGGGTGGTCGTCGAGGGGTTCGGCTACACGGACGTCGAGACGCCGTTGCACGAAGTTCTGGGCTACGACGGCGAGCCCGGCGGCGACGCGGGCGCGCCGACGCGGCGCACGGAAATCCGTCTCTATTCCGCGGCGGTTCTGCGCCATGTCCCGGAGGAGCCGCTGCAGCCGGTCGCCATGGGGACCGTCCACCTGGCGAACGACGAAGAGGTCGCCGTCGCGCTGCGCATGGACGGCTATCTCGCGGCCGGGTCGAACACCGCCATTCCCGTCGGGCTGTACCGTTCAGGCGCGACCGCGTCGCCCGTCTGGCTCGACGCGGACTTTCTGCTGGGACCCGAGGCTGCACACCTCAACATCAGCGGCGTCTCGGGGCTCGCCACCAAGACGAGCGCGGTCGAGTGGCTTCTGGCATCGATCTTCGCGCACTTCCCCGAAAAAAAAGGGCGCGTCGCCGCCGTCTGCTTCAATGTGAAGGGGCCGGACCTCTGCTTTCTCGATCAGCCGGCGGAGAAGCTCGATGACGCCGACCGCGCACTGTACGACCGGCTCGGCGTGCCGGCCGAACCTTTTCGCAACGTCGAGTACTACGCGCCGTACACCGCCAAGGGCTTCACGCTCAACACCCTCCGGTCGAACGAAGCGCTCGCGCACAACGTGAAGCCGCTCACCTGGGGCCTGCGCGAGGTACTCCAGTATGCGGAGGTGCTTCTCAACAAGGACGATGTGGACGCGAAGGCCGACGCGCTCATCGATTTCATCAAGGAGCGCGTCGTCGACCAGGAGTTTTCCGACCCGAAATACCTCGCGGCGACGCACCGCGTGCAGTCGTTCGGCGAGCTCGAGCGCTGGTTTCGCGATCTCCTGACCGGGATGGAAAAGCAGAACGCGGAATCGTGGCGCACGCATCACGTGGCGACGATCCGCAAAGTGCGCAATCGCCTGACGAACATCTCCACGCGCTGCCGCGGTCTCGTGACGGATGACGGCACCGTAAGCGACCTGCCGTTCGGTGAGTTTCGTGATCGCGGCGTGTATGTCGTGGACGTCGCAAATCTCGAAGCGGATGCGCAGGATCTGATTTTTTCGCGGATCGTCTCGCAACTGCGCGAGCACCTCGAGAAGCGCGACCTCGGTGTGGAGCACATGATCGTGTTCGTCGACGAACTGAACAAATACGCGCCGAGCGACGGCCCCGACACCTACGTGCGCGCGATGCTGCTCGACATCGCCGAGCGCGGGCGCTACCTCGGCCTCGTGCTCTTTGCGGCGCAGCAATTCCGCTCGCAGGTCCACCGCCGCGTGGTGGGCAACAGCGGCACTGCGCTGTTCGGGCGGATGGATCCCGATGAGCTCGCGACGCCCGGCTACGCGACGCTCTCGCCGGCGACCCGGACCAAACTCTCGACGCTCGAAAAGGGCCAGCTGATGGTGCGCCACCCGCACTTCTCGCAACCGGTGTTCGTGCGCTTCCCGCGTCCGGCGGTGCTTTCGGGGCGCGAGGGCGTGGAGCGGTTTCCCCAGGCCGCGGAACAGACGCTCGACGAAGCGGTCACCCGCTCGCTCCGCACGCTCGATCGAACCGTGACGCTCGAGTGGGTGAAGGACGCGATCGCGCTCGCTGAGGACGACGAGGTGTTG
>JBOHTH010000250.1:0-2438 GCA_050733535.1 Gemmatimonadaceae bacterium | reverse complement strand
ATGCACTTGAGAAATCCTTTGCGGTCCACGCCGTCGTTGGTCTGGTCGTGCTCGATATAGTCGGACATTCGCGCAGCTGCTCCGAGAGGGGTTCGAGCAGTTGGACTGCGAAGAGGTCAGATTTATTCCGTTCAGGATCAGCGCCGATACGCAGGGAATAAAGTCGCCGCTCGGGAAGTCCATGTAGGGAGAGGCAGCCCGATCGAACCCACCAAACGCCCCTTATTCATAGAAATTGCGAGATAGTTCGCGAGCGTCGTTCGAGCAGGTCATGCTGCCGCATCTCGATGCGGCGTACACGCTCGCGCGATACCTGCTGCGGAGCGAGGACGCCGCTCAGGATGCGGTGCAGGAGGCGTTCCTGCGCGCTGTTCGCCACTTCGACGGCTACCGCGGCGAGAACGCACGCGCGTGGCTGCTGACCATCGTCCGCCACTGCTGCGCCACGGCGCGCACACGCGGAAAGCGCGAAGCTGTGTTCGTCGACTTCGACGAACGGCACCATAGCGAACACGTCGAGTCGGCGACTCCCGAACTGCACCTCGTCCGCTCCGACGTCGCGGACTCGTTCCATCGCGCGCTCGACTCGCTCTCGTCGAACGACCGCGAGGTGCTCATCCTCCGCGAGGTCGAGGATCTCTCGTACGAGGAGATTGCGCGCACGATCGGCGCGCCGATCGGCACCGTCATGAGCCGCCTCGCTCGCGCCCGAAAGCGAATGCAGGCCCTGGTCCATCAGGAGTCCCGCGATGCCAGCTGACAACACGCACCTCCCGTACCTCGACCGACTCGGTGCGTACATCGACGGCGAACTCGCCACTGGTGACGCCGTTGATGTCGCCGCACACCTCGCGACGTGCGAGGCGTGCGCGGTGGAATACAAACACCTCCTGAGTACGATCGAATCCATGCACCAGCAGCTCCCGCCGCTCCGCGCGCCCGACGCGCTGCGCGCGAGAATCGAGGCGGCCGTACGCGCGCCGAATATTTCAAGCGGGCGCCTCGTTCCGACGCCCCGCACCGCACGCCCATATCGCACATGGGCCGCCGCGGCCGCGATAATACTCATGCTCGGCGTCGCGTACGGACTCGGCACGCGCGCGGCGGCCCCAACGAGCGCGCAGATGGCAGACGCCGTGCTCACCGCGCACGTCCGGTCACTGCAGCAGGGCCACCTGACCGACGTCGTCTCGAGCGATCAGCACACGGTGAAGCCGTGGTTCACCGGCAAGCTCGACTTCTCGCCCACGGTGCCGCGATTGGAAGCCGATGGCTTTCCGCTTGTCGGCGGGCGGCTCGATTACGTCGGGAACCGCGCGGTGGCGGCGCTCGTGTACCAACGCCGCGCGCACATCATCAACGTGCTCACGTATCCCGCCGATCCTGGCGCGGATGTTGCGCCTCAGCTCGAGAGCCGCCGCGGATTCCAGATTGCGCACTGGAGCGCGGGTGGCATGGCGTACTGGGTGGTGTCCGACCTCAACGCTGACGAACTGCGGACCTTCTGTGGATTGATGAGGGATGCCCGCTAGACGCCACCGACCCGCTGCGGACTTCGGGAGGAACGCGGGACGGTGCTCGCACCACCCGCAGTCCGCCGCGGGTCGAGTTCCGCAGTCCGCAGCGGGTCGAGATCGTCTTGAGTCGCGAGATATGTCTTAGCGTGGAATCACCGGCAGCCGGATCCGCGACGGATGCTCTGCATCATGCAGCACCCGCTGATGCGCGCTGACGAACTTGGTATCGCGCTCGTTGTCGCCGCCGGTGTTGAGGTTGCGATCGTACTTCGGAAACGCCGCCGATGCGACTGTTACCCGCAGCTTGTGTCCCGCAGGAATGACAATCCCTGTATACCACATGTCGAGGTGGTACTCGTACACCATGCCCGGCGTGAGCAGTTTGGGTTTGTCGAATCCTTCCCGGAACCGCGCCCGCGCGACGCCGTCCTGAATGCGCATCACCCGGCCGTCGGGATAGACATCCAGCAGCATCACGTTCCAGTCCGTGTCGAGTGCGTCCGTCGCGGCGTACACCGTCGCGCTCATCGGGCCCGTGATCTCCATCGCCTTGGTGAACGGCGCCGTTGTGAACGCGAGCAGGTCGGTGCGCGTCGCGTGAACCTTTGAATAATCCTCGTTGAGGCTCAGCTCGAGCTCGCGCGCATCTATCAGGTACGGCGTCGGGTTGCCCGGGTCATAGGTGAACGTATCGGCCGGCTCCGCTTTCGGCGGGATTGTGTCGAGTGTGCCGTCGCCCGCACCGCCGTTCGCGTTGCCGCCGGAGTGGATATAGAAATCGGTCCACTTCGTGCGCGCGAGCGGAAACTCCTTTTCCTTCCGCCACTTGTTGTCGCCCATCACGAAGATGTCCACCGGCGGCTAGCGGTCGACGCCGTTATCCACGCCTTTCAAGTAGTGATCGAACCAGCGGAGCTGCAG
>JBOHTH010000249.1:0-3667 GCA_050733535.1 Gemmatimonadaceae bacterium | reverse complement strand
CGGCACCATCGACTGGTGGCGCACTTCGTTCGCGACGCTTCCGTAGATCAGATCCTTCACGCCGCGGTGGCCGTGCGTGCCCATCGCGATCAGGTCGCAATGCTCGCGCTGGGCGGCCGCCGTGATCTCCTTGGCCGGATCGCCGGACGCAAGCACGGCCTCGACGCTGAATCCGTCCGCGACGAGCTTTGCGGCGACCGTATCGAGATACGCGCGGTCCTTCTTGATCTCCTCGGATTCGCGCAGCTCGAGCGACGCGATGTTGCGTGCGGCGAAGCCGTCGGCGACATGGATCAGCACCAGGCTCGCGCCGCAGTGCCGCGCGAGCGCGCGCACATGCGCGACGATCGCGTCGTCGGTGCGCGAGTTCTCCAGCGGCATGAGGATGCGCGTGTACATCAGGCGAGCCACTCCTGCACGGACTGTACGATGAGCCAGACGTTGAGCACCGCGATCACCAGTGCCGCGCTCCACGCGAGGACCTGCACCAGCCGGGTGTTCGTGAACTCCCCCATTTTGGCACGATCGCCGGTGAATTGCACCAGCGGCACGACGGCGAACGAGAGTTGCAGACTCAGGATCACCTGGCTGAGGATCAGCAGCTTCGCCGTGCCGTCCTCCCCCGCCACAATCGACACGATCACCGCCGGGACGATCGCGATCGCCCGGGTAATCAGGCGTCGCACCCAAGGCCGGAGCCGAATGTCGAGAAAACCCTCCATCACGATCTGGCCGGCGAGCGTTCCGGTGAGCGTGGAGTTTTGTCCGCTCGCCAAGAGCGCCAGCACGAAGATCGCACTCGCACCGGCGACGCCCAGCAGCGGCGTGAGCAGCTTGTACGCGTCCTGGATCTCGGCGACGCCGGTATAGCCGCTGAAGTGGAACGTCGCCGCCGCGACGATGAGAATCGCGGCATTGATGAACAGCGCGATGGTGAGCGCGATCGTGGAATCGATGAACGCGTACCGCACGGCCTCGCGCTTTCCTTCGGATGTCTCCTCGTACCGGCGCGTCTGCACGATGGATGAGTGCAGGTAGAGATTGTGCGGCATCACGGTGGCGCCGAGTATCCCGATGGCGATGTAGAGCTGCGCGTGATCGGACAGGATGGAACGCGCGGGGACGAACCCCAGCGCCACGGCGCCCAGGTCCGGCTTCGAAATGACCATCTCGAACAGGAAGCAGGCGCCGATCGTCGCGATGAGCGTTATGACGACGGCCTCGAGCATCCGGAAGCCGCGGTGCTGCAGCGTGAGCACGACGAGGACGTCCGCGGCGGTGATAAGGATGCCGATGGTGAGCGGAATGTTGAACAGCAGCTTGAGCGCGATGGCCGACCCAATCACCTCGGCGAGGTCGCACGCCGCGATCGCAATCTCGCAGCCGATCCAGAGCACGACGGAGACTGGGCGCGAGTAGTGGTCCCGGCACGCCTGCGCGAGGTCGCGCCCGGTGGCGATGCCGAGCTTGAGCGCGAGGCCCTGGAGAAGAACCGCAATCAGGTTGGAGACGAGGACGACGGAGAGCAGCGCGTAGCCGAAGCGCGCGCCGCCGGCGAGGTCGGTGGCCCAGTTTCCGGGGTCCATGTAGCCGACGGCGACCAGATAACCGGGCCCGGAGAACGCGAGGATCTTGCGCCACCAGCCGACGCGATTGACGGGGATGGAGCGGTGGGCCTCGGCGAGCGAAGGCGCCGAGCGGGATCGGCGCCAAGCGGTGCCGCTATCCGCCGCGTGCTCCGGCGACTCGAGCTCGATGTGATCAGCTGGTTGCGTGGATGCCACACCGAAACTTAGTACAGACTAACTTTTGTGCAAGGCTCGCCGCCAGCATCGCGCGGGCTCACCTGGACAGCGTGCAGCGCAGACTGACGCTGCGCGGGCGTCCGACGGAAGGCCCGCTCGTGAACGCCCCCTTCAGGATGTAATGGTGATTCAGCAGGTTGTCGACGGAGAGGTCGAGACGGATCACCGTGCCGTCGAACGTCCGGCGCGTTCCGGCGCCAGCGCTGATCACCAAACTTGGCGCGACTTTGACGCGCGGATTAAAATCGAAGAGCCCCGTCTCGTTCGGCGCGGCGCCGGGATCCCCGTTCGAGAGGCCCGACCCGAAGTTCGCCGTGAGGTTGACGTAACTCCGCCCTGGCGAGTAGTTCGCGCTCGCCACGATGGAGAGACGCTGGTCGTGGTCCTGATCGAACCAGCCTGTTGGGTAGGGTGTCGGGAAGAA
Organism: Gemmatimonadaceae bacterium; assembly: GCA_050733535.1. Classification (GTDB taxonomy): domain Bacteria; phylum Gemmatimonadota; class Gemmatimonadetes; order Gemmatimonadales; family Gemmatimonadaceae; genus Fen-1231. The sequence continues at coordinate 1,438 of JBOHTH010000249.1, read as the reverse complement.
TCCGCCGGTGACGGGGCCGTGCGCGCTCGCATGGCTAAGCGCGGAGTTGATGTATCCGGTAAGCGGCCCATCAGGGTGGAACTCGAGCACGGACTCGATCCCCGTCACGTGGACCGTGCCAACGTTGACGGTGGCGACGAGCGCCGTGCCGGGGAGCGTGTTGTCGTCGATCGCGGGGGAGTTGTTGCGATAGTAGCCTGCGAGTTTCGCCGTGACGGCCGAACCCATTTGCTGCACGACGCCGGCCTCGAAGTATTGGTCGCGCTCCGGGACGGTGGGGAGCCCGACAGTGTCTCCCTGCGCGGCGGCGGCGAGCACATGGAAGTCCTCGACATTGGATGGAATGAAGAGCCGGCCGTAGTAGAGCCAGGCCGAGGTGGACGCGCGCGGAAACCAGTTGAGGCGAACGCGCGGGCTGACCTGATGCGCGTCGCCAGCCACCGGCGCGACGTGGTCATCCAGACGAACACCCGTACGCAACTGCCAGTGCGAGGAGATGTCCCAGGCGAGCTGTGAATACGCACCGGCGTCGCCGCCGGCCACGTTCGTATTCACAGACGGACCCGCCGCGCCTCCGGCGTCAAGCGTATTGAAGTCCTCTCTGCCGCGCACGTAGGAGACGTCGACGCCGCTCTTCCATTGCATCGATCTCCCGGCCGGCATTTCAAAGTCGGCTTTCGTTCCGATGGTGGTAGCGAGGCGATGTTCCTGCACGTTGAAGCGATCCGCGGTGTCGGGATAAAAGATGAACTGCGGATCGTCGACGGAACCCGGCACGTAGTCGAGACCGCTGCGGCGGAGGTAGATCGCCGAGAAAAGTTCGGTAACGCGATTGCTGGCCGGTGCGCCGGACGCGGCGCCGCTGATCGAGGCGAAGCGGTGCCGCCAGCCGAGGTTCGCGAAACCGTTCTGGTCGGTCTGGTGATCGTCGAGCACGCCGAACGACGAGTCGTAGGGAATCGCCGCGTGCGTGCGCGAGGCGTTGAGGTCGAGCGTCACGACATCGCGCGCCGACGGACGCCACTCGGCCTTGCCAAATCCATACTGGTCCTGCCCCGCATTGTGAAAGTTCATCGGAACGCCGTTCGCCGCCGCCTGCAGCGGCTCGCGACGCATCGACGTCTCCTGGCGTGTGACCGAGAGCAGAAAACCCAGCGGCCCCACCGCTTCGCTGGCCAGCACGGTCTGACCGTCGCTGTGAAACGATCCGTCGTACGACGACAGTTGCCAATGCGCGCCACCCGGCGGAATTCGCGTGGTGACGTTGATGACCGCGATGTTCCGGTTGCCGAACTCCGCATCCCAGCCGCCGGTCTGGAAACCGATCCGGTCGATGATCGCCGGATCAAAGAGCTCATTGAGCGTACCGCCGATACTTGACGGCACGGGGACGCCGTCTATGTAGTACGTGTACTCTGCGTGCTGGCCGCGGATGTGG
>JBOHTH010000248.1:0-3349 GCA_050733535.1 Gemmatimonadaceae bacterium | reverse complement strand
GCCGTGCTCAACTTTGCGGCGGCGAGCAACGCCGAGGTGCAGTGGGCGATATCCAAGCTTGGTGACGCCACCGACCCCGCGGGGTTCTTCACGCGCATAGCGTCACTTGCCATGCGCACGGAATGGGGCCTCCACCCGGATGCTCCCGACGACGGACCTGCCGAGCCTGCAGCCGCTACGGCGGCGGAGCAGCTGGCGCTGCGCCTCGCGAACCGGTCGTTCTGGGGGCAGGGCGGCACCGGAAGCGAGTCGGCGACGCCGCTCTACCGGCTTCCGTCCGTGAATCGGCTCGCGCTCGAGATGGCTGCCAACGAAGACGTCGAGCGCCGCGCGCTCGCGGGCGAGCTCGACGAGCTGCGCGAGGCGTGGCGCGAGGCCGAGGAGATCGCTGCGATCGCGGACGATCTGTTCGCGGACGACACGCTGGAGGAGTTCAAGCGTCAGTACTATCTGCGCTTGCAAGCGGAGGGCTGAACATCACCGAGAGTCGGCCGTGGGCGCGCGCAACGACGCCGCCATGCGCCTCGAGCAGCCTTCGTGCGAGCGCGGAGGCGACGTCGAGCGATTCGGGTGCTCCATGGTCCACACCCACGGTTACTCCGGAAATGCCTCCGGCGACGCGAATACGAACGCTCATCCCGGGTTGGGTGCGGCGCACGCAGTCTGCGAGCAGCAGTGCGAGCGCCTCCTGCAATCGCGAACGATCGCCCGTAAGGGCCGGGAGCGCCGGCTCGACTTCGATCCCGACACTCACGCCGATTCGCGAGCCTTCGCTTTCCAGAGTCGGGCGCAGCGACTGCACCACGTCCGCCAGATGAACGCGGTCCTTGCGCAGCGAAAGCACACCACGATCGAGCTGGCCAATCTCCGCGAGACGGTCCGCGTCAGTGTTTGCCGTTTCGGCGGCGTTGCGGGCGGCGTCGAGCATTTCCTCCTGATTCTCGTTCAGGTCGCCGAAACGATTCTCCAGCAGAATGTGAAGCGGCAGGCGAATCTCGTCGAGTGCGCGCGAAACCGTAGCCGCGACCTGCCACATCAGCTCGCCATGCTCGCGCAGTCTGGCGTCGGCAGATGCTTTCGCCTTTGAGCCGCGCAGTTCGGCCTCCTTCAGAGCGGCGGCATGACGATCGACCACCGTCTCGATCGCGTCGAGATCATCGAGCTCCGCCGCCGTTTCGCCCACTTTCTCGGCGATCTGCGCGATGCGCTGCGCGACGTAGCGTGTGTTGAACCAGGCGATAATCAGCGAGCCTGTCGCCGCGATCGCCGCGATGATCACGACGATTTCCGGCGCCGAGTGCGCATACTCTCCCCAGTATGCCAGGGCGGCAACGGTGAGCACGCCGAACACGGCCGGGAGCACAGCAAGGAACAGCCGCCGGCTGGTCTTCACGGCTGCCTCACAGGTGAACCCGGCACTGCGACGATCAGGACGTCGAGACCAACGCCTCGTTTGATCAATCGTTCCAGCACTGATCCGTGCCGCATCCGGTGCCACCGCGATCGCTGTGTCTGTCCGACGATGACGAGCGAGATGCCCTTCTCGCGCGCGAAGCGAATGATCTCATGCGCGACGTCGGCCCCCTCGAGTTTGGTCACTTCGGCGCCGAGGCTCTGTGCGAGCTGGATGTTTTCGACGAGCTTGCGCTGAAGCGTCGTGTCGATCCTGTCCGCTTGCTCGTCCGGCGTCTGCACGTATATGCAATGCCAGTCCGAGTTCAGCCGGCCCGCGATGCGGCTGGCGCGCCGGACGAGCGCGGCGGTATACGCGGCATTGCTCGACATCGCGACGAGCATGCGGTCGACCGACTTTGCCGGCGCGCGGCCGGCTTCGCGCTGCACGATGTCCTCGCGGGCGCGGTCCACCGTGCTCGCGACCTCGCGAAGCGAGAGTTCGCGGAGCGTGGTGAGGTTTTCCGCCGTGAAGAAGTTCGCGAGTGCGGCCTGCACTTTGTCGGCGGGATAGATCTTCCCCTCGCGAAGACGCTCCTGAAGATCCTCCGCCGAGATGTCGAGATTGATCACCTGGTCGGCGGACCCGACGAGCCAGTCGGGCACCGTCTCGCGAACGGTGACGCCGAGATTCTGCTGGATCACATCGTTGAGCGACTCGAGATGCTGCACATTGACGGTCGTGATGACGTTGATTCCCTCGTCGAGGAGTTCGCGGACATCCTGCCACCGCTTCCGGTTCTTGGCGCCCGGCACGTTCGTATGCGCCAGTTCGTCCACGAGCGCGACCTGGGGACGCCGCATAATGATTGCGGCGAGGTCCATCTCCTCCAGCGAGACGTCGCGATATGCGATGCGCAGCCGCGGTACGATTTCGAGGTCACGCACTTGTGCGGCGGTTTCGGCACGCCCGTGCGTCTCCACGAGGCCCACGACGACATCGATGCCGCGACGGCGCAGGTCGTGTGCCTCGTTCAGCATGCGGTATGTCTTGCCCGTCCCGGCAGATGAGCCGAGATAGACCTTGAGTCTCCCCCGCTCGCGTTGTCTGACGAGCGTGAGAAACTCAGCGGCCCCCAGCGGCTCGTTGCCCGCCATCATCGCTGCGCGTGAAACGGGAGCGCGCGATCGAGATCGAGGTTCAGGCGCAGCACATTCACGCGCGGTTCCCCAAAAAAGCCGAACTGCCGCCCTTCCACATGCCGTTCAACCAAGTCCCGCACGGCTGCGCTGTCGGCATGCCGCGCCCGTGCCACGCGCGCGACCTGCAGGTATGCGGTGGCCGGCGAGATGTGGGGGTCGAGGCCCGACGCCGACGACGTGACCATGTCGGATGGGATCTCCCCTTTGCGGGCCTCATCACTCCTCACCGCGCTGTCGACAGCCTGCGCGATCAGCGTGTCGGCGAGCTTGGCGCTCGTCGGGCCGAGGTTCGTGCCGCCGGAGCGCGTATCGTCATATCCCGCGCCGGCTGCGGACGGGCGCGGGTGGAAATACTCCGGTCTCGAAAAACCCTGACCGATCAGCGTGCTGCCGATCACGTCGCCGTTCGCGGCGGCGATGAGGGAGCCCATAGCCTGGCGCGGGAAGAACATCTGCGCCAAACCGGTCACGATTCCCGGATAGACAACGCCGGTGATGACGCAGAGCATCAGCGTCAGAACTATCGCGGGCCGGAACTGTTTGCGAAGCATGGCTACACCAGCCGGAGAACGACGAGCGTCATGTCGATGAGCTTTATGCCGACGAACGGCACGAGCAGTCCGCCGAGGCCATACAGCGCGAGATTGGTCCGCAGCACGATTGCGGCCGGTGCGGGACGGTAGGCGACGCCGCGCAGCGCGAGCGGAATGAGTGCGATGATGATCAGCGCGTTGAAGATCACGCTCGCCAGAAT
>JBOHTH010000247.1:0-2907 GCA_050733535.1 Gemmatimonadaceae bacterium | reverse complement strand
CCCCGGCGGAACAACCTTGTACATATGCGAAAGCCCCGGGAAGAACCGGTACGTCGTAGGCCGCGATCCGCGCTCCGCGCGCAGCGCCTCTGCGTGGTGCACCGGCACGCTAGTGTCCGCCCCGCCCTGCACGATCAGCACCGGCTTCTCATACCCGGCGATCATCGCCACTGGATCGGTCGCGTCGCAGTCGCGCATGTACTGCTGCGCGTCGGGGGGCATGCCTTCGATCGCGCCGAGCGCAGCCGCGCTGCCCATTTGCTCGGTCATGATGCTGATGATTCCGACCGACGGGCCCGAGAGCAGCACGACACCGTCCGCGACCGCACCTTCGGCCACGATCACCGAGGCGACGACTGAGCCTTCGCTGTGGCCCGCCAACACGAGCCGCCGGGGCGCGAGGCCACGCGCCGCGAGTTCGGCACGGAAATGCGCGAGCGCCGCGTGCGCGATGGTCGCGCGACCGGCCCAGCTGCGCAGCACCTTTGCTTCGGCCGTAGAGGTCTCCGTGCTGCCGGTGCCGGGCCCGAGCTTCGCGAACCGCTACACCGCGAGACCGCGCTCGGCCATCTGCTCCGCGAGATACGCCGACGAGCGCGGAAAAATATTCCAGCTCGGATAATCGCCGTCGACGTTGGAGAAGAGCGAGCCCGGAATCAGCAGGACCGCACCCGCAAGGTCGCCGTCCGGAAGTTCGAGTGCGGCCGGGATGTCGTACCCCGGGACCATCAGGATCAAATCGTGTCGCACGATTTCTAAACGCTTTGGGGCGATAGCATAACTGGTGGAACGACACTCCGACGACCGTACCTGCGGAAAAAACGGCGCTCGGTCCGGAGGTCGTCCATTAAAGGGACTCCAATGCTTCTGGATGATAGCTCCCTGTCAGCCCAAAGCGCACTGGCTTGCCGTTCGCACATGTTCCACCATCTTCTACGTTGTGGGTGGCTCGTTCTTCGTTGCGCGATCCCATTCGTAGTGATTCACCTCACCCGAGAGCTGTCACGGCTCCTTGCATTCTGATTTTTTCGAGAAATACCTCCTCCACGTAAGGGAACGACATCGACGATGCGAACCAAACTCATAGTGATTGGCTGCCTCATTGCTTCAGGCATGCATGCCCAGTCCATGGACGTCGGCGGAATCCAGATCACGCTGGGGACCCAAAGCGACTCGGCGCGTCGGAGTCTCGAAAACAAATTCATGGTCAGAACGGATTCAGGCTGCGTCGGCTGCGACGCCGGCACATATCGGCTCTTCATCATCCCCAGGGGGGCTGGGACGACATTGGGCTCGGTCGCAATACGCGCGTACCGAGTCTACTCGATAACCAAGCTCTATCAAGACACCGTTTACGCGCACGATTTCCGCGCGGCTTACACGACCGCCCTGAAAGAACTGCACGATCTCGGTGGAGTTTCCTGCACGACGCGCTTTCCCCTCGTAGACTCACTCGCTACGACAGTTAGCGATTACAACTTACAGACAGGAATCCGAACGACTGTCGCCGGCAATCTCGTCGCCAGCATCGAAGTTGATTGCGGGAAATTTCGGCTAGTGTTGCAGCTCCCGCACGGCGCGTCGACTGACCCGGGCTTGACGCTCCAACTCGTCTCAGACTCACCTGAGCAGACGTAGGACGACCGCGCCGAGCCCGCCCCATGTCATACAGGGGGCGGGGGCGCAGAGTCGGCACTCTTGTACAGCAACACCGATGCGATCACTCACTACGGCACATGATGCGCCATTCGTATCGTGAACGAACGCACCTGCCCGATACCGGCAATGTGTGTTCTTGGGCCTGCGGCGGCGACAGCCAACTGCGTTTCCATCGCGCCAACGTGATAGTCACTCCAAACGCTCATATGCTTCTCCCCGTGCACGGCGATCCGCGTGTTGCGCGCCGACTTGGTCTGCCCTTCCTTTCTCATCATCCTACCCAAGCCGTGCAGCGCGGCCTCAACCGCACCGACGGTTGCGTGATTGGCAGGAAGTAGGATTACATCGTGCGGCTCTTGATTCGTGCGCCGTCTCACTTCCGCGGAACTCGTCGGGTCCGCGAGCGAGTCGACTAGCGCGATCGTGACGTCGGAAAAGTCGAACCGCCCATGGACCGGCGGCACAATCGCGGCGCTCAGGGTGAGGCGAGCGCGTCGCCGCGAAAAAATCGTGTCCAAGATTGCCTGCACGGACGGATCGCTGGCTTGTATCGCAGACACTGTTGGTTGCGCGAGGGCATGCTCGAGGTAGTCCCCTGACGCGCCTCCGACGCGCTTCTTCAAGTCGGCGATCAGCGCCACCTCCGTAGAGTCCGGCGCTGCGCCGACATTCACGACTGCGGCCGGACGGCGCGCTGAAGTCGCTGAATGCGGCCGATCATGAGGAGCATCCGGTACAGACAGGCAACCGGCCACCAACGCCAGCGCGACGTACTTGAGATAGTTTCGCATTCGTCCGTCCTCGGTCGAAGGTATCGAGTTCGCGGCGTCAGCCAAGCTCACAAGAGTGGATGGGGTCTAGTCGGTTTCCTGCCAACATCCGAGGAGGTCTTCCTCGACGAGATTGCCGTATTGATCGTACCAATCGAGGTAAGCGCACCACGTTGTTCCGCCGCCCGCCGCGGTCCCGCCTCCGCTGTCATCGCCGCCGTCGGACGGCAGGCAAGTGTCCATCGCCGTCGTGTGGTCGGCCTCGAACGGACCGCCTACAGCACTCCCATCTGCGTCATCATAGGCTTCTGGCTGACAATCATCACTCCAGTAGACGGCGACGATCGTTCCGGTGACGCCGTTGTCAACTTTGAAGGTCTGTCGGTGATCCATTTGTTGGCCGGAAGCATTGGTGTAGAGGCTATCAGTCTTCCAGCAAATCCGTTGCATTTGGGCGCCTGATAGCTGGACGGAGTAT
>JBOHTH010000246.1:0-4456 GCA_050733535.1 Gemmatimonadaceae bacterium | reverse complement strand
CGACCTCACTCTCGGACTCAGCCTCGCACTGCGCCTGCTCCAACTCATCCCTCCCACTCCACCTCACCTCTCAAACTCAACCTCCCACTCATCTTTTCAGTCCCGGTATGGTGACTCGCTCGCCTTCCCAACCACCTTGAACCCCGCGAGCGCCGCGACGAACTGATTTCCCATCTCCGCAATCTGCCATTTGCGGAGCCCGGGAATCGGATCGAGTTCGGCGACTGACCGCGGCAAGGCGCGCGCGATCGTTTCGAGCCGCTCCCGCGAGCACAGCACGCCTGGATCCAGCTCGAGCCGCTTCGCCGCTTCGTCCCGCACGGCCTTGAGCTTGCCCACCTTCGCATCGAACTCCGGATCTTTGTCCCATCGCGCCGCGCGCGGAAACTTGGGCAGCTGCGCGTCGGGAACAGCAAGTCCCGCTTTCACGGCGCTGAACACATCCCGCGCCGCGCGTTCGATCATCCCGCGCGGCATCCCCTTGATGGTGCCGAGCGCATCGGCCGTGGACGGCGCGGTGCGCGCGATCTCGAGCAGTACGTCATTCGCAACCACCCGAAACGTCGCGCGGTCGAGCTGAAGCGCGACCGAATCGCGCCACGCCACCAGTTCGCGGAGGATCGCCAGCTCGCGCCGCGAGAGGTCGCGCGCGCCCTTGACGCGCAGGAACGCCGACCCGGGTTCCTCCGGATCCCATCGTGTCCCCTCGAGGCGCTGGAACTCCTCCGCGGCCCACGCCCAGCGGCCCTTTTTCTCGAGCTCGCTCTTCATTTCGTCGCGCAACCCGAGCAGGTGAAGCGTATCTTGCGCGGCGTAGTCGAGCATCCCGGCAGTGAGCGGGCGCAGCGACCAGTCGGCGCGCTGGTATTTCTTGTCGAGCTTCAGCCCGAACGATCGCTCGAGCAGGGCGCCCAAGCCGAATGCGGTGATCCCGAGGAGCTGCGCCGAGACGCGCGTGTCGAAGATGTTTCTGACCTGCCAGCCGTAGTCCTGGTGCAGTAGGCGCAGGTCGTAGTCCGCGTCGTGGAAAACGACCTCGACCTTGGGATCTTCGAGGAGCGATCCGAGTTCGGGGAGCTTGCCCACCGGCAATGGATCGATGATCGCATGCTGGTTGCGCGTCGATAGCTGAATCAGGTATATCCGGTCAACGAAGCGATGGAAACTCGCGCCTTCGGTGTCGATCGCGAGCTCGCGGGGACGTCCAATCCCCTCGACGAATCGGCCAACGTCGGCGTCGGTATCGAGATAGGCGGCCGCGGATGGGGGTGTCAGCGCAACGCTCTTCTGGACCAATCGGGGCCGCCGGTGTGTAAACGGGGTGAGTGCGGAATCTAGCAACGGAGACGGGTGGTGCGCCCCGTGGACGCTGACAGCGCCCGCCCATAAACGTTTTGCACGGGGTAACCGTCTTGTTGGCAGACGCGATGACGCAGGCGCGAGATTCCGACGACACCCGAATCGTCAACCGCTGCCCTGGTCGGTGCCGGCGCAGGCCACGTCTCAACCGACCGAATAGACATTCGGCATTGATCCTGCTCCGCTGGACGCGTATCGAATGACCTCGATCTCGGCGACATCGCTCGCGTGCCCTGCCGAGCAGGCATGGCTCGCCCGACTCGGCGGCTGGCTCTTTCGGCACCGGGGAATTCTTCCCGTTCCGTTCATCGTCGTGCCGTTCGTCTGGCGCGGCGTGATGACACCGACGTCGTGGGGGTGGGGGTTGCTGGCCGTCGCGCTTGGAGAGTCGCTGCGCCTATGGGGCGTCGCAGCCGCGGGACCAGAGACGAGGCGCCGGTCGCGGGTGGTGACACGACTCGTGACGCATGGGCCGTTCGCTTGGACGCGCAACCCGCTTTACCTCGGCAACTTCCTGATCTGGAACGGATTCAGCCTTATCGCCGGGCTGCCGTGGTTCGTTCCCATTGCCGTCGGCATGTTCGCACTCGAGTACACGCCGATCGTGCGCTACGAAGAGGCAGTGCTGGAGGCCACGTTCGGCGACGAATACCTGCAGTACAAGCAGCGCACCCGGCGCTGGCTCCCAGTCGCCCGGTCTGAAGTAGCGCGTGGAACGCTCAGCTGGCCGGCGGCATGGAAGAGCGAACGGAGCACGCTCGTGCAGTACGCGGTGCTCGGAACGGTGCTCTCGCTCAGCCAGCTGGTGCGATGAAGCCCGCGGTCGCGATTGCGACCGCAAAAATCAGCTACCGTGTCGGGCGCCCCGGGGGGGTCGGGCCCTTGAAGATCTCGCGGTTGATCTGGACGTACTGCACCTGATTCACGGGGACGTCTTCTTCCGGGAAAATCGCCGTTACCGGACACTCCGGTTCGCACGCGCCGCAATCGATGCACTCATCCGGGTGGATGTAGAGCATATCGGGCCCCTCGTAGATGCAGTCCACGGGGCAGACGTCCACGCAGGACTTGTCCTTCGTGTCCTTGCAGGCTTCGGTGATCACGTACGGCATCGTTCAATCCTCTCGAAAACTCGGTATCGCTGGTCGGGAGGGAAGATTATCGCCCTCGCGACCGCGCTACAAGCCGCGCCGCACAACCGCCTTTGACACCCGGCGGCACGCATCGCTATTTCTACCGATGCACCTCACGGTCAACGACCGCGCCCACGATCTCGACCCCGCCCCTGCAGTCACCCTGCTCGAGCTGCTGCGCGACCGCCTCTCGCTGAGCGGGACGAAGCTCGTCTGCGATCGGGGCGAGTGCGGCGCGTGCACGGTTCAGCTCGACGGCGAGATCGTCTACTCCTGCCTCACGCTCGCCGCAGCATGCGACGGCGCGAGCGTGGTCACCGTCGAGGGACTCGCTTCGCGCGGCGCTGATTCTTCGCTGTCGGCGCTCCAGCAGGCATTCATCGCGAAGGACGCGGCGCAGTGCGGCTTCTGCACGCCCGGCCAGCTCATTGCCGCCACCACGCTGCTCGCGCACAACCCGCACCCGACGGACGACGAGATTCGTGCGGGCATGAGCGGGAACCTCTGCCGGTGCGGAACGTATCCGAAGATCCTGGCCGCGATTCGCGCGGTGGCGGATGGAACGACGCCGGAAGCGCGGAAGCCGGAAGCGCCGAAGCCGGAAGCCGGAGAGACAAGTGCCGCGTAAGGCCAAACCTGCGGCGAAGCCCGGCGGGTTCGTGCAGACCACCGTCGAGATCGAGGGACGCACCGAAACGCGCATCGTCGAGGTGCCCGCGTTCGAGCCCGCGGCGTGGGGCGACGGAGCCGAGCTCGGGATCGTCGGCGCGCGCGTGCCGCGCAGGGACGCGCCGGAGCGCGTGGCGGGGCGCGCTCGCTACACGGCGGACATCACGCGCCCGGGAATGCTGCACGCGTTCATCCTGCGCTCCGCCATTCCGCGCGGGACGATCCGCACGATCGATCTCACACGGGCCGCGGCGATGCCGGGCGTGCGTGACGTCATGGGACCCGGTGATGCACCGGACGGCACGCGGCTTTTCCCGCGCGAGATTTTCTACGCGGGGCAACCGGTCGCTGCGGTCTGCGCGGACACGGAGCGCGCCGCGCACAACGCCGCGCATGCGATTGCCGTCGAGTACGACGCGCTCCCGTTTGCCGTGACGTTCGAGGACGCAACCGCCAAGAACGCCCCCAAGGTGCGCGCGAAAGGAAACGTGATGGAGAACGCGCCGTTCGTGATGTCGCGCGGAGACTTCAAGGCAGGGTTGAAGGCGGCCGACGTGGTGGTTCGCCGCGAGTATCGCACGCCCGTGCAGCTGCACACAGCGCTCGAGCCGCACGGCGCCGCCGCCGAGTGGGAAGGCGACCGCCTCACCGTATGGGAATCGACGCAGGGCATTTTCCGCGTGCGCGAGAACCTCGCCAAGGCACTCGGCGTCCCGATATCAAAAGTGCGCGTCATCAAGGACTACATGGGCGGCGGATTCGGCGCAAAAAACAGCGCGGGCCCGCACACGTACGTCGCCGCACTCTTCGCCAAGCGTCAGGGCTGCGCAGTGCGCTGCATCAACGACCGCGAAGCCGAGCAGACGGACAGCGGCAACCGGCCCGCTTCCACCCAGCGCGTGACGATCGCCGCAAAAAAGGACGGCACCCTCACCGCGCTGTTCGCGAGCATCGACGTCCCCCTCGGCATTACCGGCTACGAAGGCGGCCCCGGGCAGATCTACCATGAGATGTACGCCTGCCCCAACGTGCGGACGGAGGAGACGTTCGCGTACGTGAACACGAGCGGCATGGCGGCGTTCCGCGGGCCGGGGTACGTGGAGGGCGCGTTTGGATTGGAGTCCGCGATGAACGCACTGGCGAGAGAGCTGAAGCTCGATCCCGTTGCGCTGCGCAAGAAGAACTTCACGAAGCGCGAGCCGCGGCAGGATCGGCCGTATTCGGGCAACAATCTTCTCGCGTGCTACTCTGAGGGCGCGGAGGCGTTTGGGTGGACCGAGGACCGAAGACCGAAG
>JBOHTH010000245.1:0-5557 GCA_050733535.1 Gemmatimonadaceae bacterium | reverse complement strand
GTCCCGCCTCTCGCATCCAGCGGAGCGCGGAAGAGGAATGCTGTCATTTTTTCGACTTGATGCTCAGCGGCACGACCGTCGTCCCCCAGTGAAGCACCATCTCCGCCGAGTCTGCATCCACCATCGGAAAATAAATCGTGAGCGTCTCCATCCTGTCGCCCTGACGCGGCACGGCCTTCACGCGCAAGACGTCCTTCCCCTCGGGATAAAACATGTGATGCACCACCGGCACTGAGCTGAAAATCAGCGTCCACTCCGTGGCGCCGGGAATCGCCCACATGCTGTATGAGCCCTTCGCGAGCGGCGATCCGTTTATGGTGATCGGCGTGCTGATCGTGACGGTAGCGGCGGTGTCCGCACTGGGCGACCAGATCTTTCCGTACGGCACGAGCTTGCCGAACAGTTCGCGGCCGCGCGCGACTGGGCGGTGATATGAAATCTCGATTTTCGTGTTTGCCACCCACTGCATCACCGCACCGGGCTGGCTGGGGCGGATGACCTGAGCACCGGCGGGGAGCGCAAAGACAGCGATCAGCGCGGGTGCGGCGAGAATGCGGCGATTGTGGGAGGTCATCGAAGTTCGACTCACGTTAGAGAGCGTTCACCCGCAAGATACCCCAATGGTGAGCGGACGGCGCGTACACGGTTTTCGGTTTTCGGTCTTCGATCCTCGGTCTTCGATCCTCGGTCTTCGTGACAGTTGCGCGCCGACCCCGTGCGGAGCGACCTTGTCTCCCCCCGCCATCACCCTTTCTGGAGACCGCATGAAAGTCATTCGTATGGCGATTGCCACCATGGTCCTGTCCGGTGCACTCGCCGCCCAGCAGCAGCCCGCGACGCCGCAGGCAAACCCGGTGGCAGGGGCGTTCAAGGGAAGGATTCTCGGCGCGCACCGCAACATCGCACAGGCCTTCGATTCATTCCCGGAATCGAAGTTCGGTTACAAGCCCACGCCCGCGCAGCTGACGTTCGGCTACATCGCGCAGCACATCGCAGAGGACGACTATCTGTTCTGCAATGCGTTCGGTGCGATGAAGGCGACGATTCCTGCCGACGAGAGTTCGACGCCCGATTCGGTGAAAGCCACTTGGCCAAAGGAAAAACTAGTCGCGCAACTCAAGGCGTCGTTCGCGTTTTGCGCGCAGGCACTTGGTCAGATCACGGACGCAACGCTCGCCGACCAGGTGACCTTCACCTACATGGGGAACACCCGCAACACGACCCGGGTCAACATGGTGCTCGGGCACGCGCTCGACTTGGCCGACCACTACAGCCAGATCGCGAACTACATGCGGCTGAACGACATGTTGCCGCCGTCGGCGCTGCCGCGGCGCCCGTCGAAGTAAGTTCGGTCCGCAGCCCCGTGATGCGATACGCGGGGTTGGAGGCGGGAGGCGGAACTTTCTGCTGATGCGAGACGCCGGGTTGGAAGCGAGAGACGGGACCTCCTGCTGATGCGAGAAGCGGGGTCGGGATGCGAGAAGCGGGACGCTCCTCGATGCGAGAGACGGGTCGCCCCGCATCGCGCATCAAGGTGCGTCCCGCTTCTCGCATACCCACCCCGCTTCTCGCATCAGCAGGAAAATCCCGCCTCCCGCTTCGAGGACCGAAGACCGACGGCTTCAGTTTTCGGTCTTCGGTCCTCGGTCTTCGGTCTTAGGTCTTCGGTCCCTTACGGCACGATCTTCGGCGGCGCCGGCGCCGTCGCCTTCGGGTCAGTGAGCGGCCGCATCTCCTTCAGGTGCTCCTCCATCTTCAGCCGCGGCACCCCGTTCGTGAGCCAATCAGGCGCCGGCTGGTCGCGAAGGAAGGTGTCGAACCACTCCGTCATGCGAAGGTTGTAGTCCTTCTGATTCGCGGGCCGCGCAAGGCCGTGGTTCTCGCCCTCATACTCGAGCAGGATGACGTCCTTGCCGAGGTCGCGCAGGTGGTTGTAATACGTGACGCCCTGATTGAAATCGACCGCTCCGTCGCGATCGTCGCTCAGCAGCATGAACGGGATCGAGAGATTCTGCGCGAAGTTCTGCGGCGAGTTGCGGATGTACGCGTCGGGCACGTCGTTCGGCCCGCCGGTAAAGCGCCCCTGACTCGAGATGAAGATCGAAGCGTCGGTGCTCCCCGAGTTCCAATAGATGGATCCGAACATCGAGACCATATCCGTGAGCGGCGCGCCCGCGACGGCGGTCTTGAAGATTTTCGTCTGCGTTGTGATGAACGTCGTCTGGTAGCCGCCCCAGCTGTGCCCTTGAAGCCCGACACGGCCGGCATCGATCATGCCGGTCGCAATCGCAGCCTTCACCGCGGGCACGACGCACCACACCGCGGAGCGGCCCGGATCGTTCACATGGTACACGATGTCGGGCTTGAGGAACGCGTAGCCGCGGTTCGTATATACGCTCGGGTTGGAATAGCGCGTCGCGTTCGGCACCGTGTACGTATTGAATTCCTGCGACAACTTTTCGTAGATGTACGTGAGCATCGGATACTTCTTGCCCTGCTCGTATCCGGCCGGCAGGTAGAGCACCGCCTGATGGTGGCCGCCGCCGTTTTCGCAGGTGTAGTCGATGAGACGCGCACCCGGCGTCCAGGCGACGTCCTTCTGCTGCGGGTCGGCGTCGGTGAGGCGGCGTTCGTTCGCGAGCTGCTCGCCGTCGGCGGCGTACCAGTCGGGATATTTCACAACCGTCTGGCGATCGTAGAGCCAAATGTCGGCGTCGCGTGCGCGCCGATAGTCGACCTTGTCGTTCTCAGAGGAGAGCACCTTCACGCCGCCCTTGAGCGCGTCGACCTGCGCGAGCCCTTCCTTCTTCGTCCATTCGCCGTACGTCTCGAAATACAGCGGCTTGGACGGATCGATCACACCGCGGTCGCGCGGGTCGGAGATGGACCGCGCCTGATACTTGATCTGATCCTTGAGCCCGTTGCCCGTGATGTTCACCGCGCCGGTGCCGCTCACCGGCAAGCGCCACACGTCCCAATTGTCGCGCACATAAACGGCCGCGCCATCCTTCGCCCAGCCCACGAGCGAGCCTCCGATCTGCGGCTTCACCTGGTTGTGGTCATCCTCGGTGTCCCAGAACTTCGCCGGGACGCCCGTGGTGATCGTCTTCGTCGAGCCGTTCGCGAAGTTGTAGACCTTGTATTCGCCGAGGTCATAGTAGACGTAGCTCGAGCCGTCGGGCGAGAAGCTCGAAACTCCGCCGCCGCCGCGCCCTCCTCCGCCACCGCCGCCCGGCACTTTCTTCGCGACGAGCTTGCGCTCGCCCGTGGCGACGTTCACGGCGTAGATATCGCGATACGCAAATCCCCTAATGCCCTGCTCGCGCTGATACGGCGTGATGTCCGTTCCCACCGCCCACGAATCCCGCGGACCGGTCGCGACGTTTCGCAGCGAGTCGTCGGCGAGACGGGTCACTTTCGACGACGCCACGTTATACCCCGCGAGGTAGCTGAACGCGCGATCTTGCGCCTCCTGCACCTGCTGCTCGGGCTGCGGACGCGGATCTTTCCAGTGCCAGAGGATCAGCGATGGCACGCCGGCGTCAGTCTGCGGCGCCCCCGGCACCTGACCGCCCGCGCCAGCACCCGGTGCAACACCACCCGGATTCGGCGCCGTGAATGGCGCCCCGGTATTGCGTGGGCGCGGCGGCCGCGGCTCGCGAAGGCCGAAATAAATCTCCGACTCCTTGTGGCCCCATACGGGAGCCCGGTCGCTGCTCACGACAAGCCCGCCGGCGACCGCTGCGGACTTCCCCGTGATCTCGATCATCTTGTCTGCCGGTTGCGACGCGTGCGTCCACGCGACAACCGCCGCGTCCTCATCACCGCCGGCGGTGTCGGTCACCACGCGTAGCGCCGCCAGCGCGTCGGTCGAGTCGCCCCACACCAAGCGGTGGTACTGCCCCTTCCCCACGTCGAGCGGACGCGAGATGCTCGTCGAGAGCTGGCGCACCTGCACGCTCCCGCCGGCTTCGCCCGGCGAGCTCACGGCGTAGGCGACCCAGTCGCCGGAATCGTCAAAGGCGAACTCCGACACATCCGCGATGGGAATCGGCAAACCGCCCGTGAGGTTCACGAGCTCGAGCGTCGCGCCCGTCGCCCGTGCGCCACCCGTACCGCCGGCCGGCGCGGCATGCAGCACCGCGAGCCAGTCGGACTTGTCGCCGCCAAAGCGGAACGAGCGGACATTCTCGAACTCGCGCCGCGTGCCCGTCGCGAGGTCGAGCGCGGCCAGTTTCGGTCCGGCGGGGGCCGCAGCCGTCGCGTTGCCAGCCGCGCCTCCGCCGCCGCGCCCACCCCGGCCCCCACGCCCTCCGCGCCCGGCCGTAACACTCGGATGCTCCAGGAACGCCGCCCACTTGCTGTTTCCCGAGAACGACGGACTCGCCACGCCGCCTGCTCCACCGCGTCCACCCCCGGCAGCCGCGCCTCCCGGATCGCCGATCGGGAAGCGCATTTCCTTCGCGCCCGCGGCCGTCGCCCGCACCACAACTTCAGCGTCGCCCTCGTTCGGCGCGATCGCGTACGCGAACCACTTACCGTCGTTCGAGAGAGCCGGCGAGCGAATCGACTTCCAAGTCAGAAGGTCGTCGAGCGTGAGCTGGCGCCCAGCGGACGCGGGCGGGGTCCATTTCGAGACGGGCGCGCTGCTCGTCGAGCCGAAGGGGAGGTTCACGTGTGGGTTCGATGTGGGCGCGGCATTCGTGGGCTGCGCTCCGGCCGCAGGCGCCACGAGGGAATAGCCGGCAATCGCAATGGTTACAAGGACACGGCGCATCTGGTTTTCCTTTGATGGAGGCTCGGACTTACAGTAGCTTTCATCGCTCCTCTCAGCCACCCCGCACGGGTCCGACCATGCCCCGCACCACGCTCACGCTCGCCCTCTTGCTCAGCGTCGCACTCCCCGCCGCAGCGCAAACCGCAAAGACCGTCTGGCCCGACGAGGGCCCGCGCACCTGGGTACCGCGCCCAACCGTCTCCGCGATCACCGCGAACGATCTCCGCACGAGACTCTACCAGATCTCCGACGATTCAATGATGGGACGCCGCGTCGGCGAGCTCGGCGACTACAAGGTCACCACGTACATCGCGGCGGAGTTCAAGCGGATGGGGCTGAAACCGGCCGGCGACAACGGCGGGTTCTTCCAGAATCTCGACTTCGGACCGGCAGCCTTCGACATCAAGGCGTCGAAGCTGACCGCCGGAGGATCGGCGCTCGCGCTGAAGCGCGACTGGATTCCGGTCGCACCAACGACTGCGAACGGCCACGGCCTCAAGGTCGACCTCAACAACGTGCCAACGGTGTTCGCAGGGCGGTGGCGGGATTCCACAGCACTCGATCAGGCCATGTTCAGGGGAAAGGTCGCCGTGTTCACATCGACGGCGGCCGGCGCTGGGCTGATTGGCGGCCGTGGCGCGGCGCGTGTGCTGCGCTGTGATTCGGTCCCGAACAAGTTCGGCGCGGACGCGGCCGCGCGTGTCGAGGCGGAAGCAGCCGCCGAGGCCGCGAGCGGACGCGGGGGCCGCGCGGGCGGCGCCGGCGGCGGACGCGGAGGAC
>JBOHTH010000244.1:0-4446 GCA_050733535.1 Gemmatimonadaceae bacterium | reverse complement strand
CGTAGTGCGTGGAAGCGCTCGCTAAGGATGCACTAAGGAGGCACACCGATATGAGCACGATCAATCAGCCCGAAGTGTTGCTGGCGATGACCCCCGCCGCGGCCGTCGAGGTCCGGAAGTTCATGGTGGCGGAGAATGTGTCGCCCGATGTCGGCGGACTCCGCGTTTCGGTCCAGCCGGGCGGGTGCTCGGGCTTCAAATACAGCCTGCTGATCGAAGACAAGCCGGCGGACGACGACACGATCGTCGCGCAGGACGGGTTCAAAGTGTTCGTCGACCCGTTCTCGATGCAGTACCTCGGCGGCATGACGGTCGATTACGTCACGTCGATGCAGGGGTCCGGCTTCACGTTCAAGAACCCCAACGCGACCGGCGGCTGCGGCTGCGGCAGTTCTTTCTCGGCGTAAGCCGGAATAAAAGAATTTGCCGGCGAGCAGGTTCGGCGCCGTAGACTTCGCAGTACTCGTCGCATACCTCGCCGGCACCACCGCGCTCGGGGTCTGGCTCGGCAAAAATCAGAAGGACGCACAAAAGTACTTCATAGCTGACCGCTCACTGCCATGGTGGGCGGTCATGTTTTCTATAGTGGCCTCGGAGACGAGCGCGCTGACGTTCATCTCCATTCCGGGTCTCGCGTACGCCGGGAACCTCGGCTATCTGCAGATCTGCGCGGGCTACATCCTCGGGCGAATTGTCGTCGCGGTGGTGCTGTTGCCGCGGTACATCGAAGGGCAGCTGGTGACGGCGTACACGCTGCTCGAGACGCGCTTCGGCCCGGGCGCGCGCCGCTTCGCGTCGATTGTTTTTTTGGTGACGCGCGCGATGGCGGATTCCGTGCGCGTGTTCGCCACCGCGATTCCGATTGCGCTGATTATTGGGCCGGTCGTGCCACGTCAGTACTTGATGCCGAGTGCGATCCTCGTGCTCGGCGCGCTGACCATTTTGTACACGTGGCGCGGCGGGATGCGCGCTGTCGTGTGGACCGAGCTGCTCCAGGCTGCCATTTATCTCACCGGCGGCGTTTGCGCCGTTGTGCTGCTGGGGCACGCGGTGAATGGCGGCTGGGACGCGATCCTTTCCTCTGCGGGCGCAGCGGGCAAGCTCAAGTCCGTGAGTTTTTATACGGGGTTCGACCAGCCCTATACGGTGTTCGCCGGTTTGATTGGCGGCGGGTTTCTGGCGATGGCGTCGCATGGCACGGACCAGCTGATCGTCCAGCGCCTGCTGTCCGCGCGCTCGCTGAAGGACGCGCAGCGCGCGATCATCGGCAGCGGTCTTGTTGTGTTCGTGCAGTTTGCGCTGTTTCTCACCGTGGGACTCGGCCTCTGGGCGCTCTACGCGGGCCGTTCCTTTGCGACGCCGGACGCAATCTTTCCGACGTTTATTGTCGAGCGGATGCCGAGCGGGCTGCTCGGTTTGATCGTTGCGGCGATCGTTGCGGCGACGATGAGCACCCACTCCGGCGCGATCAACTCGCTCGCGGCTGCTACCACGATGGACATCTGGCTGCCGCTCACCGGGCGCCTGCCCGGCGACCCGGCGACGTACCGCGCCGGCCGCCTCTTTGCGCTGATGTGGGGCGTGGTGCTCACCGGCGGCGCCCTGCTGTATCCCGAGAGTCAGACGCCGGTGGTGATCGTCGCGCTCTCGATCGCGTCGTTTACGTACGGCGGGCTGTTGGGTGCGTTTTTACTGGGGATCTACAATCCGCGCGCGCGCCAGCGCGATGTCATACTCGGCATGAGCGTCGGCATCGCCGTGATGGCTGCAGTGGTGTTCGCCAAGCCGCTCGCCGCGGCGTTTCCCGCGGTTGCCGCCACCCTGGGGCCGTTCGCGAATATTGCATGGCCGTGGTATGTGTTGATCGGCACGACGATCACGCTGTTTGTCGGGACGGTGTCCGCGCTGCGCAACCCCGTCATTCGGCTTCCCTGACCGTTCCCGCAGGCTCCGCTGGCCGTTTTCCGCGCCTGCGCAATCCGATCATTCGCCTGGCCTTACCGTCTCCGCGCAGGCTTCACCGTGTCCGCCCGGGAACCTAAGGCGATCCGTACGGAAGAGCGTATTTATTACGTACGTCAAAACCACGCACGCCGAGAGTGGGTCCAAGGGGACGTCATCGCCGCGGGGCGCGACGCGATTATTCGATTCTCGTCGACCGGGTCCGACCCCGTTTGCAAAACGCTTTGCATCCCCTTTGCTTTCCGCTCTATGAATACTCTGGTCGTTGGCGTGGATGGTGGCGCGTCGAAGACGCGCGTGATCGTGGCGGACGGAACTGGCGCGGAACTCGCCAGCGTCACCGGCGTGGCGAGCGCCGTGCGCCCCGGTGAGGCCGCGCATTCAGCCGACGTCATCGCGCGGCTCGTTGGCGAAGCGCTCGCCGCGTGCGACATGGACGAGACGATGCCGTCCGCACTCTGCGTCGGCGTAGCGGGCGTCGGCCGCGACGCCGAGTACTCGGCGTTCGAAGACGCCCTCTCGAAGCGCGCGCTCGCCGACGAGCTCGTCGTGCTCCCCGACGCCGTGATCGCATTGAATGACGCCTTCGGCGAAGAAGCCGGCATCGTGCTGATCGCCGGCACGGGCTCGATGGCCTACGGCCGCGGCCCGAGCCAGAAGATGGCGCGCTGCGGCGGCTGGGGTCCCGTCTGCGGCGACGAAGGCAGCGGCGCGTGGATCGGCCGAAAGGCGCTGAGCGTCGTGACCGGTTCAGCCGACGGGCGCGAGCCCGAGACCGGCTTGCTCGGCGCATTGTTGCGGCACCTCGAACTCGAGAGCCCGGACGAACTAATCCCCTGGGCCTCCGGCGCGACCGCGCGCGATTTCGCGCAGCTTGCGACGCCCGTGATGACCGTCGCCGCGACCGGTGATTTGCGCGCGAACTCGCTGCTCACGTTGGCGACTGAAGAGCTCGTGGTGCACGTCCGCACGTTGGCGCGTCAACTTTTCACTGACGAACGCGCCGCTGTGCCCGTCGCGCTCGCCGGCGGGATGCTCGGCCGCGGCAGCTGGCTCCGGCGCCTGGTCGAATTGCGCCTCAAGAGCGCCGTCCCTGGCATGGTTCTCCATGCCGAGGACGTTGTGCCCGCACGCGGCGCCGTGCGAACGGCTCTTGGCCTCCTCGCGAGAGCCTAGCGCCTACTCCGGGTCGGGTACCACCGGCAGCGTATAAACTTTCTTGAGATCTTCCTGATACTCGCCGAACAGCGCGTGTATCCCCTCAAACTCTTTCTTCACCGCCACCCGATAGTCCGGGTGGGTCGCGAAATCGAATAGCAGCGACGCCATCGCCTCCGCGTCGATCACGAACCCCTTGTGTCCGACCTCGGTCGTCGCGTCCGCGAGCATCTCGTACGTGTGATTCGGCGCGTGTGACGTCTGCGCCGTGAAGCCGAAGCCCGGCACGGCGCTCGCGACGGTTCCGGTTTCTTCAAATCCCTGCGCCTTGCCCGGCTCCGCGAGCACGTTCGTTCCGCCGTATTTCTTCAGGTACGCGAAGCCGACTTCGGCGAGCGTCGCCTCGGACACGCCGTCGCGCGCTTCACCGTAATGGTCGATCTTCACCTTGGTGCCCGTACCGAGCGCAGCGGCGCGCGCGGCATCGTCGATCATCTTGGTCATTTGTTCGAGATAGACCGCGTCCGGGTAGCGAATGTAGAAATCCGCGACCGCGCGGTCCGGCACGACGTTCGGCGCGGCGCCGCCCTCGGTAATGATCCCCTGCACGCGCGCCTCGGGGCGCATGTTGCTGCGGAGCCCGTCGATATTGTCAAAGAAGTGAATCGTTGCCGTAAGGGCGTTGCGCCCGTTCCACGCGGTCATCTGGTGCGCGGGCGCGCCGCTGAATGTGTACTTGGTGCCGTTGATGTTGAGGCAGCAGCTGCCGAACCCTGGCGCCGGGCGGCTCGTGGCGGCGCTTGAATGGCTGCGCACGATGATATCTGCGTCCTTGAAGACGCCGGCCTTGAACATTTGTGTCTTCGCCGCGGGCGGCATCATCTCTTCGCCCGGGGTGCCGTACATGATGACGCTGCCCGGGAGATGATTCTTCGTGAGGTATTCCGCCATCGCGATGCCGGCGGCCATGCCGATCGGCCCTTGCGTGGAGTGCTGGTCGCCGTGGAACGCGCCCTTGGTGCCGCGGAGCGCGTCGTACTCGAGGATCACGCCGAGTGTGGGCGCGCCGTTGTTGTGCTTGTAGCGCGCGATGAACGCCGTCGGGAGCCCGCCGACGCCCATCTCGACGTCGAAGTCGTGGGCCCTGAGGTAGTCGGTGAGGATTTTGGTCGAGCGCACTTCCGTGAAGCCGATCTCGGGATGGCGCGTGATGTCGTCGCCCATCGCGAGGAGTTCGGTGTCCATGAGTTCTTTCGCGCGCGCGGCGACTTTGTCGCGGGCTGCATTGGGCGCGGTGAGCTTAGTAACCCAGCCTGGGATGTCGAG
>JBOHTH010000243.1:0-3270 GCA_050733535.1 Gemmatimonadaceae bacterium | reverse complement strand
GGTAGACCTGCCGCCCCCACGTGATCGAGCGCCCGCCAACTTGCCGACCGCGGAACCAGCGAAACGGCGCATCGTCGGGCGCCGTGTACGGATTCTCGTTGTCGTTGACGAAGAACTTGTGGCCCATCTCGTCGCACGCGTAGCACTCGCGCTGGATGGGCTGGTCGCGCATGAGCGTCTTGCGGTCGCCGTAGCCGCGGAAGTGCATCTCGTACGGCTGGACGTGCTCGACCCAATCGGCGTCGGTCGTGGGACCGCCGGCTTCGAGGACAATCGTCTTGAGGCCGCGCTCGGTGAGCTCCTTGGCCGCCCAGCCGCCGCTGACGCCGGACCCGACGACGATCGCGTCGAACTTCGTGACCTCAGCCATTGGCGCCTCCTGCGACTTTCATCGGCGCGTTGCCGTCGAAGCGGCCCGGCAGGATCACCGTCTTGAGCACGTCCTTCTGCACCTGTTCGCTGGTGAAGTAGCCGTGCACCACGAGGCCCTTGAGCCGGCTCCATCCGTGCGCGTCGCTCGCCTGGCGATCGGCCGGCTTGTCGAGCGAGTCGAGCAGTTTTGTCCGGTCATCGGGCGCCATCTCCGCAAACGACGCGGCCCCAGCCGCTTTCACGCGCGCGCCGATCGCGTCGAGCCCGGCGAGAAACGCCGTGCGCTCCTCGTCGCCGTAGAACTCGGCGACAATCACATCAATGAACGCGCCGACCTTCACGTCGGTCGCACTCGGCGTATCGGTGCGCGGGATGATCGCGTCGGCCAGCGCGCTGACGAGCGCAGAGCGGTCGTCGGTGAGCACCCGCGGAGCGGCGTGCGGGGCGAGCGCAACCGTTTCCCACGCAGCCTGCGCGGTGCGCGGCAGCAGGGTAAAGGCGGCGGCCACGCCGAAGGCCTTCAGTACATCGCGACGTTCCATACGTGCTCGTCGGAGAGGGGATTTTGGAACGTACGGCGGCGCGCGAGCGGCTGCAAACTGCATCGCCAGCCGGTGCTCCGTGCATCACGAAAGCTTTGCCGCTCCGCACGGCGTCCTAACTCGCGCCGGGCCGAGGGGGTGTCTAAATTGGAGAGGTGAGGCAGCCCTCTAACCTTGGGAACCCACAATGACCGAGATCTTGTTTATCGTCGAGGAATCCGAGGAAGGCGGGTACACGGCGCGCGCCGTTGGCGCGTCGATCGTGACCGAGGGCGACACGCTCGACGAACTCCGAGAAATGGTGCGCGACGCGTACGCTGCCACTTCGACGAGGGCGACCTCACGAGACCGGAAGGGATCCGCCTGCACCTTGTGCATGACGAGGTCATCGCCGCCTAAGCCGGCTCACATGCATCTCTAATGGCCCGCCTCCCTCGCGATCTCAGCGGCCGCGATCTCGCGCGGGCGTTGCGTCGATCCAGCTAACTGACGGTGTCTTCCACCCAGGGGAGTGTCCCGACCGAGCTGGCGCCCACCAGACGACGCGTGGTGCTCGGCCATAGACTTCTCGGCCGTTATACTTTCAAACGGACCTGTCGGACATGATCGCATGGCAGCGGCACCTTAGCTACCTGGCGAATCCCAGAACAGGTCAACGGCCGTGTTGCCGGATAACTGTGTCAGCCTTATGGGGTGGTCCCAAGGTGCTCAAGAGCAAATGATCGCACTTCTGCGTCGCTCGACTGCGCGGCGTGTTCGAGCGCAGACACATTGCGTGACTTCAAACGCACTGCGGCCGCTGCTGCGGTCCGACGACTAAGCGAATCAGTCGATCCCAGCCGCGAAATGATTCCTTCTGCGCTGGTTGCTCGGTCCATTTCCAGCAGCCAGACCGTCAACTGAGCTTGCTGGCCGTCTAAGTAAGGCCGAGCGGCGGCGAGTTGGCTCGGATTCGCCCGCGCCAAGAAATTCATCGCCTTCCAGCGCACTGCGTCATCCGCGTCGTCAATTAGATTCACGGCGGCAGCAATGGCGCTGCCATCGCTCGCCGTGCTCGCAGCGAGGATTCCATCTAGAGCAAAGAATCTTATGTAGCGAGAATCATGACTTAGTAACACGGCGATGTCTGGGACAATCGGTTGCGCTCGCCCCCCCACTTCCGACGCGATCCACGCTCCCACTCTCACAGCTCCGTCGTGCGAACTCCTGAGTAGTATTCGAAGCCGCTCAACTGGATAACCGTGGAAGAATTCTGTGAGAAGAGCGTGGGCCGCTGCATCGTCTCCGCCGTCTGCCAAGCGTTCGATCAGTCGATCCGCATTGTGAGTCACGGGCACCCCGTTGAGTCGTTGGTCAAGAGCCGTTCCGCTTCTTTTCGATTTGCTTCTTAAGCCGCTCTTCCTGGCGGATCCTTTCTCGGTGTGGTCCGTCCTCACCAAGGCGTTGTTGTTCATCCTTGCGCGTCTTGATGCTGGTGCCCAGCTGCTCGGCCGCGTGCTCGAGATCTTCGCCCGTCCAGCTTTCCGGGACATGGCCCGGTAACGCCCCATGGACCTTTCCAGTTCCGTCAGCCGTCGGAACGGCAACCTCCGTCTCCTCAGAAGCAAACGACCCCGCACCTCGCCCGAGCAACATTTTGCCAGAGCCGGGAAAAGCCGGGGCCAGCAGAACATCACCAATTGCGCCGGCGGCCGCAGCCGTCGCTATCGGAGCGAGAGCGCCGACGACGGCTGCTGCACTTGGTATCGACATAGCGCCGCCACCAAGAGCGATGCTACCGCCGCCCGCGAGAGCGCCTGCAAGCTCACCGCAGCACAGCCCAATCCGAACGGATCGCTGTTGTTCGCCGGGTCCGCGCCGGCGTAGCCATACAGATTGACGCCACCACCGATCCCCGCCGGATCCTCCTGCGTGAACCGCCCCGCCGTGGGATCATAGTACCGATTGCTGTCGTACACCAACCCGCTCGGATCCGCCTTCCCCTCGATAATGCTCCCCGCCCATTTGCGCGCAAGGATCGGCGCGATCCGCGCGTCCGGCGCCAGGTACATCCCCGTGCGCTGCCCCGGCCAGTTGTAACTCGACGACCCGCTCACGTCCGACCCGTCCACGGCCGTGCCATCCTCATAGTTCCCGCGCCAGTTTGCCTGCGGCACCAGGGTGCCGATGGCGCCGGATACCAGGAGCGGGGTGTCCGGCCCGAAGAGGCCCAGCGCGTACACATACGCGGTCTGCCCGTAAAATGCGCCGGTGGAATAGCCGTTCCCGTTCAGCGTATACGGGTCCTCCCCCCACTTGCCGTAGTCGCGGAGTTCGGCCAGCAGCTGATCCCCGTCCCAGACGAAGCGCTCCATCG
>JBOHTH010000242.1:0-3190 GCA_050733535.1 Gemmatimonadaceae bacterium | reverse complement strand
ACGGCGGTGAAGTCCGTGAACGCGACGGCAGACGACTCCATCTCGAGCAACTGTGCTGCCTTGAAGACGCCGAGCGCGATGCCGAGTGATGGCGTGTCGTCGGGTGAGAGAATCTCCGGCGGGGAATCGTCGGTGTCGTCGCCGGTACGTACCGCGCGCACGCCGATCGCGTCGAGCATGCCCTTGATTGGAATATCCGCGCCGTTCATTGGCGGAACGAGCACCGGCCGTCGCAGCCTGCGCGCCTCGCGCAGACGATCGGCGAGCGCGACGACTTCGGGGTACCCAGCTGGGTCTGTTAGCTCGTCGTGATGCTCGTCGAGAATCGAGCGCAGACGCCCGACTCGGCGCGAGAGGAGTTCCTGCACGAGCGCCATGAGCGTCGACTGCTGCTTGCCGACTGCTTCGAGATTCCGGCAATCCGCGAGCGCGCGACGAATGGCGCGCGCGTGCTCATCCGCGCGCGGGAGCTGGGCCGCCATGTGACTGAGCTGGCCCCACAGCGTGGTTTGATTCTCGTCGGCTTTCGCGCGGGCTTCGTCGAACAGCGCGCGCGGGAGCACGACGCGAAAGAATCCCTCGCGGTAGACATCGTCGGCTGGCGTCTGAATCACGCGCGCCGCGGCGATCACGTAGCCGACGACGGGATCGTCCGCGAGCGATCGCCCCTGCGCGCGGCGGCATGGAATGCCGGCGTTGATGCAGGCCGTTTCCAGAAAATCGCCGATCTCGTGCTTGCGGAAGAGCAGGGCCACATCGCCCCACTGATGGTGGTGCTCTTCGCGGTCTCGGCGGATGTCGTCGACGAGCCAGGCCGTTTCGTCTTCGTCGCTCTCGAACCATGGCACGCGGACCGGATGCGACGCTGGCCGGTCGGCGCGCGGCGCTTCGCGGTCGCCGAAAATTGGCTGATTCACGTCGACGAGTTTGCGTGCGAGCGCGAAGATGTCCTGCGGGCAGCGGTGGTTTTCGCCGAGGTGGATGCGGTTCGTGATGCCGAAGTCGTTGACGAAGTGCCGGAAGACTGCGGGGTCCGCGCCGGCCCAGGAGTAGATGGATTGATCGTCATCGCCGACGGCGAACGTGTGCCGGTGGTCGCGCGCGAGCGCCTTGACGACGCGGTACTGGACGGGATTGAGATCCTGAAACTCGTCGACGAGCACGACGTCCCATCGCGCGCGGATCTCGGGCGCGACGGATGTGTCCTCGACGAGCGTGGCCGCCTTTATGACGAGCGTATCGAAGTCGACGAGGTTGCGCTGCGCGAGGAACGCTTCGTAGCGCTCGAAGAGCGTTGCGTCGTTGCGCATCATCGTGTCGCCGCGAAAGCGATGGGCGGAGAAGCGCGTGAGCGTCTGGCGGTGCCAGCGGCGCGGACCTTCGAGCCGGCGGAGGACGTTGAGCTGGTATTCCTCGTCAGCAATGCCGAAGCCAGTTTCGAGGCCGGCGGAGGTGGCATACCTTCGCAGCAGATCGGCGCAGAACGCGTGGATCGTGCCGCGTGTGATTCGCTCGGCGCCCGTGCTGAGCCGGCGTTCGAGGCGGAGCGCGATCTCGCCGGCGGCCTTGTTGGTGAACGTGAACGCGCAGATGCGCGCGGGGTCGAAGCCGCGGTGCTCAATAAGGAAGCGAATGCGTTCGGTGAGGCAGAATGTCTTGCCCGCGCCGGGGCCGGCGAGGACGAGCAGTGAGCGCGGCTCGGCCTCGATCGCCTGGGTTTGTGACGGCGATGGGACGAAGGGCGCGTGGGTCATGGCGGTGTAATATCCGGGTGGGCGTGGGTGGTGCGCCAGCGCGCGACGGAGATCGTCACCTGTCGGCGCTTGCGATCGCGGCTGGCGGCGGCGGACTGGGCTGAGGACGCGCGGGTCGCATGGCGCGATTCTACTCAGGCGCTTGCTCTACCGTTCGTTGCTTCACATTCTTGAGGTGCGTCGCTGGGCATTATGACACGTCCCGTTCGTTTTGCCGCGCGGCGACCGAGTGACGTCACGATTCGAATTCTCGTTAGCTCGGCGCTCACCCTTGTGTCGGCCCAGTATCGTCAGTTGCCGCGACTACAGGCGCCGGTCCTGAGAAGGAGCTGTGAGTGGCACCTTGGATCACCCTCGGCCTGGCAGCAATTGTTGGGGCCATAACGGACGGGTTTCCCGGTTTCATAGTTGGAACACTTACCGGACTCGCATTTAATCTCGTCGTAGGCTCACTTTACAATCACTTCCGCCAGAAGTCGCAGCGGGAAGCGGTCGCGCACATGCTCGAGTGGGGAGGCGCTCCGCCACCACCATACCCGCTCGACCCGCAGGATCATGTCTGTGCGCGGCGCATTGTCGCTTTGCTTCCGGGAGCGGTTGTCAGGGAGACGTCGGGCAATTTCGGCCCACAGCTTGAAGTCCTCATTCCGAAACTGAGCGATGAGCCGCTCGCAATTTTCTCGCGCACGTGGGATCGAGAGAAGAGGCGAGTTGGCACGCTTCTCCTTTGCTCCGGGGCCGTCCACGGCGAGTGTCAAGGTAGTTGTCGCATGAAGTCTCACGCCGCGGCATGCTCCGCGGCAGGTTCCACGACGCGCTCCGGATTGAGCGTGACGATCGGAATCGGCGTCCAGTTGCGCGTGGCCCGGCTCCAGCGTGCCGGATGCCGCGCGCGCGCCGCCGCGTAGACGGCCTGCCGCGCGCGGAGTTGTGCGGTGTCCCGCCCCGCGTGCCGAGCCGCCGGCGTCACGAAGCGAATCGCGCTGTGCAAATGCACCGTGTTGTACCAGTGCACAAACTGGCCGACCCACGCGCGCGCCGCCGCGAGATCGGCGAAGGGCTGCGCCGGGTACTCGGGCCGATACTTCAGCGTGCGGAAGAGCGATTCCGAAAACGCATTGTCGTTGCTCACGCGCGGGCGATTGAAGGAGGGGAGCACGCCGAGGCGCTCGAGCGTCACGAGCATGGTCGCGCCTTTCATGGGGCCGCCGTTATCCGCGTGCAGGACGATCCCCCGCGGATCGAGCCGGTGCGCCGCACAGGTGTCCGTGAAGAGCGCGGCGGCACAGTCCGCCGACTCGACGTCGTAGACCTGCCATCCCACAATCTTCCGACTCCAGATATCCAGCATCAGATACAAGTAGCAGTAGAGGCCGCGCACCGGCGTCTTGAGGTAGGTGATGTCCCACGACCACACCTGATCGGGGCCGGTGGCG
>JBOHTH010000241.1:0-5348 GCA_050733535.1 Gemmatimonadaceae bacterium | reverse complement strand
CGCCGTTGAGCGCGGGACCGGAGCCTTCGATGTCGGCGACGTAGAAGAGGTCGTCATAGTCGCCGCCGGGAAGCCCGGTGCCGAGCTGTTCGCGGACCCTCGAGTGGGCGCCGTCGCAGCCGGCGATGTACGCGGCACGGCACGTTGACGCCGCGCCGTCGGCTGTGCGAAGCTGCGCGCTCACGCCGTCCTCGCGCTGCTCAAATGCGATGAGTTCGGTTTGCCGCTCAACGCTAACACCGAGCGTGTCGAGCGCCGCGACGAGCATCCGCTCCTGCTTGTCCTGCGGATACACGAGCACGAAGGAGAAGCGGCTGAGGTATTCACCGAGGTCGCCGAAGCCCGCGCGGGCGACGTGCCGTCCGTTCACCCAGAGATTCACGCCGGCGAACTCAACGCCGTTCTCGACGCACTCGTGGGCGACGCCCGCCTGTCGATAGAACTCAAGCGTGCGCGCGTGCAGCACCGTGGCCCGTGATGTGGTACCCGGCGCGGCGGTCGTGTCGATGATCCGGACGCGCACGTGCATGCGCGTGAGGAAGAGTGCGAGGGCGAGGCCGGTTGGCCCCGCACCCACAATCAGGACGTCAGCGGATGGTTCGAGCATGATCAAAGGGCGGGTGGAAATGTTTCTTGTTGGTTAGTGGGTGGTAAACGAATTGGTTAACCAACCACTAACCAACAAGAAACGTTTCCACTCGCCCTTCCGGATGCGGCATGCGGGATCGGGCCTGACTTCGGGAAGGGCCTTGTCTTTCGGTGTTTGTTCGGTATGCTTCCACTCAACTCCTTCGTGTGGTCGCGCCATGGACAAGATGGAACTCGCGGTGAAGCTCGAAACGCTGATGTCACTCGCGATGGATGACCGCGAGGGCGCACCGGGAACAGAGACGATGCTCCCCCCGCGCCTCCGAAACGCGAACGCGGCGGGCGCGCTCAGGCCGCTGAACCTTCGCAATGTTCGCGTCGGGCCGAACGGGCCGCGCGCAAAGCTGCTGCGAATCCTCATGACCAATGCGTGCAGCTTCAACTGCCACTACTGCCCCATGCGCCGCGATCGCGAACTGCCGCGCGCGCTGCTCAAACCGCAGGAGATGGTCAGGATCTTCCTCGAAGCCGTACGCCGCGGGTGGGCGAGCGGGCTTTTTCTTACCACGGGGATCCCCGCGCGGCCCACAAAAGTGATGGACGACCTCATCGAGGTACTCGCGACGCTGCGCGAACGCCATCTCTACCGCGGCTACATCCACGTGAAAATCATTCCAGGCGCCGACGATGCGCAGATCGAGCGCATCACGGCGCTTGCCACACGAGTCTCCGTCAACCTCGAGACGCCGTGCAGCGAGACGCTGACACAGATCGCGCCGGAGAAGACGCTCGCGACGACGCTCGTCGCATTGCAGCGCGCGCGGCGACAGAGCGCGTCGGCTCAGCTGGAGGAGCGCGACGGCCGCCCTCGCGACACGCTGCACCCGAACGGCGTGGCCGGCATGACGACGCAGTTCGTCGTCGGCGCGACGAACGACACGGACCGAACGATCATCGGCAAGACCACAGAACTGTACGCGGCCGGCGGCGTGCACCACGCGCAGTTCAGCGCGTTCCGTCCGATTCGCGAGACGCCGATGGAAAGCGTGCGCGCCACGCCGGCGATTCGCGAGCACCGACTCTATCAAGCGGACCACCTGCTCCGCCGCTACGGCTACACGCATGACGAGCTCGTGTTCGACGGCACAGGAAACCTGCCGCTGTCGTACGATCCGAAAGTCGCATGGGCGCTCGCACGCCGCGACATGTTTCCGATCGACGTAGCGCGCGCCGACTACGCGACGCTCCTTCGCGTGCCGGGGCTCGGGCCGGTCGTCGCGCGGCGCATTGTCTCCGAACGGCGCACGACCGCGATCCGCGGGCTCGCCGACCTGCGCCGGATGGGCGCGGTCGTCTCACGCGCTGCAGGGTTTCTCGCGCTCAACGGCCGTCGACTCGGCGCGGACCGATGGCTTGAACAACTCGGACTCTGGACTCCCGAGGAGGACGCCGGCGCGCGGACGCGCGCCTACGAGTTCAGCCCGGGGACTTTCCGCTAGCACAAACCCGTTCGAGGGCATTTGAGGACGGTGAGAGCGGGGAGTCTGGAAGCGGGAGGCGGGACTTTCCGGCTGATGCGAGACGCGGGGTTGGGAGCCGGGAACCGGGATGTAGCGGGGAGGGCAAGGGCATCCGGGAATCGGATCCGCACCCGCCGGACGTCCCGGCTCTCGCATCGAGTGGCGTCCCGCCTCTCGCATCCCCACCCCGCCTCTCGCATCTGCCGGAAAGTCCCGCAATCCCGCATCCATCTCATCAAATCCATTTGTGAGATGATCTCTGGAAGGCATCTCACAAACCGAGCAGGATTTCAGCCCGGTGCGGAAGTCACGCAGCCGCCGCAGGAGCCGGTCCCGCATCGACGAGGACTTTGTGGATCGGATCGACATGGACGTTCAGTCCTTCGAGCGATCGCGCCCCAAGGAGGACCAGATCGCCCCGTTCACCGAAGACGACTTCATCCACGGTCCAGCGATCAGCGACATAGACGGACGCGGCGCCTGTCCAACGGGTCAGCGCCGTGCCATCCGCCTGCCGAAAGTGCCACTGCTTGCGCCGCTCAATGCCGAGCGCTTCCAGGGCGGCGGACGGAAACCAGGAGAGTTCCGCGCCTGTGTCGACCAGCACGCCGCTGAGATTGGCGCGAGCGCCTGGGCGCGCAGGATTCTCCAGCTCGACATCTGTGCGAAACGTTCCCATGTCTGCCATCAGCGCGAACGCAGCTCGTCCTTCACGCGGTCGTCCCGACGCATGGAAATCTCCGCGCCGCTCGCGAGCTGCTGCACTTCGTCAGTTTCCGCAGTCACGCGCCGGCCCGACGAGGCGAGCAACCAGGTCACCCAGAGCAGCAGCGGAGGGCCGGCAATGAAGAGAACGAGCGTCGTAAGCGAGACCGTGTGTTCCCAGTGCGTCACGCCCACCACGGAGACGGTCGCGTGCACACCCGCGTCGCCGACGGACAGGCTCGCGTCTCCCTTGGCGCCGGCACGCGACACTTTCCAGAGCGCGTTCGCGGCCGGCGCGAGCGTGACCGCGGCAAGCACGGCCCAGTACCCAACCCACGACGCCACGAGGTGGCCGACTTTCCAGCGCGCGAACGGCGAACGCATGGTTCGAATGTACACCCTCGGGCCGTCACTGTTCAGTCTGCCCGGAACTCGCTCAGGGCTGGACGGCCGGATGCGCAGGATTGCTCCCGATCCACTCGAACGCATAACTCCGCTGGTCCTCTGTCGTCGCGATCGTCGCACCCCACCCGTGATGGCGCAGCGACGTGATGCCATGGACCTGCTCGATCACGTCGATCGACGGCGACAGCTCACCGAAAATCGTGGTCACGTGGACCGCCGTGACCTGCGGGAGATCGCGTGGCATTCGGGTAAGGTCGAGCTCGGTACGCTTGATCTGATAAGTCTTCGCATCGAGCAGCACGGATCCACTCACGTCGGGCGTGCGGATCTGCACGTCGGCGTCGAAGCCGATCCGGATCATGACACCGTCACGCGTCGTGTCGAGCCCGGCGTACCGAAAGCAATGGTTGTTCAGGAAATCGTAGCTCGCAAAATCGCGGAGCGTCGGCAGGTGCATCAGCGTGTGCCCGTCGCTCGTCCGCTCGACGACGTCGCCGGCCCGGTACTCCCAGCCATGCACGTCACTCCGATATTGCTCCGTCTCGAACCGCGGATCCACCTGACTGCTGTCGCCGCGCATCGAGTAGAACGCCTGCTCGACCTTGTACCTGAACGGAAACGAATCCGACAGCAACTGGTACTGCTCGGCGTTCATCCGCACCTGCGCGACGATCGCGGCGAAATCGGGATCCACGTCCGGGTTCGGCCGGCCGGGCACCGTACATACGCCCTTGGCGAGCACGCGCACCGTGTAGAGCTGCACGGAGAGCCGCGCCAGCTCGATCCGCAGTCGCGGCGGCGCGGTATCCGCGCGCACGGTGACGCTCACTTCCACCGGTGTGTACCCGATGTGCACCACCCGAAGGCGATACTTCCCAGGATCGAGCGACGGAAACGCGAACGTGCCGCGATCAGACGTGAAGGTCTGCCGCTCGACGCCGAGCACGGTGACCATCGCGTGGCCGAGCGCCACGCCGCCGTCCTTGCCGACGACGTCACCAATCAGCATCTGCGACGTCCCCTGCGCACCGGCCAGCCGGAACGCGCCAAGCATGATCATGGCGACGACCGGCCACGCGGCTCTCGACTTCGCGAAACGGACGCGCACGCGCGGCTGACTCATCCGCGAAATAATGCGGCGAGCCTCCGGCCGGTCAACGAGCGGCCTAACCGCACGGCCGGTAGGCGCTACTCTTCTCGCATCGCCACCAGCGGATCGACCGCCCTCGCGCGCCGCGCGGGGAGCCAGCACGCCAGCAGCGCCATCGCGGCGAGAAGGCCCGCGACCCCCGCGTAGGTCATCGCGTCGACCGAGCCGACCTGGAAGAGAAGTTTCGAGAGCGCGCGGCCCATCAGCGCTGCTCCAATTACTCCGAACCCAACACCCATCGCCGCGAGACGCGCACCATCGCCGAGGATGAGCCGCTGGATCGCACCCGGCGCGGCGCCGAGCGCGAGCCGCACGCCGATCTCTCGCTGACGTTGCGCGACAACGTAGGCCATCACGCCATAGACACCGAGCACGGCGAGCGCGAGCGCCGCAGCGGCAAAAACGCCGACGAGCAGCGCATACAGCTTTGGCAGCTCCACGGACGAACCCGCGAGCTCGGCCATCGTCTGGACGGCCCCAAGCGGCACGGCGGGATCGACGGCATGCAACGACTCGCGAACCGCAGCCACGGCCGACGCAACGTCGTTCTTCGGATCGAACACGAGCGTCACGCCGCGCGCCGGGAACTGCAGCAGCGGCACGAACAGCTCGGCTTTCACCGGCTGCTCCGGTCCGTCGTGCAGCACGTCCGCGAGCACGCCGACGATGGTGACCTGTTTCCCGCCGCTCGCGATCTGGCGGCCGAGCGCGCTCTTGCCGGGCCACATCAGATGCGCCGCCGTGGCATTGACCATTGCGACCGGCACCGCGCCATCGCGGTCCGCTGGCGTGAACGTCCGACCCTCGGCGAGGCGCATTCCCATGAGCTGCGTGTATCCGGGCGTCACCGTTCGGTACCAGACGTCGAACGGCTTGCCGTTCGGGAGCGGCTCGCCGACCGGCGCGGCATCCATGTCCTGATCGCCGCCGCCGGTGAGCGGAGGAACGTCGGTCGCCTCCGCGCCGCGCAACGCGGGCTG
>JBOHTH010000240.1:0-5222 GCA_050733535.1 Gemmatimonadaceae bacterium | reverse complement strand
GGATAGGGCAACTGCAACGGCAACAGAAACTGCAACAGACTTAATCGCGGATTACCGCGGGATTAACAGCCTGACCAAGACAACAAATTTGGGGGAACTGCAACTTCGCTCGCGCGTTGGTGCCGTTCCCCCAAGTATTTGCAGTTGCGGTATCAGCTTCGTTTCCGCGAAATCCGCGGCTAAGGCCGTTGCTGTTGCAGTGGCGGTATCCGATCCAATCCGCCCAATCGCCGTTCTCCCACTCAAGGCACCGTCTTCGCAGCAGTCAGCGCCTTCGTCAGGCGGTACAAAAACTCCTGCCCGTCGTAATAACTCTTGATCAGCATCCGCTCGTCACGCCCGTGCGCGCGGACGTCTTCCGGATCCCCCATCAGCCCCGACACCCCGTACGCCGGAATCCCGATTGCGCGGAACGGCGCCGAATCCGTCGCGCCCGTGCCCATGATCGGGATCACCGGAATCTTTCCGAAGAGCTGCGTGGTGATCTTGTCGACGGCGTTCATTACATCCGGGAGCAGCGGCGACGGCGCGGTCGGCCGCGCTGCGGGAGCGGGCGAGACCTCGAGTCCCGTGTCGGCGAGCACCTTCACGATTGCCGCGCGGACATCGGCGGGATTCGTATTGGGCAACATGCGGCAGTTGATCGTCGCCGACGCTGTTTGCGGTAAGGCATTCGTGGCATGTCCACCAGCAAGCATCGTCGCCACACACGTCGTGCGCAGCGTGGAGTTGTAGCGCGGATCCTTCGACACGATCGCCGATGCCTTCGCGTCGTTCGGATTCTTGAGCAAGGCGCGCATTGCCGCGCCGACCGCCGGCGTCTCCACGGCCGCGGTCTTCTCGAAATACGCGTGCGTCACCTCGTTGAACTGCACGGGAAACGCGAAGTGCGAAAAGCGCACAAGCCCTTCGGCGAGCTGGTAGATTGCGTTGTCCGGCCGCGGCACCGACGAGTGGCCGCCCTTGTTGTGCGCGGTGACGATGAAATTTCCGAACACTTTTTCTGTCGCCTGGATCGAATTCAGGAACGGCTTGCCGTCACGCAGCGATCCGCCGCCGCCCTCGTTGATCACGTATGCCGCGTCCACCAGATCACGATGATTGGCGACGAGCCAGCGCGCACCGTTGCAGCAGCCGCCCTCTTCGTCCGCGGTGAGCGCGACGATGATGTCGCGGTCGGGGACGTATCCCTCTTTCTTGAGGCGAATGATGTTCGCGACGAAAATCGACGCCATCGCCTTGTCGTCCGTTGTGCCGCGTCCGTAGTAGTAGCCGTCGCGCTCGAGAAACTTGAACGGATCGAGATCGGGCGACCAATCGGTCTTCAGCGCCTCGACGACGTCGAGATGGGCGAGGAGCAGGAGCGGCTTCGGCCCGTTGGGTCCGCCGTTGCCGTGATACCGCAGGACGACGTTGAACTTGTTCGGCCGCACGCCACCCAAAAAAATGTCGCTCTCCGGAAACCCCGCGTCGCGGTATCGCTTGGCGACCTGCTCCGCGGCGACCGTCGTGCCGGAGGTCATGGTCGAGGAGTTCGTCTCGATCATCTCCTTGTAGACGTCGTGCGCGAACTGCTGGTCGGGGGTGAGCGGTGCTTGCTGGGCCGCGAGCGCGGTGGCACCCGCCAGCGCGACCGCGGAAAGGACGAGTGAAGCGCGCATCGAGACTTGCTCCGTTATCACGGTGGGGAGTTCAACCTACGCCACGCAGACAGCGATCGGCAAACGGTATAGTAGATGACAGCGAGATGACACGTCAACGTAGTTAAAGGTGGTATCGTAGAGACTCATCCACCGTTAGCACTGTCTCCCCCATCGTCTCACAGGGCTATGCAACGCAATCGCATCCTCTCTGCATTGGCTGGCGCGGCGCTTCTGTTTTCCGGCGCACCCGTCCACGCCCAAACCATCGATTCCGCGACCATCGCCGGAATGCGCTGGCGCGAACTCGGACCCGCGAACTTCGAAGGACGTATGTCCGACGTCGTCGGGATTCCCGGCCCTTCCAAAACGCTCTTCGCTGCGGCGGCGGGCGGTGGCATCTGGAAGACCATGAACAACGGCGTCACGTGGCGTCCGGTGTTCGACGACAAGCGCGTGATCTCGATGGGCATGCTCGCCATCGCGCCGTCCGACACGATGCAGGTGTGGGCGGGAACCGGTGAGCCGAACTCGCGCAACACGATCGAGGCGGGCGCCGGCATCTACAAGTCGATGGACGGCGGCATCACGTGGAAGTTCATGGGCCTCGAGAAGACCCAGCACATCGGCCGCATCGTCGTGAATCCTCGCGATCCCAACACGGTCTATGTGGCGGCACTCGGGCCCGCATGGAAGTCGAGCCCGGAGCGCGGCCTCTACAAGACGACCGACGGCGGTGTGTCCTGGAAGCTGATCAAGTTCATCAGCAACAAGGCGGGCTTTGTGGATGTCGCGCTCGACCCGCGCGATCCGAATCACATCTACGCCGCGGCATGGGAGCGTCTCCGCACGCCATACTCGCTCAAGAGCGGCGGTCCAGGCTCCGGCCTGTGGGAGAGCAAGGACGCCGGCGCGACGTGGACGGAGATCAAGGGCGGCGGATTCCCCGAGGGCGTGAAGGGCCGTATCGGTCTCGCGATCTCGCTGAGCGATCCGAATTATATCTACGCGGAAGTCGAGGCAGCGGCGCCGAGCAAGGACGGCAGCTACGTCCCCTCGCGCACGCCTGCGGGCACCGGACTCTATCGCTCGACCGACGCCGGCAAGACGTGGACGCGCACCAACACGCAGGACACGCGCCCGTTCTACTACTCGCAGGTGCGCGTCGATCCGAAAAATCGCGATCGCGTCTACTTCTCGTCCACGCAGATCCAGGTCTCGGACGACGGCGGCAGGACGGCACGCCCAGCGGCGCAGCAGGTGCACGTGGACGACCACGGCCTGTGGATCGACCCGAATGACCCGGAGCGTTTCGTCATCGCGAACGACGGCGGCATCTCGATCACGTTCGATCGCGGCGGCAACTTCATTCAGACGACGAACCTTCCGGTCGGACAGTTCTACGAGATCACGTATGACTATTCCGTTCCGTACAACGTCTGCTCGGGCGCGCAGGACAACGGCGCCTGGTGCGGGCCGAGTCGCCGCAAGCAGGGCGGCACGCCGAACGCGTACTGGGAGACGATCTCCGGCGGCGACGGCTTCTACACGGCGATGGACCCGACCGACCCGAACATCGTCTACGGTGAGTCGCAGGGCGGCAACGCATCGCGCTTGAACCTCAAGACCGGCGAGCGAATGAACTTCGCGAAGCCGTCATGGCAGGCGCTCTACAAGCAGTGGGAAGATTCCATGGCCATCGTCCGCGGCGATCCGCTGAAGCCGGCGACGAAGGAGATGGTGAAGACGCTGGCGGTGATGCGCGAAAAGCAGAAGCAGGACTCGGTGGATCTCGCGCTCCGCTTCAACTGGAACTCGCCGTTCTTCATTTCGCCGCACAACCCGGACGTGATCTACTTCGCGGGCAATCGCGTGCTGAAGTCGATGAAGCGCGGTGAGGATTTCCAGCTCATCTCGCCTGACCTCTCCAAGAAGGAGTGGGCCAAGATCGACACGTCGCTCGTGTGGACGGGCGGTGTCACGATCGACGCGACGCAGGCCGAAACGTTCGGCACGGTCGTCGCGCTGATGGAGTCGTATGTGAAGCCTGGTCTGCTCTACGCCGGCACGGACGACGGCAACGTGTGGAAGACGGACAACGATGGCGCGACGTGGGAGAACCTCACGACCCATTTCCCGGGTCTGCCGCCGAACTCGTGGGTCTCGCGCGTCGAGCCCTCGCACTTCGACACACTCACAGCCTACGTGACGTTCGAAGATCACCGCGTCAACGACTTCACGCCGTATGTGTACGTGACGAACGACGGCGGCAAGACATTCCGCTCGATCGTGAATGACCTGCCCAAGGACGGCGTGGCGGATTTCGTCCACGTCATTCGCGAGGATCCGTTCAACCGCGACGTGCTGTACGTCGGCACGTCGCTGAGCGTCTACGCCTCGATCGACCGCGGCGCACACTGGACGAAGTTCGCGTCGAACTTTCCCTCGGTCGCGGTCTACGATCTCAAGATTCACCCGCGCGATCACGAGCTGATGGCCGCCACGCATGGGCGCAGTCTGTGGGCGGTGGACGTCGTTCCGCTCGAGCAGATGTCGGCCAAGACGCTCGCCGCCAGCGCGACGCTCTTTGTGCCGAAGACCGCGATACAGTACGGCGAAGGCCCGACGCTTTCGTCGACTGGCAACGGCAACGCGCAGATGTTCTTCTCGGTGCCGAGCCCGCCGTACGGCGCGGAAATCTCGTACCGACTTGGCAGCGCGTCAGGAAGCAGCGTGAAGCTCTTCGTGAGCGATGCGAGCGGCGACACGCTCGCCACGCTCAGCGGCCCGGGCAGCGCCGGCACGCACACCGTTGTTTGGAACTATCTCGCCACGCGCCGCGAGGCACCTGTCGTGGAGATGCTGTCGCCGTCTGAACGGCGCGACAGCATCCTCAAGGTCGCGCGCGCGCCAAGTGTGCTCGACTCGCTCGCGAAAAAGGGATTTGATGCCGCCGCGATCACGCGTGCTCGCCAGATGCTGGCCGGCGGCGCCGCACCCGCGTTCGGACGGGGCGGTGGCGGTGGACGTGGCGCGGTGACGTGCGATCATCCGCTGACCATGTGGGAGCCGTTCTGCGCGCGCCCAGGTGAGGGCGAAGCGGGCGGCGGTCGCGCTGGGGGCGGCGGTGGTCGCGGCAACCCCGCGGAGATGGCGAACGTGGCCAAGATCTACGAGATCATCGGGATGAGCCCGCCGATCAGTGCGGGGCGCGGCGGTGGCGGTGGACGCGGCGCGGCGGGCGGGCGCGCCGTCGGCGCGGGTGAGTACCTCGTCACGATGTCCGTCGGCGGGCAGACGTACAAGCAGGTTCTGCACGTCGAGCATATGTCAGGGAGTGAGGACGGCGGGTTCCAGTTCGGGACAGACGGGAAGCAGCCGTAACGGCATAACTCTACGGCACAACTCTACGGCATAACTGTCAGACGGGAACTCTCAGAAGCACAACTGTCAGCGACCCTAACGGCATAACTGTCAGACGGGAACTCTCAGAAGCACAACTGTCAGAAGTGGTCTCGGTTTTCTGAACAACTAGGATAGGTGGACAAGCGGGCTCTCCGGACGAACCTTTCGTCCACTACT
>JBOHTH010000239.1:0-2051 GCA_050733535.1 Gemmatimonadaceae bacterium | reverse complement strand
TGTGTGCCCTCGTGCTCGTGCGTGAGCACCTTGCCGATGTCGTGCAGCAGCGCGCCACGCTTCGCCATCGTGACGTCGAGCCCGAGCTCCGCCGCCATGATCCCGGCGAGATGCGCGACCTCCTTTGAATGGTGCAGGATGTTCTGCCCGTAGCTCGTACGGTACTGCATGCGCCCGATGAGGCGGATGAGCTCGACGTTGAGCCCGTGCGCTCCGACCTCGTACGCCGCCTGCTCTCCCATGTCCTGAATCGCCGCGTCGACTTCCTTCTTGGACTTCTCGACGACCTCCTCGATGCGCCCGGGATGGATGCGGCCGTCGGCCACCAGCTTGGAGAGCGCCACGCGCGCAACCTCGCGGCGCACCGGATCGAAGCACGACACCACCACCGTGTCCGGCGTATCGTCGATGATGACGTCGACGCCGGTCGCGAGCTCAAAGGCGCGGATGTTTCGACCCTCGCGGCCGATGATACGCCCTTTCATTTCATCGTTGGGCAGCGACACGGACGACACGCTGATCTCCGACGTGTGCTCCGACGCGATGCGCTGCACCGCGAGCGCGACGATTTTCTTCGCCTCGCGGTCGGCGTTGCGCTTGGCGCCTTCGCGGATTTCGCGGAGCCGATTGGCGGCGTCGGCCTGAGCCTCCTCCTCCATCCGGCGGATCAGTTCGGCCTTGGCCTCCGCGGCGGACAGACCGGCGAGTTGCTCGAGGCGGCGGCGTTCCTCGCCGACCATCTTATCGAGCTCCTGTTGTCTCTCCTCGACCGATTTTTCCTTACGACCGAGATCGCTCGCGCGCTTGCCGACGTCCTTGTCGCGCGTCTCGACGAGCTCGAACTTGCGGTCGAGGACGACCTCGCGCTCCTGGACGCGCTTCTCCTCGCGCTCGACCTCCTCGCGGCGGCGGCGGGCCTCGGACTCCCACTCCTCGCGGGCACGCATGGCCTCTTCTTTTCCGGCGAGCACCGACTGCTTGCGCAGGCCGTCGGCCTCACGCTCTGCATCGCCGACGATCCGCTTGACGAGCTGCTCGGCTGTGTCCCCCGCCGCCTTCCTCGCGCGCACCTCGGTATCGCGGCCTGTTCGTCTTCCAACGACAAAAGCGACCGCGGAACCGGCGACACCAAGCACGCCGAGCGCGATCGCCACCCATGCAAGTGGATTCATTGTCCGTATGCTCCAAGTCGGCGCCACCTCGCGTGCGTTGCGGGTGCACCGTTATTCATGAGTACTGCACGGGACCATGCGAACAGCGGCCAAGTGCCAGGGAGGTTCGACCGGCCGGCCGGGCGCCGTCGAAGGGCGCTGGACGGGTCGGGCTAACTACCGAGGCCGCTTGTACCTACGTGCTCGCGGCTCCACGTCTTACGAAGGTACGGCAAGGGCACAAAAAAGGCAACGAGATGGGGCCATATGGGTGGCGCAGGAACGGCAGCGCACGACGTGTGGCGCGCACTGCACACCCCGAGCGGAACGGCGGTTCCTTTCGCGAACGTCACGTCTTATCCTTTGACACAGATCGCGTGCTTTCGCGGCCGATTTGTCCACTTTCGATCTTCGACCTGGATTTCCCGAATGACCGACGCTACCGACGAATCAGCAGCGGGCCCGCTCGTACTCGTCATCGACGACGAGGAGGCGGTGCGCAGCGTGATCGGTCGCCTGCTGGGGCGTCAAGGGTACCGCGTGTTGCTGGCCGCGAGTGGCAGCGAGGGGATCAGCATGTTCGAGGAGCACGCGAGCGAGATACGGCTCGTGGTACTCGACTGGCACCTCCCAGGCGACCCGGGCGAGCGCACCTTCGACGAACTGCTTGCGCGAGATCCGAACCTCCGCGTCGTCCTCGTGACCGGCGATCACGAGGCCGACCTCGGTCCAAACGCGCGACAGTACCTCGCGTGCATGCTGCTCAAGCCGTTCACGACCGCGGAGCTTATGCTGGCGGTGAGCGCGGTACTTGCGGCGTAAGACCGAAGACCGAAGACCGATTGTCTTGGGCGACGTCCAAGGGCGTCGAACTAAGTTTCGGTCTTCGGTCTTTGGTCC
>JBOHTH010000238.1:0-1616 GCA_050733535.1 Gemmatimonadaceae bacterium | reverse complement strand
GACCGCGCGCGTGCGACATAGCAGCTGTTGATCGGCACGGTCGAGTCACCCGCGGGCAGCACCAGCGCCCGCGGAGACTTGCCGATGTCGCTCCACACGACGCGCGGGCGATGGCTTCGCGCCGCGTCCGTGCGAAAGAGCGTCCACCAGCGCGCAGCGCGCTGGGCATCCGCGCGCGATTCGAGTTGCCGCCGCCACGGTGCAAGCCACGCGGCCGCACCCGTGGGGAGCGGATGGATCGGCGCGTCGGTCGCATCGTGCGTCCAGAGGAGCGCCGCAGGATCCGCGTCCCGGCGCCAGGCGCGCACGGCTTCGCCACGCAGCACCGGGCGCAGCAGGCGGCGCTCCACGCGTCCGCTGCGTCCGTCGCAGGTTACGGGCCACAGCTCGTCGTGCGAGCGTTGCCAGCCCGCTGCGGGCGTGACGATGAACGCGTCGTTGCATCCGCTCTTCACGCCGAGGATCGGCCTGCCGAGTGCAGACTTGGCGAGCGGAGTGCCGGCAGTTGCGAGGCGATTGAACGCGGCGCGAGCGTCCGGCGGCATCAGGAGCCAAGGCGCGCCCGGCGATTCGTCGAGCGCGAGCCGCGCGCGCGCCATCTTCCAGTCGAGCACTTGGTCGCGGTGATGCACGGCGACGCGCACGACGGACGCCACCTCGTCGTCCGCGGCGGGGTCGCGCCGCCGCGCGAGCAGGAACGATGGGTACACGGCGGCGTCGAACGCGGCGCGGGACTCGGCCCAATCTTCAACGGCCAGCAGCTCGGCCCGATCATCCAGCACGCGGCGCACGCCGCCACCCGCGAGCGACCGCCAGAGCTTCGCCGGAAGCAGCAGGGCGACAGTTCCACCGCGGCGGGCGAGCGCGACCGAGCGCTCCACGAAGAGCGATGCGAGGTCTACCTGCGCCGCGAAACCACGTCCTGCTCCGGTTTCCTCGGCGCCCGGCATCCACGCGGCCTCGCGAAACGAGCGGTACTGTGCCCGCAGCGCGTCGCGCGTGCCGCTGGGAATGTTGTGCAGCCTCACCCACGGCGGGTTCCCGATCACAAGGTGAAATCCGGACGCCGCGGCAGCGTCGCCGAAGTGCACCGGAAACGAGAACGGAAGCGGCGCGCCCGACCGCAGCGCGACAATCCGGCGACGCAGGTGGCGCGATCGGAGCCGCAGGGCGGTCATGACTTCGCGCTGGTCCGGCGCGGGCGTCGTGCGCGCGGAGAAGAGATCATGAGACCGCACGGCGCAGATCAGATCGCGGCGCCGTGCGACGATCGCGTCGCGCTCGACTTCCGCGACGCGAATCGCTGCGCGCCGTTCCTCGCGATCGAGCTCGCGCGCGAGAAATCTCTTTCGCGTGCCGGTCGACCGTGCGTAGCGGGCGCGCAGACGTGCGAGTGCCGCCGGCGCGCGAACCTCGATGGTGCCGTCGAACGCGGGCCCCGCGAGTGCGTCGCCGACCCGAATGTGCCGGTCCAGGTTCGGCAGCTGCGCAACGGTGAACGGATCGCGATCGCCGGCGTCGATGACGACCGACAGCCAGAGACGCAGCTCGCAAAGCCACACGGCGGTGGGGTTCACGTCGACGCCGAAGATCGAGCGGGTCAGCACGTCCCTGCG
>JBOHTH010000237.1:0-4988 GCA_050733535.1 Gemmatimonadaceae bacterium | reverse complement strand
CCCCTCTTCTCCTCCCTCAAGTCTGAGACTCCCCGCTCCCCGCTCCCCCCTCTTTTTTACGGCTGCGTCTTCGTCTCGTGCTCCGTCGACGTCACAAAGTCCGCAAAGTTCTGCTTTAGTTCCTTCGCCGAGCTCTGGTTCAGATACGCCATGTGCCCGCTCTGGTAATACTCGAACTTCACGCGGTCGCTGTACGTCTTGTCGAACCCAAGATGCCGGAACGTGTACTCGGCGTTCGCGAACGGCGTCGCCATGTCGTAGTAACCCGCGCCGACCATCACGTGCAGGTATGGGTTCTTCGCCATCGCGGTGCGCAGCTGGTCCGTCTCGTTGGCGTACGAGTTGCCGAAGTTGCTGTAGTCCCAGCGTCCGGTGTGGCCGCCGAGGTAGTACTGCAGATCGCTCGTGTAGTTGAGATCGTTCTGCAGGTAGCGCATGAACGACGACATGAACGCGCCCGTCGGTGCGGCGTCGGACGGGTCGTAGTCCTCGCGCGTCGACGATGCGTTGCCGTTGAGGCCGATGATGCGGCTGTCGTAGCGGCCCACGGTCTCGCGCTCGCCGCGGAGCAGCTCCGTGCGATACGTGCCGGCGTCGATGCGCAGGTTGGTGTTGAGAATGAACTGCTCCGACACGCCGGTGAGGCGCGCGAGCTTCTGCGCGACCGCGGTGCGCTCTGCGGTGGTGAGCGCGTTGCCCTTCGCGAGCGCCGTCATGTAATCGCCAAATGCATACTCACGCGACTGCTGTACCACCTGCTCGACGCTCATCTTCTGGAGATCGGCGGGGAGCTTATGGTGGTACCATGCGGTGGCCGTGTATGTCGGCAGGTACGTGGAGTAGCCGATGTCGTTGGCCGGCGACTGCGAGATGTACTGGAAGTTGAGCACGGTGCCGAGCAGAAAGATGCCGTTGAGCTCGATCCCCTCGTCGCTCTGCAGTTCCGCCGCGAGACCCGCCGAGCGGAACGTGCCGTAGCTCTCGCCGAAGAGGTACTTCGGTGAGTCCCAGCGCTTGTACTTGTCGAGGTAATCGCGGATGAACTCGCCGAACATCGTGATGTCGTTGCGCGCGCCGGTGAACTCGGTCGCCTTCACGCCCTCACCCGGCCGCGAATAGCCCGTCATCATCGCGTCGATCTGCACGAGATCGGTGACGTCCAGCGGGGAATTCGGATTGTCGACGAGGTGATACGGCGGCGCGGGCTGCGTGCCGTTGGGATCCATTTCGGCGTGCTTGGGGCTCATCGCGCCCATGCCGAGCCAGACGGAGGCCGACCCGGG
The DNA here is from genome assembly GCA_050733535.1 of Gemmatimonadaceae bacterium. GTDB lineage: Bacteria > Gemmatimonadota > Gemmatimonadetes > Gemmatimonadales > Gemmatimonadaceae > Fen-1231. The sequence goes on along the minus strand of JBOHTH010000237.1, from coordinate 3,705 downwards.
GCCGCCGTTGTAGAAGAACGTGACGGGGCGCGTCGTCGGATCCGAGCCGTCGCGGGTGTTTGAGATGTAGAAAACGGTTGCGCGCGGTTTGCCGTCGTCGCCGCGGATGACCATCGTGCCGGCGCGTGACGTGTACGCGATTTGCTTTCCGCCGATGGTGATGGTGTGCTGGGTGGTGGAGACCCTTTCGACGGCGGCGACGCCCTCTGGCTCGGCGGGCGGGGCATTGCCGGCGCCTCCACGGCCTCCGCCGCCTCCTCCTGGGCGTTGTGCACCGGCGGTTGCGCCGGCAAGGCACAACGCCGCTGCGGTCATGAACGACACACGTGCGCGCATGGCTAACTCTCCATTGATGAATGAAGTTGGGACAACGGAAATGGCCGCCGGATCGCCCGTTACGCGGGACGACAAAGCGGACGGTCCGGACTGGCACCACGACTATATCGCACGCAGGGGCAGAAGCGTTGACATCAATATATCATGATCGTTCGGCCTCCGGTCGGGTGCGCCTGCTCGTGATCGTCGGCCTCGCGGTACTGATGGATGGCTTCGACGTCCAGGCCATGGGGTTCGTCGCGCCGGCGATCATCAAGGCGTGGGGAGTGAGCAAGGCAAGTCTCGGCCCGGTGTTCGGCGCGGGGCTGTTCGGGATGCTGGTCGGCTCGCTTGGTCTCAGCGTCGTAGCGGACCGCGTCGGGCGCCGTCCGGTGATGATCGTGGCGACGCTGATGTTTGCGTGCGGAATGCTCGCCACGACGCGCGTGACGACCATCGGCGAGCTCGAGGCGATCCGCTTCGCCACCGGCCTCGGTCTCGGCGCGATCATGCCGAACGCGATGGCGCTCGCCGGCGAGCACAGCGCCGCGGAGAACCGCGTGACCATGATGATGCTCGTCTCGTGCGGGTTCACGGGCGGAGCAGTGATCGGTGGATTGGTCTCGGCAGCGCTCATTCCGACGTTCGGCTGGCAGTCGGTGTTCTACGTCGGAGGCTCGTTTCCACTGCTGGTCGCCGCGCTGATCGCGGTCAGCGTTCCCGAGTCGGGCGAGTTCTTTGCGCAGCGTGCGGCGGCGCGGCGCTCCAGTGCACCGGTTACTCAGCTATTTCGCGAGGGCCGCACGCGCACGACGCTGCTGCTGTGGGCGGTGAACTTTCTCAACCTGCTCAACCTGTACTTTCTCGCGAACTGGCTGCCGACGATCGCGACGTCGGCGGGGATGAGCACGTCAAGCGCAGTGCTGCTCGGCACGATGCTGCAGGTGGGCGGGGTGATCGGGACGGTGGTGATGGGGCCGGTGATCGATCGGTTTGGGTTTCGCCGGGTACTGGCGCCGGTGTTTCTTGTGGCTGCGATCGCAATCGTCCTGATCGGGCGCACGAGTCTTCCCGCGACAGCGCTGTTCGCGGTTGTAACCGTCGCAGGCCTGTGCATCATTGGCGGACAGCCCGCGGTCAACGCGCTGGCGGCGACGTACTATCCGACCGCGCTCCGGTCGACCGGAATTGGCTGGAGCCTCGGCATCGGCCGCGTGGGATCGATACTCGGCCCGACGCTGGGCGGCGAGTTGATCCGGCGGCAATGGTCCAACACTTCCATTTTTGCCACGGTCGCGGTACCGGCGGCGGTATCAGCCGTGCTGGTCTATCTTATCCGCAACGACCCTGAAGGCACCTGAGCTACGACGCGCGCAGCACGACCACCGGGTCTGCCTTCATTGCGCGCAGCGCCGGCACCGCGGACGCGAGGAGCGTGACCAGCAGCAGAATGACTTCGGCGGTGACGAGCGCGGTGACATCAGTCGGATTCACGTCGTAGAGCACTTTCGTGAGCAGCGAACACGCCCACATTCCGCCGATCGCGCCGATGGCGGTGCCGCCGAGCGCGAGCTCGATCCCGTCGCGCAGGACGAGCCGGAGCACGTCCGCGGATTGCGCGCCGAGGGCGATGCGAACGGCGAACTCTCGCATGCGCTGTCCGACCGCGAACGCGAGCACGCTGAACAACCCGGCTGCGGCGAGCGCGAGCGACGCGGCGCCGAGCAGCGCGAAGACTCCGGCGACGAAATACCGTCCTCGCAGCATCTGGTCGTAGCCGGCGAGGAACGGAGAGCTGCTGACGTAGCCGCCTGTTCCGAGCGCGTCGCGAATGCGGCGCTGAATTGCGAACGAGACCGAGTGAGAGCCGGGTTTCTCGCGGACCACGAATCGCCAGTACCCGAGCGGTTCGTGCGGCAGGTAGGCGAACACCATCGGGTCGCCGGGATCGTCCGGATCCGGATGGAAGGTGAAGGTGGCGTGACGTACGACGCCGACCACGCGCAGCCATGGCTTTGTCGACGACTTGTCGCCGAGCTTGATCATGCGTCCCACGGCACCGCCGTGCGGGAACAGCGTGTGGGCGGCACGTTCGTCGAGAATGACCGCGCCAGCTTCACGATCTCCATCGTTGACGTCGCGCCCTGCCGTGAGCGTCAGGCCGACGGTTCGGACGAACCCAAGTCCGATGCTTTGATATGCGCGCAGGAAGAGCGCGGGTCCTCCCTGTCCAGCATCTTCGGAGATCACGAGGTTGCTGTCCGGCGAGGCATTGCCTGTCGACGCGACGCTTGCGACGCCGTCCGTGCTGCGGATGCGGTCCATGACCGGCGCGAGGTCGGCGGTCGTGCGGAGCGACCTGCCGGCCGTTCCGGAACTCGCCGATCGATCAAAGGCGAATACCTGAAGCAGACCGGATGGGTTGAACCCAAAGTCGTAGCTCGCAACGCGCGCTGTTGCCTTCGCGACCAGGCTCGCGCCGACCAATAGCACCATCGAGATCGCCAGCTAGGCGATCACCAGCGCGCGGAAGCGCAGGCGGGCGCGTCCGGTCGTCGTTCCGGAGCTGTCCTTGAGTGGCCCGGCGGGATCGACGCGCGCCGCCTGCAAGGCGGGCAGCAGACCCGCGAGGCCGGCGGAGACGAGCGCCGCGCCCGCCGACCCGGCGAGAACGCGCCAGCTCCACGAGGGTTCGGTGATGCCGAGCCATGCCATCTCCGGCGGCGTCGCAGCCGCGAGTGCGGAGAACCCCCACACTGCCGCGAGCATTCCGAGCGCGCAGCCCAGCGCGGACACAATCGCGACTTCCGCGAGGACGTCCTGCACGATGATCGCGCGTGTCGCACCGAGCGAAAGGCGCAGCGCCGAATCGCGTTCGCGGCTCAGTCCTCGCGCGAGCATGAGTGTCGAGACGTTCGCGCATGAAATGAGAAGGATGCCGAGAGCCGCGGCGATCATCGCCTTGTCGTACTCGCTGAGCTGGAGGACGTCGGGCCGGAGCGGCCACGGCCGGAACGCGACCTGCATGCCGGTCATTCCAAAGCGCTGCACTACTGTGGTGGCGATCTCCTTTAGCGGCGCTTCCAGCGATGCAGGTGTGAACCCCGGCTTGGTCCGGACCGTCAGGAAGGAAAGCCGCGCCTCACGCATGTCTCCGTCCGACATAAACGGCAGCCATCCGTCGACTGGAACGGGCGTGAGTCCGAAACGCGGCGGCATGACGCCGACGATGGCGTACGTCCGGCCACCGAGCGTGACCGATGCGTCGCCGATGTTCTCTCGCCCGCGGAAGTGCGTTCGCCAGAATGCGTCGCTGACCACGATGGCGTCCTGGCTCGCTGCTTCGTCTGGGCGAAAAACGCGACCGAGGCGAGGCCGCACGCCGAATAC
>JBOHTH010000236.1:0-12229 GCA_050733535.1 Gemmatimonadaceae bacterium | reverse complement strand
TCAAGTCTGAGACTTCCCGCTCCCCGCTCCCCCCTCGTCTACTCTTTCTCAGGCGCTCTAGGCAGACTCGCGAGCCGATCTTTGAACACATGAAAATTCTCCGAATCCTTCGTCAATCCCTCCAGCGCCCGCTCCGGATACGTTCGGATCAACGCTTCGGTCGCCGCGATCCGGTCTTCCTCCACGGGGTGCGACGCGAGAAAGGTGCTCACCGACGACGGATTCGTCTTTCGTTCCTCGAGCAGGATCCTGAACATCTCTGGAATTCCCTGCGGGTCGATTCCGGCCTTGATTGTTGTGCGCACGCCCTCGGCGTCGGCTTCGGCTTCGTCGGAGCGGCTGAACTTGGCAAAGAGGCCGGCGGCCCCGATGTTCGCCACGGCCGGCGCGATTCCTCCCGCGCAGACCCGCGTGAGGAGACATCCCGCCGACGTCAGTACGTTGGCGCCCTGCGACTTCTGCATCTGTTTGATCGAGTGCCGCATGGTCACGTGCCCGATCTCGTGGCCGAGCACGCCGGCCACCTGGCTCATCGACTCCGCGCGCTCGATCAGCCCCCGATTGATGTAGACATAACCGCCCGGGATCGCAAAGGCGTTGATCTCCTTGCTGTCCACGATGTTGAAGTGCCAGTCAAGACCGCGCTGGTCGGTCACCTTTGCGAGCGAGTCACCGAGGACGTTTATGTAGCGGACGACCTCGGGGTCGGTGATCAGCGGCATCTGCCTTGCGATCTGGCCCGCCTCGCTCGTGCCCATCTGTACTTCCTTGACCTGCGACACCGCGCACGCGCCGCACAGTACGGCGCAGATGACCGCCGCCGGAAACGCGCGGAGCACTCTGCGCGTCATCGTGGAGGTTCCCTGTATCTTGTGTGGAGAAATCATCGCAACGTGCGTACCGCGAAGGAGTGGCGTGCAACTGTTGACCCTAGCGAGGGACCTTAAGCGTCGCAAGGCGAGGGAGCGGCGCTCGCAGTTCGTTGCGGAAGGCGTGCGCACGGTCGAGGAACTCCTGCGTTCGCGGCTTGCAGTTCGCGGCGTGCTGCACACGTCCGCGCTCGCGCAAACGCCGCGCGGCGCGACCCTGCTGAACGACATAACGCGACGTGAGATAGAGTCCGTCGAGGTGGACGAAACGGATTTCGTCTCGGCGGCCGACACAGAGCACCCACAGGGTATTCTCGCGGTCGCCGATGTCCCCGACTACACGCTCGGTTCGCTCGCACCTCCTCCCGCCGCGCGGATTCTCGTGCTCGACGCCGTTCAGGACCCCGGCAACGCCGGCACGCTCGTCAGGACAGCCGCAGCGCTTGGCGTTGCCGCCGTTGTCGCGCTGCCGGGAACCGCCGATCTCTGGAACGCGAAGTCAGTCCGCAGCGGCGTCGGCGCACATTTTCGCGTTCCCGCCGTGCATGCGTCGATCGAAGAACTTGCGGCGTATCTCGCGGCGCAAGGGATTCCCCTCTGGGGCGCCGACGCCGGAGGCGACGCGATTGATGCAGCCACAGCGCCCGCGCGCCTCGCGCTGGCCGTGGGAAATGAAGGCGCCGGCCTCAGCGCAGGCGTGCGCGCCACGGCGGCCAAGGTCGTCGGCCTGCCGATGAGCGCCGCCGTCGAATCGCTGAACGTGTCGGTCGCGGCCGGGATCATGCTCTGGGTCCTGCGCGCATGATTGCATTCTTCTTCGTCCTGGTGTTCTTCGTCGGCGCGAGCGTCGGGTCGTTCCTCAACGTGTGCATTGCGCGCTGGCCGGCCGACCAGTCCGTGGTGCGGCCGCGGTCGCGCTGCCCGCGCTGTGGCGCGGGGATCGCGTGGTTCGACAACGTGCCCGTGGTGTCGTGGTTCGTGCTGCGCGCGAAGTGCCGCAAATGCGGGCTCCCGATCTCGAGTCAGTATCCGATCGTCGAGGCTGTCGTCGGCCTTATCTGGGTGGCGTCCGTGTTCTGGTTCGGGCCGGGTTCGATCGCGCTCCGCGTGGCGATCTTCGCCACGATCCTGCTGGGGATCGCGATCACCGACGCCAAGCACTATCTGATCCCCGACGGGTTCACGGTCACCGGACTGCTCCTCGGCGGCGCGGCGGCACTGGCGGGCGCCTACCTGGGCGTGCAGGACCCGTTTGCGTCGCCGGTCGACGCAATGTTCGGTGCATGTGTCGGCGCGGGCGCCATCACGATCATCGGCTGGCTGGGCGAAGTCGCGCTGAAAAAAGAAGCGATGGGCTTCGGCGATACGACGCTCATGGCGATGGTCGGCGTCGCGCTCGGGCCGGGACGTGCCCTGCTGACGATCTTCGTCGGCGCGCTGTTCGCCGCCGTGGCGTTCCTGCTCGTGGTGTATCCAGTCGGATTCCTTCGGGCGCGGGCGCGTGGCGAACAATTCGAAGTTCCGCTCGTTCCGTTCGGCGTCTTTCTCGCGCCGGCGGCGATTTTCACCCTGCTGTTCGGGTCTTCCCTCATCGGTTGGTATATCGACCGCGTAATTGGCTGAATGACTCTCCCGAAATCCATCATCGCAGGCGCGACGCTCGCCCTGCTTCCGGTCCTCGCCGCGTGCCAGGCAGACCGCCCCGCCGGCACCGGTCCATACGCGAGGGAAGTCGCGGCGGCGATTCCTGCGATCGAAAAATCCGTGGGACTCAAGTTCAAGACTCCGCCGAAGGTCGAGTCGAAGTCCAAGGACGAAGTCCGCGCGTTCCTCGAGAAGAAATTCGATGAAGATCTTCCGGCGCTCGAACTCGCCGGCGCGGAGCAGTCGTACAAGCTCCTCGGACTGATACCCGACACACTGAACCTGCGGAAGTTCATGCTGCGCCTGCTGACGGAGCAGGTCGCGGGCTACTACGATCCCGAGACCAAGGTCCTCTACGTGGTCGGCACCGAGGGCACGGGGCCCGGCGCCGTCACGCCCGAGATGATCGCCGTCACGATCACGCACGAACTCGTCCACGCGCTGCAGGATCAGTACTTCCCACTCGATTCGCTCGAGAAGGAACACGGCGACAACGATCGCGCGAGCGCGGTGCAGGCGGTGATCGAGGGCGAGGCCGTGTATGAACAGATGAGCGCAATGCTCGGCGGCAAGACGGTTGCGATGGCGTTTCCCGGCGGCTGGGACCGCATGCGCCAGATGATCCGCGATGCGCAGGCCACGATGCCGGTGTTCGCTACGGCGCCGATGTTCATCCAGGAAACGCTCCTGTTCCCGTACCTGAGTGGCGCCGAGTTCGTCCGCCACTTCAAGGAAAAGCGTCCCGGACAGCTCCCGTTCAGACCCGCGCCTACGTCCACCAAGCAGGTTATGTACCCGGACAAGTTCCTCGATTCACTCGACGTGCCGACGCGCGTCGAACTTCCGAAACCAGAGAGCGGCTCGGTCGTCTATGAGAACGATCTGGGTGCGTTCGAAACCCGGCTCTACCTGTTCCAGCACCTCGGCGACGCGGGAATCGCCGCACGCGGTGCGGCGGGATGGGAGGGAGACCATTACGAAGTCGTCAAGACACCGCAGGGTGCGGGCATCACCTGGCTCACCGTCTGGGATTCGGCCATCGACGCCGCGCAGTTCCGCGACCTGATGGAGCAAACCATCGAAGCGCGATTCAAGACGGGGCACGGAACGGGCGGCAACGGCGCCACGCGGAAGTTTGCTGGGAAGGGACGATCGCTCGAGCTGTCGGCGGTCATCGTGCAGGGAAAGCCGGCAGTGTTGTTCACCGACGTTCCGGCGGGTGCGACGACGCACTTGATAGACGTCGCAAAAGTGAAGCTGATGAAGCCGTAACCTCTTGGGGGGATCGATGCGGTCGCGAATCGGATTTATCTGGACTCAACTGCGCCGCATCTGGAGACCGGTCCTCGCGCTCGGAGTGGTGCTGATCGCCTTCGGCGCGTGCCGTCAGTGGGATCCCGTGACGGAAACGGTCATCACCCCCGCCGCAGCAACGACTCAACGGCGAACTGCGCCGCCCCAATCGCCCCGCCAAGGACATAGCCTAGCCGCACGATCAGGTTGAGCTCGCGCTGGGTCACGCCGCGGACGAGGTCCTCCACCCGCTGAGTGCTGAAGCCGAGCACTTTGCGTTCCACCATCGCCGGAATGTCGACCGTCTCGAGGAGCGCCGGGAGCTTCTCGATGATCTGTTCCCACACCGCCGGCGCCGCGGTGGCCGCGAGCCGGCGTGATGCGTCGTCGGGGAGCCAGCGGCCCAGCCGGCCGAGCGGGCGATCGAGCAGAGCGACACCGGCGCCACGCACGGCCTCGGCTGCCATGGCACGCGCGCGCTCTGATCGTGCGGCCCGGAGCGCCCATTTTACGATCACGTCGTCGATGATTCCCGCGGCGAGCCCGGCGGCTTTTCCGGCGATTCCCGCGCGGCGTTCCGTGGTGAGGTCGGTGCCGGGTTCGTCCGCCGCGGCGTCCTTGCGCGACCGGGCGACGAACGTGCGCACCTGCTCCTCGAAGGCCTCGCTCGCGACGTAGCGCTCGTACGCTGCGGTGGCATCAGGCCCCGCGTCGGCGATCATGCGTTCGATCTCTGCGACCACAGCAGGCGGCAGCAGTTCGCGCAGCGGTCCGCGGTCGCGCTCAAGACCGTCGATCGCGACTTCGGTCAACTTCGTCTCGATCGCCTCGCGCAGGCCGGAGCGCTGCAGTTCGTCGACGATGTCGGCAGGCGTGAGCAGGCGCTCGCCCACTGTTTTTCCGATCGTTTTCGCCAGGCGCGCCTTGTTCTTTGGCACGGCGCCATGAAGCCCGAAGGTGCGTTCGTAGGGGCGGAAGATCATGACGACCGCGACCCAGCTCGTCACGCCGCCGGAGACGGAGCCGAGGAAGACGTCGAGGGCGAGGCGGGTGTAACTCACTGGCGACCGAAGACCGAAGTCCGAAGACCGAGGACCACGCGCTCAGGCCTTGTCGTGCGAGATTGACTCCGAACGGCCATCCCCAAGCGTTCGGTCCTCGGTCTTCGGTCCTCGGTCATTTTGCTCCGCCTCGGCATCCGCAAACGCGACGCCAACCTCCGGCAACAGCAGCTCTGAGAGGACCTCATCCATCGAGCTCACGAACGAAAACTTGACATGCCCGCGAATCGCCTCAGGCACTTCGCGCAGATCCTTCTCGTTCGCCCGCGGCAGCATCACGGTGCGGAGTCCCGAGCGATAGGCGGCAAGCACTTTTTCCTTGACTCCTCCAATTTCGAGTACGCGTCCGCGCAGTGTGACCTCGCCGGTGACGGCGACGTCGCGGCGCACGGCGCGCCGGCTCATCACGCTGGCGATCGCCAGCGTGACCGCCACTCCCGCGCTCGGTCCGTCCTTGGGCACGGAGCCTGCCGGAAAGTGGATGTGGAGGTCCGTCGCCTTCATCTCCGCGTCCACAATCCGCAGCGACCGCGCCCGTGAGCGTACATACGAGCATGCCGCGTCCACGGATTCACGCATGACGTCGCCGAGCTGCCCCGTCACGGTGAGCTTGCCGCTCCCGGGCATGCGCAACGCCTCGATGGTCATGAGCTCGCCGCCGGCTGCGGTCCACGCGAGGCCGGTGACCGTACCGATCTCGGGCTCGACCTCGGCCTCGTCGGACGCGTAGCGCGGCGATCCGAGCACTTCCTCGATGCGGGCGGTATCCACGATCCACGCGCCGTGCTCGCCTTGCGTCTTTCGCCGTGCGCGTCGCCGCATGAGCGCGGAGAGGTTGCGCTCGAATCCGCGCAGCCCCGCTTCGCGTGAATAGCGACTCGAGATCGTCGAGAGCGCCTCATCGGTGAACTGGAGGTCGAGGTCGGTAATGCCGTGTTCGACGACCATGCGCGGCAACAGGTAGCGCCAGGCGATCTCGACTTTCTCCTCCACCGTGTAGCCGGCGATGCGAATGACTTCCATGCGGTCGCGCAGCGCCGCCGGAATGTCGAACAGGTTGTTCGCGGTGCAGATGAAGAGCACCGGGCGAAGGTCGAACGGGAGGTTGAGATAGTGGTCGACGAACGAGCCGTTTTGCTGCGGATCGAGCACCTCGAGCATCGCGGCGAGCGGGTCACCGCTCGGTCCGCCGCCCTGCATCTTGTCGATCTCGTCGATCATCAGCACGGGATCGCTCACCTGCACGCGGCGGAGCGCCTGGAGGATCAGTCCGGGCAGCGAGCCGACGTACGTACGACGATGCCCACGGATTTCGGCTTCATCGCGCACTCCTCCGACCGAGATTCTGTAGAAGGCGCGGCCGATGGACTGCGCGATCGCTTCGCCCAGCGAAGTCTTTCCCGTTCCCGGCGGCCCGACAAAGCACAGGATCGGCCCGTGCGAGTAGCCGCCGCTTTGTTTGAGCAGTTTCCGCACCGAGAGGTACTCGAGTATGCGCTCCTTCGCCTCCTCGAGCCCATAGTGCCGCGCGTCGAGCGCGTTCTCTACCTTCTCGAGCGCAATATCCTCGTCGCCCGAGCGTACGTGCCACGGCAGGGCGAGGATCCATTCGACGTAATTGCGCAGCACCTGATATTCGCTTGACGCAGGGGAGAGCGCGCGCAGACGCTCGGTCTCGCGGCGCGCCTCCTGCGCGACGCGCTCGGGCAGTCGGGCCGCCTCGATCTGCGCGAGGAGTTCCTGCGCGTCGCTCTCGGTCGGGTCGCGCTCGCCGAGCTCCGCACGAATCGCCTGAAGTTGCTGGCGCAGATAGAACTCGCGGTGGTGTTGCTCGACTTTCGCTTCGGTCTGTTGCTTGACCTCCTCGAGGATCGTGGCGCGCGCAACCTCCTTCTCCCACTTCGCGGCGACGAACTCGAGCCGGGCAGTGACATCGAGACGCTGGAGCACCTCGTCGCGTTCTGCGATCCGCAGGTTGCCGTGTGAGGCCGCGAGGTCCGCGAACCGCGAGGGATCCGAGAAAAGGCGGCGCAGCAACCCCGGGACCTCAGCGGGGAACTGCTCGTTGCGCTCCACGAGCGCCTCGGCCGTGACCACGATGCGATCCATGAGCGCGCGGGCGGCGTCGGGCGGCGCGGCGGTCTCGTCGACGGGTGCCACGCTGACGACCGGAAACGGGGCGCGCGACACGAGCTCGCCGATGCGCGCCCGCGCGAGTCCCTCGAGCGTGACCTGGATTGTTTCCGCGCCGGAACTGCTCCGGTCCTTCACGCGGGCGAACACGCCAACGCGGCCCTCGAGGCGAGCGGGAGCCTGCGCGTCCTCGCCGAGTGCGACGGCGAGGAGAACGAGCGCGCCCGGCTCCGGGTGGGCGCGGAGCAGCGTGAGGTTGTCGGCGGCGCCCATCTGCACGGCGATGGTGCCGTGGGGGAAGACGATCGTCGAGCGGAGGGCCAGAAGCGGCAGCTCGCTCGGGAGCGCGGGGAGGGTCACGTTGAGAGGAAGCTAAGGCGAGACCGTCTGAGCGACTAGACGTATTGAGAACCCAAGACCCCAAGCGCACCACCCCTAGCTCAACACGCCGTCGCCGTTGCCCACGACCCTCAACACCAAACAGCATTTTTGGTTCGGGGTGATGGGTAACGGCACAGGCGTGTTGGGCTAGGGGTGGTGCGCTCGGGGTAGTGAGTCACCCAAAACTCTACGGTTGACCTTGGTGATCGCCTCGTCGTCGGGTAACTTTTCTCGCTCATGTTCGACGAACTCTCCTCCAAACTCGAAGCCACTTTCGCGAAGCTCCGCGGCCGTGGCATGCTGTCCGAATCCGATATCAAGGACGGACTGCGCGAGGTGAGAAGCATCCTGCTGGATGCGGACGTCAACTTCCAGCTCACCGGCGAGTTCCTCGATCGTGTAACGACGAAGGCGGTGGGTGTCTCGCAGCTGCGCACGGTCAGTCCGGCGCAGCAACTCGTCAAGATCGTGTTCGACGAGCTCACGGTGATGCTCGGCGAGCGCCGCGAGTCGCTCAAGCTGTCGAGTGTCCCCCCGACCGTGGTCATGATGGTCGGGCTCCAAGGGTCCGGAAAAACCACCACCGCGGCGAAGCTCGCGCGGCGGCTGAAGGGTGAGGGACGGCAGGTCCGGATGATTGCGGGCGACGTATACCGTCCGGCGGCCATCGACCAGCTCGAGACGCTCGGCAAGGAACTCAGCATCCCGGTGTACGCCGACCGGTCGACGCAAGACGTCGTGAAGATCGCGCGCGCGGGCCTCGAACAGGCGCGCCGGGAACGCGATCGCGTGGTCATCGTCGACACCGCTGGCCGTCTGCAGATCGATGAGGGGATGATGAACGAGCTGCGCCGCCTGAAGGACGCGGTGCATCCCGATGAGATTCTGCTCGTGGCCGACGGCATGACCGGCCAGGAGGCGGTGCGAATTTCGCAGGGCTTCGACACCGCTCTTGGCGTCACCGGCGTGATTCTCACCAAGCTCGACGGCGACGCACGCGGCGGCGCGGCGCTCTCGATTTACGGCGTCACGAAAAAGCCGATCAAGTACATCGGCACCGGAGAAAAGACCGACGCGCTCGAGGAGTTCCACCCGGACCGCATGGCCGGAAGGATCCTCCAGCAGGGCGACATCGTCTCGCTCGTGGAGAAGGCCCAGGAGACGTTCGACGCCGAGGCGACGAAGAAGCTCGAGAAGAAGGTCCGCAAGGAAGGAATGGACCTGAACGATTTTCTCGCGGCGATGAAGCAGATCCAGAAACTTGGACCGCTCGAGGGCGTGCTCAAGATGCTGCCGGGCGTGAATACCAAGATGCTCAAGCAGGCGAACACCGATCCCAAGCGGATCAAATGGGTCGAGGCGATTGTCCTGTCGATGACGAACGAGGAGCGGAAGAAGCCGGAGCTTCTGAACGGGTCCCGGCGGATCCGCATTGCGAAGGGAAGCGGGCGGCCAATCAGCGAGGTGAACCGGCTGATGGATCAGTTCCGCGATATGCAAAAGATGATGAAAAAGATGTCCGGGGGTGGCCGAATGCCCCCGGGGATGTTCGGTGGCTTGCCGTAGAGCTCACGGCTCAAAGGTCAAGCTCATGGCCCACCGCTTGGCAGTGTCGAAGCTCGAGTTCAGAGCTCACCGCTAGCTCAACGCCTTGAACGGATAGCTCTGAAACAGCCAAGCTGTGATCTGTGCGCTTGAGCTGTTAGCTTTGAGCATCAACAACAACCGAGTGCGGCCGGCAAATCGCCGATTCGCGATGAGCTCGGGGCAGGACCATCACCGCTTCACGAGGAGCAGCAAATGGCAGTCAAGATCCGCCTCCGCCGTACCGGCCGCAAAAGGGCGCCAACGTACCGTATCGTGGTCGCCGATTCGCGCAGCCCGCGCGAGGGGAAGTTCATCGAGATCATCGGGCAGTATGCTCCCCGCAGCGGTGAAGCCGCACTCAATCTCGACATCGCGCGGGCGAATTATTGGATGGACAACGGCGCGCAGCCGAGCGACACGGTGCGCTCGCTCCTCCGCAAGGCAGGAGTACTCAAGGTCCGCCATGAGACCCGCCTCGCCACAAAGAAGGCCGCGGCCGCTGTGCCGGTGAAGGAAGGCTGAGCCCATTTCCGGCGATACCCATCAGTTCGCCATCGTCGGCCGCGTCCGTCGCGCCCACGGCATTCGCGGCGAGCTGGTAGTGGAACTGATGACCGATGCGCCGGACGCGATTTTTGCGTCCGGCGCTCGCGTTTTTCAGGGGACTGCAGCCGGCGATGCGTGGCGGGACCCAACATCCGGCGAGCTGCGCGAGCTGAAGGTCGTCTCGAGCCGCCCGTTCAAGGGCGGGTTGCTCGTCACGCTTGACGCCGTTTCTGACCGCACCGAGGCCGAGCGGTGGAACGGTCGCCATCTGCTCGTGCCGATGGACGAGCTTACGGCGCCTATGGAAGGCGAGCTGTTCCTCCACGAACTGGGCGGCATGCGGGTGCTCGACGAGAGCGGTGCCGCGCTCGGCGAAGTGCGCGGCTGGTTTCAGGTTCCGCACGGCGTGCTCCTCGACGTGCACACGGGCCGCGGCGATGTCGCGCTCCCGTTCAACCAGCAGTTCGTCCGCGATGTCAACCGCGCCGGTCGCACGCTGACGGTCGCGATCCCCGACGAATTGTTCAGCGGCGGAAGCGAGTGAGCGCGTGCTGACGATCCGCGTGATCTCCATCTTCCCCGATTTCTTCGCGGGTCCGCTCGGCATTTCCATTCCGGCTCGCGCGGCTGCCGCGGGCCTCGTGCAGTACCAGCTCGTGGACCTGCGCGACTACACGCATGACAAGCATCGCACGGTGGACGACGCGCCGTATGGCGGCGGAGCCGGCATGGTGATGAAACCCGCGCCTTTCTTCGAGGCAGTCGATGGCATCGGTGCAAAGCCGCCGATCATCCTGCTCTCGCCGCGCGGCCGCAAGTTCGTGCACGCCGACGCCGAGCGGCTGTCGCAGCTGGAGGAGTTCACGCTGCTCTGCGGTCATTACAAGGACGTCGACCAGCGGGTCGCGGATCATCTGGCGACAGAGGAGCTTTCGCTTGGCGACTTCGTCCTGAGCGGCGGCGAGCCCGCGGCGCTCGCGGTGATCGATGCGACGGTGCGGCTGCTCCCGGGGGCGATGAGCGACCTGGAGAGCGCGCGGACGGACTCGTTCTATGGGCGCGGGATCTCGGCCCCGAGTTATACGAGGCCGCCCGAGTACCGTGGGTTCAAGGTCCCTGACGTCCTGCTGTCGGGGAACCATGCGGAGATCGAGAAGTGGCGGGACCGAAGACCGAAGCCCGAAGACCGATGACCGAGCGATAGCGTGGATCCGGCCTCGGTCTTCGGTCTTCGGTCTTGGTCCCTTGAATCGGACCAGCTCAGCGACTAAGTTGCATGGCTCAACCCCAATACCTGACGAGCCTTACCATGCACCCGTTCATCGAAACCCAGAAGGAATGGATGAAGACCATTCCGCCCTTCCGCTCAGGCGACACGCTGCGTGTCAACGTGCGTGTCAAGGAAGGCGAGAAAGAGCGTCTTCAGGCGTTCGAGGGCGTGTGCATCGCGCGGCGCGGCGCTGGTGTTTCTGAGACCTTCACGGTCCGCAAGATCTCCAACGGCGTCGGTGTCGAGCGCATCTTCCCGGTGCACTCGCCCATGCTTTCCGAAATCACCGTGGTGCGCCGTGGCCGCGTGCGCCGCGCGAAGCTCTTCTATCTGCGCAACGTGACCGGCAAGTCCGCGCGCATCAAGGAGAAGAAGGTGCGCGTTGTGGTGCCGGTGACGGGAACGGCGGAAACCGAATAGCCGGAAGCCCGAAGGCGGAAGCCGGACGGTGTCACGGTGGAGTGCGATTGAGAGAGAGTTGCGCGCCGCCGGCGCCACGCTGATCGCCGGAGTGGATGAAGTCGGACGGGGCCCCCGTGCGGGCCCCGTTGTCGCATGTGCGATCGTCATGCCGCCCGGAGAACGCGCAATTTCGGGCGTGGACGACTCCAAGGCGCTCAGTGCCGCCGATCGCGAGCGTCTGGCGCTCCTGATCCGCGGCCGGGCCGTCGCGCTCGCGCTGGGAGCGGCGAGCGTTCAGGAGATCGCGGCCCTCAACATCTACCACGCCTCTGTGGTGGCGATGCGGCGGGCGCTCGCCCGCCTGCGCGTTGTGCCCGACGCCGTGCTGATTGACGGGAGGCCGATCGGGACTTTGGGCATCGCCCACCGCGCCGTCGTGGGTGGCGACCGGCGTTGCTACTGCGTCGCCTGCGCCTCGATCGTCGCCAAGGTCACCCGCGACCGCCTGATGACGTCGCTCGCAGGGCGGTATCCGGCGTACGGATGGGCGAAGAATGCCGGGTACGGCACACCGATGCACCTCGCGGCCCTCCGCACAGCCGGGCTCACCGCGCACCACCGCAGATTGTTTTGCCGCGCGATTGTCGGTTCTAGCGACGCCTAGCCAAGACCATCACATCCCGCGCCGTAGTCGCGCTGCCGGCTGACACGGTGACCGTCGCCTTCCCCTCGCTCACCGCGATTGCCTCGCCGGCGCCGGCAAAGCGCACGACCCGCGGGTTCGAGGTCGTCCACACGATCTGTGGCGTGGTCACAGGGAGCCCGCCATCATCCAAGGCCTGAAGATGGAGGTGAACTGTATCCCCGACACCGATCCGTCCTGACGGCACCGTGAGCTGGAGGAGCGCGACGGCGTCGGGTGTGACTTCCCGCGGCGGCTTCGCTCGCCGTCCGGACTTTGCCGCCGGGCCCGGCCCGACCGCTGCGGAGTCGCCGAACAGTTGTGCTACTTGGTCGGCGAGCGGAGCCGACACCGATTCGGT
>JBOHTH010000235.1:0-7773 GCA_050733535.1 Gemmatimonadaceae bacterium | reverse complement strand
CAGCACCGCACGCGCGGAACGCCCGTCAGCGCATCGGGCTGACCGATGATACCCATCACGCAAACGAGGGACATTTCTATCCGCTCACCGCAGGGGACACTTCTATCCGCGCTTGACAAGCCTCGCCAGTACCCCTTGATGTACAAGTCAAAGCAGACTATTATGTTAGGCTCTAAGCAAATCCATTCGGAATAGGTTTATGTCCTACGCGATTATCAAAACCGGCGGCAAGCAGTTCCGCGCCGAGCCGGGCAAGACGCTGCGCGTCCCCACCATGCTGGGCGACGCCGGCACGAAAATCGAATTCAACGAGGTCCTCCTCGGATCGGACGGCAGCACCGCGAAGGTCGGTGTGCCCATGCTGAAAGGCGCGAAGGTCACCGGTGAGATCGTCAAGCACGGCCTCGGCGAAAAGATCGTCGTCTTCAAGTTCCGGCGCCGGAAGAACTACGCCAAGAAGCAGGGGCACCGGCAGGGCTTCACGGAAATCCGCATCAACGACATCAAGCTCGGATAACCGACCATGGCACATAAAAAAGGCGTAGGCTCGACGCGCAACGGGCGCGACTCCAACCCGCAGTACCGCGGCGTAAAGAAGTTCGGCGGCGAGCGCGTGCGCGCCGGGAACATCATCGTCCGTCAGTGCGGAACCCGCTGGCACCCGGGCAACAACGTCGGCCTCGGCTCCGATTACACGATCTTCGCCCTCGTCGACGGCATCGTGAAGTTCGAGCACAAGAGCAAGTCGCGGTTCAAGATCTCGGTCTATCCCGCGCAGGAAACTTCCGCGGCGTAATCGCGGTAGTGTAGCCAAGCGGGAGGTTCGCATGGCTCTCTGGGACAAACTGTCCACCGAACTCCGCAGCGCAGGCAAGGCCGCGCGCGGAGCGATCGACGAAGGGAAGATTCGGCTCGAGCTCTTTCGTGTCCGCCAGCTCGCCGACAAATCCGCACAGGCGCTTGGATATGCCGTGCATCAGGCGCATCAGAGCGGAAAGGAACCGGCGCCGGACACGATCCAGCGGCTCGAGGCGACGCTGGCCGAACACGCTGCGGAGGCGAAGCGCCTGGCCGCAGAACTCGCCGCGAATACGGCATCAGCGCCGGCGAAATAAACGTTATTTGCCCCTTGGCTAACTGAGGTTCACTTCAGTTAACCAAGGGACAAATAACGTTTCAACTCGCATTATGGTTTTCTGTATGTAGGCGGCTGGTTCTTGTACCGATCCGTCAGCTCATCCTGCCGCGTGCGCTGCAGGTTCTCCACGCCACGGACGTAGACGTGCTCTGCCACCGTCGCAAACTCAAACGGATCTCCACTCCACACCACCACGTCGGCCTCTCGCCCGGGCTGCAGCGACCCGACGCGGTCCGCCACCCCCATCACCTCCGCCGGCGCCATCGTGATCGCCTTGAGGGCGTCGTCCCATTTCATCCCGTACGCCACCGCGTTGCCGGCTTCATAGCGGACGTTCCGCGCATTGTAGTTGTCCTCGCCGAGTCCGCCGCCGTCGCCGATGATGATCACCTGCACGCCGGCAGCCCTGAGGATGGCGAGATTCTCCTGACGGTGGCCGAGCGACGAAAATGAGTTCGGGATGTTGTTCATCGCACCCGCCATCACGGCCACGTGCGCGGCGGCAAGTTCTTTGGCCGCCTCCCATGCCTCGGCTCCGCCCTCGATCACAAGTTTCAGGCCGAATTCCTTTGCGATGCCGAGCGCCGCGCGGATGTCGCTCACGCGGTTGGCCGTCACGATGAGCGGCATCGTCCCAGCGACGACCGGTGCGAGCGCCGCGAGGTCCTCGCGCGATGCGGCAAGCGGCCGAATCGCACCGTTCTCATACGCGAGCTTTCGCAGGCCGTAGACTTTCGCGTCGGAGAGGATCGTCCGCAGGTGCTCGTACTGCTCGCCGCGCGCATCGGTGCCCTGCGTCAGCGTCGCGATCATCGCGACGGGCGCCCTGACAAGCATCGAGGCCACGGTCTGGCCATTGAGATCGACGATCGCGGCGCGCCCGCTGATAATCTGTCCGGCCGCCGGCGCGACCATCGCGGTCGTAATGCCGTCCTTGCGCGTCGCGGGAATAAACGTCGATGCGGGATTCATTCCTTCCCACGCATTGAACGAGGCCGCAACACCCTGGTCGCCTTTCGCGCGCGATTCGTTATAGCCACCGCTTCCAGGATTTCCTTCCGCGAGTCCGAGCGTCGTCGCGGCGTTGAACAACCCGGGCGTCACCCACTTTCCGGTTGCATCGATGCGCGTGGCGCCGGCGGGGATCGGGACGTTTGCGCCGACCGCGAGGACTTTCCCGTTGGCGATCACCACGGTGCCGTGCTCGATCTTCGGCCCGCTCACCGGATAGACCGTACCCCCGGTGATTGCGATCGTCTGCGCGCTGGCCGATGCCGCGACTGCGAGGGCGGCGAGCGAGCCCGCCGCGAAGAACTTCATATGCGCGCGCATCAGTGCGACCCTCCGTTGTTGACCGGCACATACCCGAGCTCGAAGTCGGTGCGCCATTGCTGTGCCGGATCCGACCGGTCGTAGAGCATCGCGCCGTCGACCCAGACTTTTTCGGTGCGCGTGTATACCGAGAACGGATCGCCAGACCACAGGACAAGGTCCGCGTTTTTGCCGGGGACCAGCGAACCGATCTTGTCGTCGAGACCGATCGCCCATGCGGGGTTGATGGTCATCCACTTGACCGCGTCTTCCTCCGTGATGTTGATCCCGGCGGCGTGTCCGGCGGCCATCGCCTTGGCCGCCTCTTGATTGAGGCGCTGCGAGCCGTTCGCGTCGTCCGAGTGCATGATCACGATGCCGCCCGCCGCCTGCACGATCGCCATGTTCGCACGGATGCCGTCCATCATTTCCATCTTCATCCCGCCCCAATCGGCCCACATGGACGCCGCGATTCCTTCCTTCGCCAGCAGCGGCGCGATCTTGTACGCTTCAACGGCGTGGTGGAACGAGCGGATCTTGTAGCCGAACTCCTTCGAGACATCGATCAGCGCCGCCATCTCGTCGGCCATGTAGCAGTGCATGTGCACGAGGATGTTTCCGCGGAGCACTTCGGCCAGTGTCTCGAGATTGAGATCGCGCGCCGGGGGATCGCCCGTGCGGTTCTCGAGCCACTTGTCCCACTTCCGTCGGTATGCCTCGGCCTGTATCCACGCCGCGCGATAGCCCGCCACATCACCCATGCGAGTCTGCGGCCCGCGCGCCGAATACACGCGCATTGGATTCTCGCCGCACGCCATTTTCAGCCCGTACTTCGCACCCGGAAACTTCATCCCCTGCACGGTCGCGCTCGGCACGACTTTCAGGATCACGCTGCGCCCGCCGAACAGGTTTCCCGATCCCGGCAGGATCTGCACCGTGGTGACGCCGCCGGCGAGGTCGCGCGGAAACTGTGGGTCCTGCGGCCACACGGAGTGCTCGACCCATACGTAGCCCGTTACTGGATTCACGAGCTCGTTGGCGTCAGTGCGGGCCCAAACGTCGGGAGCGGCATTCGCCCCGAGGTGCGAGTGGTCGTCGATGATGCCCGGCGTGACGTACTTGCCCGTGCCGTCGATGACGACCGCGCCGGCGGGCGCGCTCGCAGACGGGCCTACCGCAGCGACCTTTCCGTCCTGGATGAGAATCGATCCGTTGCGAATCAGTGGACCAGCCGCAGTGAAGATGTTCACGTGCTGGATGAGCGTAGGCCGCGACGCAAAGGGCGTGTACGTGCTTGGAAACGGATTGGCGTTGGGAATGCTGAGCGCGCCGGGCCCGGGGGCGGGTCCGGTCTGGGCGGCGGCAGGAATCGCCGCGAAGAGCAAAGGAAGGAAGAGGTATCTCGTGCGCATGCGGTCACCTCGTACGTCTGGTATGCGTTAGGGGGTTGTGAACTTCGCGAAAGTATGCGTCGTAACGCCAGAGAGCTAGGGCATTTTCCAGCCCGATAGAGAGTCAACCGGAAAGCGCGAGGAGTCTACGCCGGTTGTTGGCTTTGGGTGAGATGCCGTGGGATTGGAGTTCTTGGTTCTTAGCTGTGGTGGGACGAAGCGAGTAGCGAACACCAAAGCTGAAACACTCATGCGTTCACGCATTTCCGTCAGCGACCCATGACCGCACGACAAAGCGCGACATCGTTCGTGCACAGCGAGTCGACGCCGAGCGCCGCGAGCCGTTCCATCTCTGCGGGCGCATCGACGGTCCATGCGGCGAGGCGACACCCGCGCGCATGCACGGCCGTAACGAGATCCCGGTCGATCAGCTCGGACGCCATCCAAAGGTCACGGGCATCGACACTCTCCAGCGACGCAGTTGGAGCAATGTGGTAGCTCGCCTCGAGTACGCCGCGTGCGAGATCTGGGGCGAGCACGCGTGCCTCGGCAATCTGGCGATGGTCGAAGGCATGCACCGCAGCCCGTGCGCCGGCGCCGCGCAGCAGAGCGACCGCAGCCGGTGCCGTGCCGGGACCCTTGAGCTCGCAATAAATGATCGCCCGGTCAGCGACGGCTCGAATAACCTCCTCGAGAGTTGGAATCACCTCACCGCGCACTCGAAACGACCGCACCTCCCCGAGAGTCAGTGAGTGAATGGATCGGCCGGCGAGCTCCGGTGTCTGCGGTTCGTGCGGAACCTCGTCGTGGTGTACAACCAGTACGTTGTCCGCCGTTAGATGGACGTCCAACTCGACTCCATCGGCCCCGAGCTCCACCGCCCGGAGAAAGGCAGCGACGGTGTTTTCTGGACGTTCCTTGGAGGCCCCGCGGTGGGCGACAATCTCAATCGGCGGCATGGCGGCTTCATCGGGAATAAGGGGCGGTTGCAGGCTGGCGGGCCTGGGCGCACGCGGCAAGTTAACGTCCGGGAGTAACCGGCGTCTCAATTGGTGACGGCATGGGCGGAATGGGACGGCTGGACGACGGAGCGGCTGACCTCGAACTCATCAAACGGTGGAAACAGGGCGACCAGCGAGCGGCAGCCGCGATAGTGGAGCGGCATGCGCACGCGCTCGCCCGGTTCGCCGCGAGCTCGGGCGAACGCGATGCACTGGACGAGCTTGTGCAAGACACGTTCGTGCGGGCGTTCAACTCGCTCGATTCGTTCCGGGCCGACAGTTCGCTTCGCACGTGGCTGTTCACGATCCTCCGGCGCCTGATGCTCGACCGCCAGCGCGCAGGCAAGCGGCACCGGAATCAGGTCGAGCTTGATGAAGGGCATGCGGTGCAAGCGTACGATGCGCTCGATGTGCTGGTGGCCGACGAAACGGCCGTGCGGGTCAGGCAGGCGATCGAGGGTCTCTCGCCGCTGCAGAAGCAGGTGTTCGTCCTGCGGGTGACGGAAGGGATGGCATATGGAGAGATCGCAAAGGCGGTTGGCAGCACCGAAGGCGCCTGCCGCGTGCACTACCACAACGCAATGAGAGCGGTCAAGGAGTTTCTCGATGATGAATGATTGCGCCGATGGGAACATGCGGGATCGGCTGCCGGAGTACGTGCATGGCACGCTCTCTGTCGGCGAGCGCGCGACCGTCGCGGCGCATCTCGAGGGCTGCGAAGATTGCCGCGCAGAGGTCGAGCTGATCGAAGCTGCGGTGCGGGCGATTCCGGTGCCGACGATCGACATCGCGAGGATTGTGAATGCGATGCCAAGAAGCCGGAAGGCGGAGGCCGGAAGCCGCTTCCTGAACACCGGGTGGCGCGCAGCGGCCGCTATTGGAATCGTTGCGATTGGAGCTTACTCGGTCGCGCAGTTCGAAAAGCAACGCGCACCGGCGCGTCAGCAGGTCGCTGTTGCTACACCGCTGGCGAGCTCGACAACCCCGCAGCGCGCACCGGCAATTACGCCGAGCCCGAAGGTCGCGCCTGCCCGCGCAGACTCGACCAGCGCCACGCCCGCACAGGTCGCGCAGGCAGCGGTGGTAACGTCGGGCCAGCCAGCAATGAGCTTCGGCGGCGGACTCTCAGACCTGAGTGACGAGCAGCTCGACGCGCTGCTCGGCGAGCTCGACGGTCTCGACGCACTGCCAAGCGTCGAGCCTGAGACTCATCTCACGCCTATCTTGCCGCCAGACGGAGGTCACGGTGAGCGCTAAACTCGTTGCACTGTTCGCGCTCGTGTGCGTGGCCGTTACTCCCGCTCACGCGCAGGGCGGACGGCGCCAGCAGGCGCGCGCAGCAGCACGCGGCGACTCGGTGCGGCCGACACGGGCCAACCTCGAGCAACTCGTGCGGGAGCGGATGGCCCAGATCACTCGCCAGCGGCTCGGCACGACCGACGATCAGATGGTCAAGCTCCAGGCGACGAACAGAAAGTTTGACGAACAGCGCCGCATTCTCGTAGCGCAGGAACGCGATGTCCGCATGTCGCTGCGCGACGAGATGCTGCGCACAGATTCCGCGCGACAGGGGCAGATCGCGGCGCTCATGGACCGGCTTATCAAAACTCAGCGGCAGCGCGTGGACATCCAGGAAGCGGAGCAGAAGGAGCTCGCCAACTTTTTGACGCCGCTCCAGCGGGCGAAGTACTTCGCGCTCGAGCAGCAGATCCGCCAGCGGGTCACGCAGATGCGTCAGGCGCAGCAGGGGCGCGGCGGGCGGCTCGGGCGCGGCGGCAAGCCGGCTACTGGCCGCGCGGGACGTGGGCTTCCGGCCACCCGGGGGCGACCGGACCAGCCACCGCCGAAACCATGGTAGGCCGGAGTACTACCAAGGTCTAGACGCCAGCGAGTTCGTGCGCCGGCTCGGGCGCGAGCGGCTTCCCACGTGTCGCGACGTCCGAGTGCGCGATGACACCGACCAGACGCTCGTCCATACCGACCACCAGAATACGGCGAAGCTGGGCAAGTTGCATCTTGTGGATCACTTCATCGATGTCGGCGTCCGCGGCCACCGTGACAATCGATCGCCTGGTCATGTGATCGCGCACGCAACACCCTGCGTCATGCCCGGCCGCAACGCATCGCGTCGCGATATCACGGATCGTGAGTACTCCGACCGCGTGTCGACCGCGCAGATCATCAATGACGGGAAGCATTCCAATGTGGCGGTCGCGCATCAGCTCCGCCGCGTGGCGCACCGTGTCGTTGGGGCCGACCACTGAGGGGTGCGCAGTCATGATGTCGCGGGCTTTCATTTGTCTTCCTCCGATTCGCCACACTTCAAGATTGGGGAGGCGCCGCGCGATCGCAATGTGGCCTCGCCTATACACTGATACACGCCACGCGGTCATTTTCTCCCAGTGGCTTAGACTCTCCTTTGGTGTGAGGCTACCTTAGGAGGGTTCACTCAATCTGCGCCGCTGTTGCACTCTCGAACCCAACATGCCACCAACTTTTCCATCGCTTCCACAGACCCTTTCGGGGCTCGCGGACGTCGCCCTCAACCTCGACTGGAGCTGGCACCATCTGGCTCGCGCACTGTTCCGTGACATTGACCGCCATCTGTGGACCCGCTGCCACAACGATCCAATCAGGCTGCTCGCCGAAGTGGGGCCAGAGCGACTTGCACAGTGCGCCGCGAGCCCGGAGTTCATGGCGTCGTACGCCGAACTCATGCGCTGGTATCAAGCTGAGAAGTCGAGTGATCAGACCTGGTACGCGAAGGCGTATCCGACGCTCCGCGACAAGACCACCGCATATTTCTGCGCCGAGTTCGGGTTCTACCACTCGGTCCCCATCTATTCCGGTGGACTCGGCGTGTTGGCGGGCGACCATCTCAAGGCCGCATCAGACCTCGGCGTGCCAATGGTCGGCGTCGGCATTCTCTACC
>JBOHTH010000234.1:0-4369 GCA_050733535.1 Gemmatimonadaceae bacterium | reverse complement strand
ACCGTGCTGGCGGTCACGCTGCTCGGCGACCATCTGCGCGATTCGCTCGCGGGGCAGCACGGGCCGCTCGCGCGCCAGCTTGGTGAGCGCACATGAACGCCGAGGCGCTGCGCACGGTGAAAGTTCGCGCGCCCACGCGGCTGGATCTCGGCGGCGGATGGACCGACGTGCCGCCCTACTGTGAGGAAGAGGGCGGCTTCGTGTGCAACATCGCGATCGCGCGCTATGCCACGGCGACGGTCGCTGCGGACAGCGCCGGCGGCCTCGCCGCGAATGCCGGCGCCGATTCGCACGCGCCCGCCGACGCGGCGCTCGTACGCGCAGCGTGCAGACGCGCGAGGGTGGAAGGCGTTCGCGTGACGATCGAGAGTGATTTTCCGGTGAACGCTGGCCTGGGCGGCTCGTCGGCGGCGAGCGCTGCGCTGTTGGGCGCGTTCGCCGTGTGGCGCGGCGAACCGTGGCATCACTGCGAGATCGCTGAAGAGGGGCGGCGGATCGAAGTGGAGGAGCTGGGAATTGCGGGCGGTCGCCAGGACCACTACGCGGCGACTCACGGCGGCGCACTCGCGCTCACATTTTCGGATCGCGTGGAACTGCGTCGGATCGCGCTGTCCGCGCACACGCGCGCCGAGTTCGAGCGCCGAGCGATTCTGCTCTACACGGGCGAATCAAGGATTTCGGGCAGCAACATTACGGAAGTCGTGCGCGCATATCGCAATCGCGAGGAGCGGGTGATTGTCGCGCTGGGCCGGATGCGTGCGCTGGCCGAGCAAATCGCGGCGGTGCTGGAGGCCGGTGATCTCGACGGTGCGGGAACGCTGATGGGCGAGCACTGGGAGCACCAGCGTGCGCTGCACCCGGCGATCCCAACGCCGCTGATTGACGAGATCGTTCGGCGGGCGGCGGGCGCGGGTGCCCTCGGGTCGAAGGCGATGGGCGCGTCGGGGGGCGGGTGCGTGCTGGTGATCGCGGGTGCGGGCGCGGTGGAGCGCGTGCGGGCGGCGATTGCGCCGCTCGGCTCGATGGTGCCGTTCACGCTGGACGCCGGTGGCCTCGCCCGCTGCGACTGATGCAGTCTTGAGGGATCGGTTCGGCACGTGACGGCGCGATGCGACTCACTCGCCGCTATGGCGCACGATGCGCCAATAGATGTGGGACAATGCCCAGCGGCATCTTAAGCTCAGCGCTCGAAGAGTTCCGCCGCGAGCGCGCTGCGCTCGATCTGGAGATGTTCGGCGACGTCGACGAGGATGCCGGCCAGTGTGCCGACGCGCAGACTCACGTGATCGGGAATCGTGACGTGATGCTCGCCCCCTTGCTGCGTGGTGAGCCGCATATGGCTCCCCGTTTCGCGAGTGACCGCATACCCGTAGCGGCGTAGCGCGCGAGCGAGATCGCGGCCCGAGAGATCGCGCGGAAGGCGGGCCACCTTAGCGAACCACGCTAGGCCGCGATGACTTCGTCATGGACGAGATGGAGCCGGATCGCCTTCGGCCGATCGGCCTCCTCAAAGTGACAGCGCACCGAGTCGCGGACGGCTTCGCGAAGCTGATCGAGGTCGTCGGCTTCGGTGAAGATTGACGAGCCGACCGCGCGCGCGATGTACCCGCCTTCCAGGGATTCTTCGACGACAAACAGGATCTCGGTCATGTTGATTCCTGGGCTGTAGAGGGACGCCGGACTTGCGCAATCTAGCCGCTGCGCTCGGCTCCTGCGTAAACCGCCCCGCCGTGGGATCATAGTACCTATCGCGGTCGTAGATCAACCCATGCGGATCCGACGTCACCTGCCACCGCTCGAACGGCGCGGTTTTGATTTGACATACATTTGAGTTTCAACTAAACTATTCTCATGCAACTGCCGGTCGACTCTCCCGTGCTCGCCGCCATCGCCTCACCGCGCCGGCGCGAGATCCTCCGTCTCGTCTGGCGGAATGAACTGGCGGCCGGCGAGATCCACCGCGCAATGCCCGACGTGACCTTCGGCGCCGTTTCGCTCCAGCTGCGCGCGCTGTCGCAGGCCGGCCTCCTGAGCGTCCGCGCCCGCGGCAAGCATCGTCTCTACCAGGCGCGGCGCGACGCACTCGGCCCCATGGCGAAAATGCTCGAGGAGATGTGGGACGACGCGCTCTGGCGTCTCAAGCTGCTCGTGGAACTCGAACAAACCCGCCGCGGCCCGCGTGCACGCCGGCGAACCAAACGCAACCGTCACAAGTGAGGGAACGCATGTCAGCACTCGGCCATCGTCTCGATCGCACGATCGTCATCAACGCGCCGCGTGAGGCCGTGTTCCGCTATTTCACCGATACGCCGCGCTGGGCTGCGTGGTGGGGCGCGGGGTCGACCATTGATGCGCGTCCGGGTGGCAAAGTCTTCATCAGATATCCTGAGGGCACCGAGGTCGCCGGTGAAGTGATCGAGGCAACGGCGCCGGAGCGCATCGTGTTTACATACGGCTACGTGAAGGGCGAGCCGATGCCGGCGGGCGCCTCACGTGTCACAATCCAGCTCGCCGCAGAGCGCGGCGCGACACGCCTCACGCTTACGCATGAACTGGCCGACGCGGCGATCCGCGACCAGCACATTCAGGGCTGGCGGTTCCAGCTCTCGCTGTTTTCGAATGTCGTCGCGGACGAGGTCAACAGTGGCGCCGCGACGGTGATCGACGCCTGGTTTGATTCTTGGGCAGAACCCGACGCAGCGACGCGCGAGAAGAAGCTCCGCGAGATCGCGTCATCGAGCGTGACGTTCCACGATCGATACAGCAACATCAGCACGCTCGCCGAGCTGTTCCCGCACATCGCGGCGGCGCAGTACTACATGCCGGGGATGCGGATGAAGCGGGCCGGCGACGTGCGGCACTGCCAGGGGACGGTGCTCGCCGAGTTCACGGTCGTCGGGCCGGACGGAGCGGAGCGCGGGAGTGGGACGAACGTGTTCGTGTTTGGGCCGAGTGGGCAGATTGAGACGGCGACGGGGTTTATGAATCCGGCGAAGGGGTAGAGGTCGCGCCTGATGCCAACATGGTTCAGCATCCGCAAGCGGCTCCGCGACCATATCATTGGGCGCGATCGTGGAAGGTCAAGGGGAACGGCAACTGCGATCACCGCGAAGTGTCAGGGAGATAAATTGGAATCACCACGCGCGCGGGATCGATGAATACACGCCCCCAAGGGCGCCTCGACATCGGTCGTGCCTGGTGCATCAGTTCGATCCGGACTGGTTGCGACCAATCCGTCACTGCGGAAAGTACCGCTATGAAAGTTGAATCGCTCCGGACTCTCGCGGCAGCGGCCGAGTCGTTGAAAGCGCCTAGAAATAGCATCAACGAGTCGGACCGCGGTTCGCCGAGACGAGCGCCCGCAATCTGGGTAACGTGGGCTATGACGCGACCGTCGAGAAGCACGACCGATCCGCTGGGGGCTGCAATGGCGTGTCCGTCTGCATGCACGAACGGGCGGCCCACACGATCGATTGTCTGTGCTAAACGGTTTCCCAGCCAATGATTGAGAGCCACATAGGCGCCGTATAGGACGACGCATATTGCCGCAAGTCTTAGCCAAAGGTACGGTCGCGCACTAGCCATTGCCGTTCGCTCATTCATTGTTGGCTGTTGACTAGCGTTGCTCCACTCCGACATTCGCGACTCAAGTCGTTCCCGTTATGCGCGCGGAAGACTCGCGCTGCTTCAACCGCAGAGATCATGGCGCTATGTGCGGATCAACGTGTCCATGGAATATGCCAAATGGTCCGATCTTCCAGTCCTTCGCTCCGGTCTGGATATTCCCGGTCACGCGCCCTGCAGCGATGCCAGGCACGATGTAGCCTTCCGCACCGTATTCCCCCGTTTGGAGATTAATCGCGCCTCGCGTGAGGGTAAATGAGGGCCAGCCTTCGATTCGCACCTCGACTTTGCCGGAGACCGAGAGCGTAAGTGCACCTCGGTCATCAATCGTTGCGAACGCCTGGGCACCCTGTGGCGTCGCGGTAATCTGGATGCCATCGGCAAGGACGCGTTTGCCGGCTGGGATGTACCCAAGTGGAATAGACTGGGTTGGTTGGCCCGTACCTCCGCGTGGGTCGTTGCTGTCGCTGCTGCTCTTGCCTTCCTTCTGCTTGTCGTCCTTGCAGTCGGCTTTGTTTTCATCCTTCGGCGGGCACAGCCCAAACGGATCGGACGAGTTGGCCGGGTCGCCACCGGCGTAGCCGTAGAGATTGACGCCCGCCGCCAATCCCGATCGGGTCTTCCTGCGTAAACCGCCCCGCCGTGGGATCATAGTACCGATTCCGGTCGTAGATCAACCCGCTCGGATCCACCTTCCCCTCGATAATGCTCCCCACCCATGTGCGCGGGATGATCGGCGCGATCC